>CANRDX010000001.1 GCA_947629485.1 uncultured Clostridia bacterium
TTGCTCCTTAGCTCAGTCGGTAGAGCACGCGGCTGTTAACCGCGGTGTCGTCAGTTCGAGTCTGACAGGAGCAGCCATCTTTCATTCACCAAATGACTGTCGGTGAATAAAAAGAGCGAGATTATTCAAATCTCGCTTCTTTTTATGCAATTTAACGCATAAATCATACCGTTTATGCAAGTTTTATACGGTCAAAAAGTTGGACAAAAGTGTTTCATTTTATGACTGTCTTTTTGCCATTTTTGCCTTCCAGCCAGACTTGAACTGACGACATCGAATTTTTTGAAAATTTTTCAGACATTTTCGGACGGCGTAACAGCGTTCAAAACTTGAAGATTTTCTGCGTTCAAGCTGACGATAACGGCGTTTACTTTTTTGCTATAAATGCCCTTGCAAGTGTAGACGAGGTTGGGATCCAAGTTGTTTTTTAGGATGATGTTCGTCATGAACTGTTTGCTTCGCAGACGGAAAACACAATGGTGATTCGTGAAGAGTTTGTCGGGGACTTTGAACGATACTTCTATAAGATCGAAAATTTCGGGATCTCTGCAATCGGAGAAGGACTTGTTGTGGGCGCCGAAACGGATTGGGATGGGTGTTTTCTCGATAGCCCCAAATCGACCTATAAGCTCTCCGTAGACGCCGACAATAATCTCGTCTTTACAGACATCATGCCGAATAAGGATATCACAGTTAGGGACGCATTTGCGGATAACGACGGCTGGGCTTATGTCATGAATGATTTGTTTGATGAGATCGATCTTGAAAAGAAAATCATTTATGCCACCTATACTGCACAAGGCGGCTATATACGGGATACGCAAGGCGACGTTTATATTTACAGCAACGTGATAGATGAAATGTCAATTTTGAGCACTACCCTTACCCATAAAATGGTCGACGGTGTTCCGGAGCCATTTGAAAATCACGGGCTCTTGAAATTGCCCTTCGATTGGAAAACATATCATCAAAACCCGTATGTTTTCATAGATAATGATTTCTTGGGAATGTATGATGATCTTTCCCTCTATGGCGGCTGTGATGGCGGCGCCTTCGCCTCGGGGAAAGAAGGCGAGGCGGGGCTTGCGGTCAGCGGCACATATGATGCCCAATGGTTCGACGACGCATTCGATATGCTCTTGGGAAGCGATGAAGATGGGCTTTATTATTGCCCCGTAGATCTCGCCGAATGTGTCGACGGGTTGGTGACATACGGAAAGGAGGATTTTGTTCGGTTTACCGATCTTGAATTGGGACGGGTGGAGGAGTATTATTTGAACGTAGGAAGCGATCGCTATTTGATCGGCAACGTATACTCCCATAAAGAGATCAACGAAACGAAATACTACCGCGTCGTGCACACAGAGACGGGGCTGGGGCTTGAAGAGTTGACTTCCAAATCCTATGCCGACAACGTATTTATCTTCCAGCCCATCAACAAGTAGGGCATTGCGCGCGGCAAACCGCCGCAGAGGGCAAAAACACAAAGAAACGGCCGATCAGCCGTTTCTTTTTTTGCCCAAAACCGCGCGATCGTCGCGAGAGGCAGAAGGAACTTTTTCCGCTTCGGATACTGTAAGAGCGCGCGCAGGTTTTTACGGCAAGGGTTCTTATGTTCGAGAAAAAAAGTTCAATTTGCGCACTAAAATTGTTGACAAATCAACGATAGCAGAGTATGATAGCGGTCGGGAGGCATTTATGGAACAACGGTACGCAACATTTTCCCTGTTGCTCATCAATATCTCGCGGAGCGTTCAAAGGATCAAAAACGTCGAGATGGCGGCGCTCGGGTTGAAAGGGAGGCAAGTGCAGTGCCTGTTCGGGCTTTACAACTGTGCGGAAGGGGTCAGCCTGACGAAGCTCGGGGAGATGTGCGGCGAGGACAAGGGCATGATGTCCCGAACCGTGAAGGAACTCATCGGGGAGGGGCTGGTCTACGTTGACGTAAATAGCGGGCGGAAGTACAAAAATCCCATTCGTCTCACGGAAAAAGGCGAGCATATCGCCCGCGTTGTCGCCGATAAAATTTCGGCGATCCTCGAAGAGGGCAGCGCGGGCATCTCCGACGGCGAACGGGAGCAACTCTATCATTCGCTCGGCGTCATCTCGGAAAATCTGGCTGAGATCTGTAAAAAATACAACCCGTAACCGGGCAGATTTATTTTTTACCGCGGAGGATGTTTCTATGTGTAAAAATTCGGTAACGCAACTGATTTACCGCATCGTACTGTGCGTCGTTTCGGCATTCGCCTGTCTGCTGTCCCTCGGTATTTTCTATATCGGGGAAAACGGCGGCAACGAATTCTCGTGGGGATTTTTGAAGTATTACACCAACATCAGCAATTATTTTGTGCTGATCGTTTCGATCATCGTTCTCGCCGACACGGTGAAGCGGGTGAGAAGGGGCGAAACCGAGGGTTACAGCCGAAAACTGCGGACGTTCAAGTTCATGACCGTGATCATGATCTCCGTCACCTTCCTCGTCGTCATTTTTCTGCTCCAATCGCCTTTGGAGGCGGGCTATTGGCGCAATGTGGGCAATATGTCCTATCATTTTCTTGCGCCCCTTCTCTTTATCTTCGACTATATCTTCTTCGACGAGAAGCGTACGGTTTCCGTCTTTGCGCCTCTTTACAGCCTGATCATTCCGCTCATCTATGTGGCGTACATCATGATTTTGGGCGCAGCCATTCCCGATTTTGTTTATCCGTACTTTTTCCTCAATGTGAGCGAACTCGGCTACGGCGGCGTGCTGCTTTGGGTATTGGGGCTGATGGCGGTGTTTGTCGCGCTCGGCTATCTCCTTTGGCTGTGGAATCGGTTTGATAAGATCGACGGCAAGTGGAAGTTCGATTTCCGCAATGTCATGTTTCCGAACAGGCCTCGTCCGCCGAAGGGGGACGGAGCGCTCGATTGCGGGGAGGAGACGGATGATAAAAATTCTGATTGACAGCGCTTCCGATCTCGAAGAAGCCGAAGCGCAGAAAATGGGGATCTTTCTGCTCCCTATGGAGATACGGTTCGGCGAAGAGACCTTTCTTGACGGCGTTACCCTTTCGCACAAGCAATTCTTTGAACGGCTGATCGAGAGCGACGCGCTCCCGAAGACCAGCCAGATCAACGAATATCGGTGGAGCGAAGCGTTTGAAACCATGACGAAGGGCGGCGATCAGGTGATCGCCATCACGATCTCGTCGAAGCTCTCGGGCACCTTCGCCTGCGCCAAAAAAGCGGCGAAGCGCTTTGAGGGGAAAGTGTTTGCGGTGGACAGCTTAAATGCCGCCGCGGGGGAGCGCATCCTCGGCGAATACGCGCTGCGCCTTTTAGAAGAGGGGCGAAGCGCCGAGGAGATCGTCGGGGAATTGGACGAAAAAAAGAAGAAGATCCAAGTTCTCGCCGTCGTCGATACGCTGAAATATTTGCGGAAGGGGGGAAGGATCTCGGGCGTTGCCGCTTTCGCGGGCGAAATGCTCTCGGTGAAGCCCGTCGTTTCGGTCGAAGGCGGGGAAGTGAAACTCGTCGGCAAGGCGATCGGCAGCAAGCGGAGCAACAATCTTTTGATGCAGCTCGTGGAAAGATGCGGCGGGATCGATTTTTCCATGCCGTACAGGGTGATGTATTCGGGACTTTCCGACGAATACCTCAAAAAATATTTGCGCGACAGCGCGGCGCTCTGGGAGGGGCATGTCCAAAGCCCCGACGAGATCCCCGCCGGTCTGATCGGAAGCACGATCGGAACGCATTTCGGGCCGAACGGCGTCGGCGTCGCCTTCTTTTCCACCTGACCGCCTTTGCCATTCCAATCCGCCATGTTGTTCTGCATTCTAATAACGTCATGTTGAGCGCAGTCGAAACATCACCTTATTCTAATTACGTCATGTTGCCCGCTTAGTATGACGAGATTGAAAGCCTTCCCCCTTTGGACGGGGAAAGCCCTACCCCTCCGAGAGGGGGAGGGTGGCACGGCAAAGCCGTGACAGGTGGGGGTGAACCCTTGTCGCCCCTAAAAGGGGAGATGTCGAGGCGTAGCCGAGACAGAGGGGTTATAACCCTTTCCCCCCGCTTCGCGGGTACTTTCCCTAAAAGGGACAGCAAGCCCCCCATCAGTCACCTGCGGGGGAAGCCCTACCCCTCCGAGAGGGGGAGGGTGGCGAACGAAGTGAGACAGGTGGGGGTGTCATTTCCCCCATTCCTTGTATAAAAAAACAGCCCGAGGCACAGTGCGTGCGCGGGCTGTTCTTGCTATTCGTCGGCGAAACGCCGCTTTTACTTTTCAAAGACGATCGCGTGGTCGATCGTATCGCCGTTCTTGTAGACGAAAAACTGATTGACGTCGAAATAGAAGTGCCAGATCTCGCCGTCCACCGAGGCGGTAAAGCCTTCAAACCAATTATTTACTTTGAGTTCGATCGTCCTATTTCCCCAAGTGACGCTGTTGGCTTCGACGATGAGGATCTCGTTCCGATCGTCCACATTGTGGTAGGTGCCGAGGAGGTTGCTGTTGATAGAGCCTTCAAAGGGCTTGTCGTCGATGATGACGCGCTTTTGCAGGGTGTAGGAAGTCCCGTTCTTCTCCACTTTCAACTCTTTGGAAGCGTAGGTATAGGTGAGCTTATAGTTTGCTCCGCCCGCGGTGAATTCCAGCGTGAACACGCCGTCCTTATCGGAGATCGCCGTGATATCCGCCGCCGCACCGTCTGCCGTTACCGTGTTGTTCTCCACGGTAACGCCCACGTGCGCGCCGCTGCCGTCGTTTGTCCAATCGTCCTTCCAATCCCCCGCGATGTCGGCGGGGAAGATGTGCACGTCTGCGCCGTTCCCTTCGGCGATCGTGAACACCATGCGGTTCCCTTCGTTGGAGATATCCTCCACCGTCATGAGATATTCGGTATTTGCTTTCAGCGTGAAGGTCGTGCGGCTCGTCTCCTGGTTGCCGTCCCAATATACGAGATGGGAGGAGACTGTTCCCGCGCTGTAATCCTTTTTCGCAACGAGGAAGATCCCGACGTATGGATACGCGCTCACGAGGGTAAACGTTTTATCCGCGTCGGGCGTGTAGGAGAAGAGATAGGGAAGGGGCACGGGACGCGCGTCCCAGATATCCATCACAAGGGTGGGCAGTTTGATGTTGTAGCTGCCCGCAAGGTCGGTGAGAAGGAAGGGGTCGTCCTCGGTGCCCTGCCCCTCCCACGGGACATAGAGAAGTTCGAGTTCGAGCGCGGGGTGCGTGACGTTCAAACTTTGATTTGCGACATACACATAGTGCTCGGGAACGTTTTTCAGCGCGACGGTATATTCCAGTCTTTCAAGCTCGAAGGTGGCGGAGCCGTTCACAAGGGGCGCTACCAAGACGGAGACGTCGCCCTGAAAGACTTCGACGGTGATGCCTGTGAGCGCCTCGGCGTTTTCGCAGGAGACGTTCACCGTGAACTCCTGCACGTTGGGCACGATCTCGATTGCAACGGAGGGGCTTGACGGCGTCAGCGCGTCGGGCTGGGCATAGGTGTAATCTTCCTTGATATAGTCGGGAAGGTGGAGCGTCACGAAATACACGTCGGGCGCGAGAAGAAAGGTGGCGGAGCCGTTTACGAGGGGCTTGCGTTCAGACATGCCCCCCGCGTCCTCCGCCGTGCCGTCGCCTTCCTGGGCGATAGTGGAAAGCGTCACCTCGACGTCGTCGAGCACATTGTCGGCGCACGTCACGTTGACGACGTATTCGATCTTATCCGCATAGTCGAGCCGTGCCGTGAGGGAGGGCGACTCTGCCGTCACCTTATACTCGGTGTTGTCGAATTTCGTTCCCGCGGGCGGGGTGTCGATATGCAGTTCATAGGTATTTTCTTCCAATTCAAGGGTCGCCGTGCCCGTTGCGTCCGTCGTCGCGGGGTAGCAGCCTTCGTTGGTGCCGCCCGTCGCCTCCGTGCAGAGCTGGATATTCAGCCCCGCCGCGGGAGAGCCGTCGGGCATGAGGACTTTCACGGTGTAAGTCACCGTGGTAGGATCGTCCGTGCCCTCCTCTACGAGCGCGAAGGTCTTGTTGGGCGCCTTCGCGGTGAGGGTCGCCATCGCGGGGTCGGAAACATACCCTTCGGGCAGCGTGCTCTCCACGATGGAGGCCTGATAGGTATCGGGCGCGAGGCGGAACTCCGCCTTCCCGTCGGTAAGCCCCTTCGTCTCGACCGAGGTCCCGCTCTTTTTGATCTCCACCTTCACGCCGCTGAGCGCGTTCGCTTTTTCGCACGTCACGCTGACGGTATAGAGAATGGGATCCTCGCCGCCGTCTCCGCCGCCGCAGGCGGCAACGGCGATCGCGCCGAGCGCGAGCACGAGCGCGCATGCCGAAAGTAAAAAGATTTTCAGCTTTTTCCTCATGGATACTCCTTTGCGGGTCTCCCCCGCGAAAATATTATTTGCTTTTCGGAATGATTTTATCATATTCGCGCCGTTTATGCAATAGCAACAGTGCGGTGCGAATATATCCTCATTATTTTATCATATTTGCGCACTTTATGCAACACAAAACGAAGGGGGAAAGAAAAATTTTCCTTGCGCGCGCCATGTTCTCCCTGCGGAATGCGGTTGACATTTTTTTCGGGATACGTTATAATATAAGGAGTAAAAGAAAAAAAGGAGGCGGGACCGTGAAAGGGCGAAGTAGCGACATAGGCCGATGGAATAAGCCGCATCTTACGGTCCGCTTTCCCGTATAAGATCGCGGCTTCCTTCGGCTACGCCTGACTTTATGTTTTCGTGAGGTGAGAGATGAAGGAAGAGATCAGAATTTTATTATCGCAACAAGATTACGAAGGCGCTGCCGAACGGGTGAAAAAACTTTCTCCCGAAGAGGCGGCGTATATTTTATCGGAAGCGGGGGAGCACCTCATTCCGCTCTGCCGCGCGCTGGATAGCGAACAGCTTGCCGAGATCATCGTCCTGTTGGAGCCGTCCGTGCAGGAGGAGATCATCGAAGGCCTGCACGACGACGAGTTGCAGGATGTCATGGAGGACGTCTCGGTAGACGATACCGTGGATATCATCGAGGATCTTCCCGAAGAGGTCGCCCGCAGGATCGCGGAGGAGGACGAGATCCTCGCCCTGCTCGAAGAGCGCAACTTCGCCGTCCTCAAACCGCTGCTCGCGTCCATGAACGAGATCGACCTTGCCGCCGTTTTCGAGAGCGCGAAGGAAGAAGATCTTCCCGTACTCTTCCGCATTCTGCCCAAAGATCTTGCGGCGCAGATGTTCGTCGAGATCGAGACGGATACGCAGGAAAAGCTCCTCAAAAAGCTGACGGATAAGGAGATCAAAGCCGTCATGGACGAGCTTTTCCTCGACGATACCGTCGACCTCGTCGAGGAGATGCCTTCGAGCGTCGTCAAGCGTCTGCTCGCCCAGAGCGACAGCGAAACGCGCGCCTACATCAACGAGATCTTGAAGTACCCGAAGGACAGTGCGGGCAGCATCATGACCATCGAGTTCGTCCAATTCCTGCCCACCATGACCGTGGGGGAGGCGTTCGATCGCATTCGCAAGACGGCAATCGACAAGGAGACGATCTACACCTGCTACGTCACCGACTCTGCGAACAAACTCATCGGACTTGTGACGGCGAAAGATCTTCTTCTCGCGCGGATGGAGCAGTCGATCTCCGAGATCATGGAGGATAACGTCATCTACGTCAACACGCAGGACGATAAAGAGGTCGTGGCGCGCAAGATCTCGGACTACGGCTTCCTCGCGATCCCCGTCGTAGACGACGAGCGGCGGCTGGTCGGCATCGTCACCGTCGACGACGCAATCGACGTCATCGAAGAGGAGAACACCGAAGACCTCGAACGCATGGTCGGTATCGTTCACGACAACAAGCCGTATTTGAAGACGAGCGTGTTCTCCATTTGGAAGAAGCGCGTGCCGTGGCTTTTGATCCTGCTCGTCAGCGCAACGTTCACGGGGCTGATCCTGAACAAATTCGAGAGCCTGCTCTCTACCGCGATGCTCGCATGCGTCCCCATGCTCATGGATACGGGCGGCAATTCGGGTTCGCAGGCGTCGGTGACGGTGATCCGTTCCCTTGCCCTCGGCGAACTTTCGACGAAGGACGCGGGCAAGGTGCTATGGAAGGAATTCCGCGCCTCGCTTCTCCTTGCGCTGACGCTCGCCGCCGCCTGTTTTGCAAAACTTATGCTCATCGACAGACTGCTGTTCCGCTTTGAAGGGTACGACGTCGTGACCTGCCTCATCACCTCGCTCGCGCTCTTCTGCACCGTCATCATGGCGAAGTTTGTGGGTTGTATGCTCCCGCTTCTCGTCAAGAAGTGCAAGCTCGACCCCGCCGCCGTCGCAAGCCCCTTCATCACCACGATCGTAGACGCCGTATCCCTGCTCATCTTCTGCGGCCTCTCGCTCGCGATCCTCGGCTGATCGATACATCGAATCCTGATCCACCCGCACTGCGGGTGGTTTTTCATTACACGGAAACGGTCTTGCCCCTTGCCCACCCCTTCGAGGGGAAAATTTTGCTTTTCTGTCAAAGATTGATAATCTTTGGCGCAAAATTTTCTTGGCATTTGCCCATATGCACGGGCAAATGCTGACCGCCCCGCGCGCACTATTCTCTACTAAGCGCGGCACGAGCCGTAGGCGAAGTAACGCGGGGGTCTACCCGCGTGAGAGGGTGTCACGAGCAACGCGAGTGACGGAAGGGGTGTCATTCCAAATTCGTCATACTGAGCTTGTCGAAGTATCACCATAGCAAGGCTTCCCCCTTCGAGGGGTCGCAAAACGCATTTCTGCACATCGGCACGGTGTGCCGTGTGCGCGTTTTGCGGTGAGTGAGCGCATTCGTAGCGCGAACGACGACCGAACGCGGGGTTCTACCCGCGTGAGACAGCTGTCACGTTAGTGACTGATGAGGGTTGGTTTCTAATGTGCCCCTCATTCGTCACGGCTTTGCCGTGACACCGGGGGAAGGCTTCTAATCACGTCATGAAGTATCACCTTATTCTTATTCATCGGCAAAGCCTCTCTTGAACCGCGCGGATATCGCGCAATTCACCTATAAAAAAACTCCCCCGCAAAAGCATGCGGGGGAGTAGGTTTTTATCGCCTCAAACGGAATGGATATGCAGGGTGCCGTCGAACACATAGAGCGATCCGTTTTCGCAGAACGCGCGCACGTTGTTGGGACTGCATTGGGCGGCGATGGGGATGCGGGCGGCTTCGGCGAGTTTTTCGCCGTCCCAGCGGAGCAGAAGATACACGGTGCGCGCGCCGTTCTCCATATCCGCAAGTCCCAGCCCGATGAGCGAACGCTCGCGGTCGATGTAGTATGCCTTGTACTTTGTCGCGTGCCCCGTGAGGTTGCCGCTCACCGTATAGGAGGCGACGGGCTGTGCGTTCCCGTCGTACAGCTCCACTTTGAGATCGCTTTGGCGCTCCTCATGCCCGATGCCCACGAGCAGGCCGTTAGAAAATTTTGCGAGCGAGGTGGAATAGCCGGGGATCGTGCCGCTGTTCGTATAGGTGATGTTGCCGAGGTCGGAAAGGTCGAACCGAAATACGGGATCGACGAAGGACGCGGCGGTGCAAACATAGGCGATATCGCCGTCGAAACGGGCGGCGCGCACGCGCTCTCCCTCGGGGGCGAACGCCTCCGCGCTCGCCGCAACTTCCAGCGTCTCCGCGTCCAAAACGAAGAGGCTCGCGCCGGTGCCCTCGGCGGTCTCCGCCGCCGCCGTCGCCCAATAGCCCTCTCCTTCTTTGATTTTATCGTTCGTCGTGAGGAAGATGCGCAGCTTGCCGTTATATTCGTCCATCGAATAGCGATCGTTGAGCCGCCCCGCAAGGTCGGTCTGCGCGCGCAGTGCGAGCGCGCCGCCCTCACCCAATTCCACGCGCGCAACGGTCGTGTGATATTCGCGGTCGCCCGTCTCGGCGGCTTGGGCGAGGTATTGCCCCGTCACATAGCAGGCGGAGGGGGAGACGTACACGTCCTTCGTGAAGGAGAGAAGGGCGCGCGAATCGATGAATGTTCCCTCGGGCGTGAGCGTGGAGACGACGGCAAACACCGCCCGCTGTGCGTTTTCGGGCACATAGATATGTTCTGCGGGAATGTTTTCGAGCGCGCCGATCGCGCCGTACTGCGGCAGATACTCCTTTTCGTCGGAGAAGTCCGTCTCGGCGTGCACGAAGAACCTCGAAACGACGAGCAAATTGCCGTCCGTCATGCGGGAGGAAATGAGTTCTCCCGAGATAAAGCGGGCGTCTGTCACAGACATGGTAGCGGGATCTTCCGTGTCCACCGTGATGATTTCGGTGTAAGTCAGCGCCGTTTTCTTCTCATAGGCGGTGACGAGAATGGTGGCGGCGGAGAGATCGTCGTTTAGGTACATCTCGCGCGACCATTCATAGAACACGAAGCCCTCCTCGGGCAGGATGGTGAGCGTTCCGAGCGCCTCTGTGCTCTGCCCGTCGATGGGATACGCTTGAAGGACGAGGGGGAGGATGGCTTCGTCATATGTGGTATCGAAGGTGAGATAGAACGCCGTGCGCTGCCCGCGCTTCACGATATCGCCCTCGGTCACGCCTTCCGCCTGACTGTCCGTGATCTCCGCGTATTGGTCGCGCCCGTCGTCCGCCGTGTATCCGTCGTCCGTCTCCGCGCCGCCGCCGTTTTTTACGATGGGGCGAAGGGCGTCCGCGACAACGGCATAGCTCTTTGCGCCTTGCAGTTCGATTTTGCCGCCATTCCCTCCGTTTCCACCGTTTCCGCCATTACCGCCGTTGCCGCCGATATCGTCTCCGACATTCGCGTCGGGTCCCATAGGCGCGTCGGCGTTTCCGCCCGCTCCCGGCAAAAAGAGCGCGAGATTCAGAACGAGCACTGCGGCGAGCGTGCACGAGAGCGCGGAGATCCCCGCCGCGCGGCGCGCCTTCCGTTTCCGTTCCGCCGCCGCTTTTTCGAGGATAGCTTTTGTCCTTTCCTCACAAGTTTTCATCCGAGATACCTTCCTTGATCAATTTTTCTTTGAGAGCGGCTTTTGCGCGCGCAAGGAGATTGTAGATCTGTTTTCTCGATTTTTTCAGCGTCCTTTCCAGCTCTTCGGGCTTGAAGCCCTCGAAGTAGACGAGATAGAGCACGTCGCGGTACTGCGGAGCGATCCTGCCGAGGCAGGCGTACACCGTGCGGTCGCGTTCCCGTTCGAGGGCGAGCTGTTCGCCGTCGGGAAGTTCGCCGCAGGGCGCGATCTTCTTCTTGCGCAGTTGGGAAAGGCATCTGTTGCGCGCCGTCTTAAAAAGATATCCGCGCAGATGCGCCTCGTCCGCGAAACGTTTTCTCTTCGCGATGAGCGCGGCGAAAGAATCCTCCGCAATGTCCTCTGCGGCATAAAGATCGCGCACAAAACAGTAGCAAAACCGCACAAGAGCGTCGCCATACAGCGCCACGAACTCTTCGAGCGCTTTCGTGTCTCCTTGCAGAAAGCGGTGGTAGCTACTTACACCGTTGTCTTGCATAAGCACCTCTCAACTGTAAAACGGTTTTCGCCGCCCGATTACTCACCCCCATTATAAAATTCCATAAAAAAATGTCAAGCGCGATCAAAAAACGCCGCAAAAATGTTGAAATTATTTAACATCGTGAAATAAGTTGACGGGAAGAGGCGGCTATTGGTAAAATAAAGTCAGATCCTATCGGGAGGAAGATTTATGAAGTTGAAGAAGTTCACCTGTGCGATCACCGCGCTCGCGATGGCGGCGGCTTTCGGACTTGCGGCCTGCAACGGGCAACAGGGCGATAAAGACGGCGACCACACCCATAGCTATACCATGAAAAGCAGCGAAACGCAGCATTGGGAGGCGTGTTCCTGCGGCGAAGAAAAGGCGGATAGCCGAGGCGCGCACGTCGATGAAGACGGCAACGGCGAGTGCGATGTGTGCGGATACGGCATGGGCGAATCCCACGGCCACGTCTGGGCGTGGAAGTACGAAGGGGACTATCACTGGCAGGAATGCACCTGCGGCGAAGAAAAAACGGGCAGCCGCGGCTTGCACAGCGACGACAATAAGGACGGGGAGTGCGACGTCTGCAAGGCGCCCGTCAAGACCGAGGACGGCGGCGGGAGCGGCAGCGGCGACGAACATACGCATTCCTATGTATGGATGCGCGACGGCGCGCAGCATTGGCAGGAATGCTCCTGCGGGGAGACGACGGCAAAGACGCCGCACACCCAAAACGCCAACTATCGCTGCGCATGCGGCTATGCCTTCGACGCGCCCGCGGAAAACGGGCTGTCGTCTACGAATTATTGGATCATCGGGACGTTCACCGACAATAAGGACGGCGGCACGACGGGCTGGGGCGAGACCCACAGCGATCAGTGGAAATTCCACCGCCTCATCGGAAAGGATACGGAAGGAAGGACGCAATACGTCTTTGAACGCGCCTTCAAGGGCGGCGAAGAGTTCAAGATCGTCAAAGACGGCGGCGGGTATTGGGACGGCGAGATCAACGCGGACCATGTGAGCGCGAACGCGAAGAAGCTGTTCGACGGCAACGACGGCGGCAATATCAGAGTCGTCGGCGGCGCGGGCTACTACGTCATCACCCTGCACGCGGGCAGCGGAACTCCCTCGGTAGACGCCGGATTGCTCTATGGCGAGGGGAGCAAGCCCCAGCCCCACGAGCACGAATATTCTTCGGCGTGGGAGAGCGACGAAAGCGGCCATTGGCACCCTTCCATCTGCCAGCACACAGGACTGAAACAGGACGAAGCGGCGCACACCTTCCAAAACGGAAGCTACACCTGCTCCGTCTGCGGCTACACAAAACAGCATACCCATGTCGGGGGCGAGTGGGTGAACAACGCAAGTTCGCATTGGAAAAACTGCACGCTCTGCGGCCGGATGATGCAGGAGACCGAAGCGCCGCACAGCGGCGTGCCTTGCTCCGTCTGCGGCTACAATGTCGCCGTCTCGGGGGCGTTGGAATACGAATACGATGAGGCGAGCAGATCCTACTTCGTCACGGGGTATGTGTACGACGAGATCGAGGAAGAACTGCGTATCCCCGCAGAGTATAACAATAAGAAGGTCACCAAGATCGCAGGCCAAGCGTTTATGGGGTGTAATAAGATCCGAACGGTCATCATCCCCGATAGCGTCACCTGCATTGACGTCTATGCATTCTATAACTGCGCATACCTTGCGAGCGTGAGCCTCGGCGCGGGCGTGAAGGAGATCGGCATGTCGGCATTCGGGAACTGCTCCGCGCTTTCGTCGATCGCCTTCCCCGCGAGCCTTACCAAGATCGGCAACAGCGCCTTTGAAAACACGGCGATCACCGAATTTACGGTGGGCAAGAACCTTGTGGAGATCGGCGCATTTGCTTTCCGCACGAAGGATCTTCATGCGGTCACCTTCGAGGTGACGGCAGGCTGGAAGGTGCGCAACCTGCCTTTCAGCGAAGAAAGCGAAGATGTGAATGTTTCCGACCCCGTGACGAATGCGAAGAAAATGTCCGTTGCATTCTTCCAAGACAACGTTAACGGCCGCGCCAACTATACTTGGACGCGCGGCTAAAACGCCGAACCTCAAAGGGGACCGCTCCGCGTCCCCTTTTTCTTTGCCGTTTTTACGCCGCGACAGGTGAGGATTCGAGCTGCCCCCGTTGAAGGGGGCGGCTCCCGCGCAGCGGGTGGTGGGGGTTGAATTTCCAACGCGTCATTCCGAGCGAAGCGAGCGAATCCCCCCATACGCAGTCCGCAAGGCTTCCCCCCTTGAAGGGGTTGAACCCTTGTCGCCCCTGCAAGGGAAAATTTTGCTTTTCTGCCAAAGATTGATAATCTTTGGCGCAAAATTTTCTTGGCGTTTGCGCATATGCCCGCGCAAACGCTGACCGAACGCGGGGGTCTACCCGCGTGAGAGGGTGTCATGCCGCGTGCGGCATGACGGAAGGGGTGTACGCAATGAAGAATAACACCCCCTCCGTCGCGCAAAGACAGCGCGCCAGCTCCCCCTCAAAGGGGGCGCCAAGAGGTTACCGCGTCATTCCGAGGGGGAGGGCGGCACGGCTTCGCCGCGATGGGTGGGGGTGAAAAAAACAAAAAACTACAAATTTTTTGAGCAGATTTTCAAAAAGGGCAAGAGAAATGCTTGACATAGAATGTGCGCGCATGTTATAATAATTGTATATTTTCATAAAATGTTGCACAATATGCGCATAAATGGGATTGCGTAACATTTTATGTGAATGTGAGACAAATTTATCAAGGAGATAGGCAATGAAAAAAATCAAACGGTTGCTCATGGTTGCGTTCAGCGTACTGTGCATTGTCTGCGCTGCGGCGGCGTTTGCGGCTTGCGGGGGAGATTCCTCCTACAAGCTCACGCTCAATGCAGGTGCGAACGGCACGGTCACGGCTTCTCCCGCATCCGACGACGGGGAATACGCATCGGGCACATCTATCACCGTCACCGTAACGCCGAACAGCGGCTACGAAGTGGATACCTTCACGGTGAGCGGAGATAGCGACGCATCGCTTTCGGCAAACGGAACGTACACGTTCAAGATCGAGGCGGATACGACGATCGGTGCGACGTTCAAAGCGTCGCCGATCTTTACGGCAGATTATATCGGAACGTGGAGAATTTACGGCGTTTATAGCGGAGGATATGCGGCGGAAGTCACCGCGACCGGGCTGACGATCAACGGCACGGCGATCGATGTGACGAAGACGGCAGACGGCTATACGTTCGATGTGGATTATGGCGAAGACACCACGGCGACTTGCAACGCGTCGCTCGTTGCGAACGGGCTGGTGCTTCACGTTGTCGCAGAAGTCCCCGCCGAAAGTGCGGACGAAGAGCCGTATGTTGAGCACATCTATCTTGTGAAAGACGGCGTGCAGCTTCCCGACGTCAAGCTCGGCGCTTCCTATTATAACACGAAGTGGGTTTGGGAAGGTGAGTATTTGTACGAAGTCGGCGCTCTCACCGTAGACGGCAGCGGCACGGTCACTTACCGCAGCGGCGAACCCGAAACGGTCGTCATTCTTTCCCTCGACGCCACGGCGGGCACAGGTCTTGCGCTCGTCGGCCACACGCTCTACACCTTCACGGCGACGGCGGATTCCATCACGCTTTCGACGGACGGTGAGGACGACGCCGTCTTTACCAAAACGGTCATCGAGGCGGAGGAAGCTTCTCTTCCCACAGAGTTGGCAGGCACGTGGCAGGGCTGGCTGAACACGTACGATGAGGAAGGCAAGCTCGAAGTTGCAGCGGACGGCACCGCCAAGTGGAACGGCGAGGCGGTGACGACGTATGAAGAGGACAGCTATTACTTCTTCGCCTACGGCGGAAATACATATTGGATCGAGTTGTATGATTACAGTGCCATCCCCTTCGTCTCCGTTTCCGACGATTACGGCACGGAGTACAGTCTCTATCCGCTTGCGGAAGGGGTGGACGCAGAGGCCATTCCCTTCGGAACCTACACCTCCCTTACCGGCAAGACGATTGTGATCGCAGCGGATAAGATCACGATCAACGGCACGGAGTTCACGCAGTTTATCACCAATGGGTACAATTATACCACGCTCGGAACGTTCTATCAGCTTAACGTCGAGTATGGCCGCGATTATATCTTGAAGGTCAGCGACGCAGAAGGCGTGGATCATGTCTATCTCAGGGGCGAGATTTCGCATCCCGAGACGCTCAACGAGGAGCTTGTCGGAAACTGGAACGTTACGACGCACAACGACTTCGGGCAGGCAACTTCCGCCGGCACGCTCGTCTTGAAGGCGGACGGCACCGCGACATGGGGGGATCACAAGATCCTCATTCTCTCCGCAGAAGAGTCGTACGGCGGCTATTATCTGCTCGAAATGGTCATCGACGATTCCATTGTAACGGGTTCCTTCACGCTGTATGAAATGGAATTCCAGGGTATAGTCGGGCAGGCGTTCTACTACTTCGAGAAGGATCTTTCCGACGCGCTCTTCGATGAGACCTTCCTCGGCGAATGGGACGATCTCGGCGAGGATGAGCAGGTGCCCGTGATCGACATCACCGCGAACAAGCTCACCCTTGACGGCGAAAAAGTGGACGTGACGGGCAATGCGAAAGACGGCTTCGTCTTTACCCATACCGATCCCGATACCGAGTGGGAGCTTACTTACACCCTCACGCTTTCCGACGACGGCTATGTTCTCATCGTTGTTGTGGAAAACGAGGCGAATGAGTATCACACGGTCTACTACTACATGAGTTACGAACACAATCCCGAATTTTACGTCATCGACGAATCCTATTGGGGAACCGAGTGGTCGGAAGGCGCCATGGGCGGTCTTTCCATCGACGAATACGGCGAGATCACGTGGAATAGCTACGGCCCTCTCTCCGTCAGATTTGTCACCGTCTCCAAAGACGGCAAGAGCGGTACGCTTGCCGCCGGCGCGGGCTACTACTATTTCACGCTCGGCGACGACGACACCATCGTGCTCACCGAAGTGATGAATTCCGAAAATGTGCACCACTTCGTCAAAGAGGCGGAAGTCCCGCTCTCCATTCCCCAAGAACTTCGCGGCACGTGGAATGCGCTCACGATGGATGGGACTACGATCGTCATCGGCGAAACTTCCGTCACGGTGGATGGCGAAACTCCCGACTCCATCTTCTACGACAGCGAGATGCACACGATCTACCTCACATTGGCAGACGGCTCCGAGCCTTCCATCGTGCTCATGACCGACGGCAATGCGATCTGCTATGTGGCAAATTATACTCCCGCCTTCTTTGTTCAAGAAGGGTTTGAAGGGCCTCAGACGCCCGTCTCCATGCCCGCGGACTACGTCGGTACATGGACGGCTACGCACGGCGATGATGCCTACACCCTCACGGTAGACGCGCAGGGCGGCGTCACCATCGGCGACGATCAGTTCATGCTCCTCACGTTGGAAGAGGGATACGGCACGGCGATCTGGGGCGAGTATTGGTGCACTGTGGAGCTTGGAGAGGACTTCATCAAGTTCGATGTGTACTTTGGCGACACCTATAACTTCACGCAGGGCGGTGACGTCGATCCCGTCGGTTCCACGCTTCTTCCCGAAGCGCTTCGCGGAAATACCTATACCTGCACCACGGCGGGCGAGGCGAACTTTGTGGTTGCCGCAGACGGCACCGTCTCTTGGGACGGCCATGTGGTTACCATTCTCTCCATCGAAGATTACAGCAATGATTATGGCATTTCTATCGACGGGCAGATCGACGTGGACGGCGATACGTACAGTTTCAGCTGTCATAGTGTGGCGGAGCTTCATCTCGACAATTTCTCCATCGATAGTCATTACGTGTTTGTTCTGCCCGCAGAATTCGATGATTCGTATCTCGGGGACTATCATACCCTCACGGGCAAGACGTTGAAGGTCGAGACAAACAAGCTGACCGTCGGCGATGAAGTGTTCACTTCCTTCTATGGCACCGCGGAAGACGGATACACAACGATGGGCGGCGATACGACGTATATAGTCGCTGCTTCCGAGTATGCTATCGGCGTTCTGTCTGTTACCCCTGTAATAGAAGGGACCCCTGGTACACCGTATGCTTATGTGACCGAGGATGTCGTAGGCGTCGAATCGCTCGACGAAGCGTATGTCGGGGACTGGACTGTCACGGATGTCACGGAAGATGAGGTCGATGCGGGTACCCTTGTCCTCGCTGCCGACGGCACCGCGACCTGGGATGGCCATGAGGTGCTTGTGCTTCTCACGTTTGATCAGACTGACGAGGGAATGACAACCTACATGGTATTGATGATTATCGACGACTATATGATCGACTCCTTCTTCTTCTTCACCGATTGCTATATCGCGGAGTATGTGGACGTAGGTGACAGCACGTACACCTTCACGAAGGTCGTCGCTGAACCCGAAACGATCCCCGCCGATCTGCAAGGATATTTCACGGCGTCGAAATTAACTTACGATATTATCCTCGACGTTGAGGAAGATGTCATTCACTTCACCCTCAATGGGGACAAGACGGACGTGACGGATTTTACCTATCAGGAATTTTGCGAAGATGATCTTCCCGGCATTGTGTTCACGGTGAACGAAGTGGAGTATAAGTTCTACGGAACGCCGGATTACCCCGACTACGGTCCGTATTTCCAAATCAAGTTCCCGTCGGCAGACGGCGTTAATGTCTTGATAGACGCTACGCCGAGCGAGAAGCCCGTGATCACTTCTGACGAATTCATCGGCAACTTCACGGGAACCGGAGACGATGAAACGGAATTCACGCTCGTTGTCGACGCATTCTCCGTGAAGCTCAATGGTGAGACGGCGACAGATGTTTCGGAAAGCAATTTCATGGGAACGCCCGCCATCTTCTTTACAACGACGGCGTATGGAACATGCTTTTTGGAGTATGCCGCTGACGGCACCTATACCCTTTATACCAACAGTATGTATGGTACTTCTGCTACCATGACGAAGAACTGACCGAAAGAGCGGCGGCGCGCTCCGCGCGCACCCAACACAACAAAAAAATTACGGGCGCTCGCCCGTAATTTTTTTGTCCCCGCACGGGCAAAATGACCTGCCCCCGTTTACGGGGGCGGGTGTCACGGCTCCGCCGTGACAGGTGGGGGTAAACACTTGTCGCCCCTGAAAGGGGAGATGTCACGAAGTGACAGAGGGGTTATAACCCTTTCCCCCGCTACGCGGGTACTTTCCCTTTCAGGGACAGCCTAACCCTCATCAGTCACCTGCGGTGACAGCTTCCCCCGTAGACGGGGGAAGCCCTACCCCTTTCAAGGGGGAGGGTGGCGAGCGCAGCGAGACGGGTGGGGGCAAACACTTGTCGCTCCTGAAAGGGGAGATGTCACGAAGTGACAGAGGGGTTATAACCCTTTCCCCCGCTACGCGGGTACTTTCCCTTTCAGGGACAGCCTAACCCCCATCAGTCACCTGCGGTGACAGCTTCCCCCTTCGACGGGGGAAGCCCTACCCCCTTCAAAGGGGGCAGCGCGCAGCGTGGGCGGAGGGGGGAATTTCACCCGTTCCCATTGACGGATCGCAAAAGCGGCGGTATAATAGAGAACGTAGGGCGAATAAAATGCGCGGAATCTCCGCGAAGGGATCAAGTATGAAAAATATTTTACTCATTGCCACGGGCGGCACGATCGCTTCTAAACCGACGAAAGGGGGGCTTGCCCCTTCGATCACGCCCTCCGAGCTTCTTTCCTATGTGCCCGAGATCGCCGAGGTCGCGCGGGTCGGCGAAGTCCAGCCCTTCAACCTCGATAGCACCAACGTCTCCCCCAAGCATTGGCTGGAAATCGCGCGCATCATCGAAGAGCGCTACGACGAATTCGATGGGTTCGTCGTCACGCACGGCACCGATACGATGGCGTATACTGCCGCCGCGCTCTCGTATCTCATTCAGTCCTCTCCCAAGCCCATTGTGCTCACGGGGTCGCAAAAATCCGTATATCTGCGCGATACCGACGCGCGCAAGAATCTTGCCGACGCCTTCTCCTACTGTGCGGACGACGGCGCCTTCGGCGTGCACGTCGTGTTCGACGGGAATGTGATCCTCGGCACGCGCGCAAAAAAGACGAGAACGCGCAGTTATAACGCCTTTACGAGCATCGACTTCCCCGATATCGCGATCTTGCGCGACGGGAAGCCCTTCTATTACATTCGCGAAGAGAAGCCGAAGGGCAGGCCTCGGTTCTTCCGCGCGCTCGACGACGGCGTGTTCGTGCTGAAACTCATCCCGGGGCTGCAATCGGATATCTTCGATTATCTCGACGCCCACTGCACCGCGCTCGTGATAGAATCGTTCGGAACGGGCGGACTGCCCGCATACGGCGGTTGGGAAGAGCGGCTTGCCGCCTTTTTGCAAATGGGGAGGACGGCGGTCTTTACCACGCAGGTGGAACGGGAGGGCAGCGCGTTAGATCGGTATGAGGTGGGGCAAAAGCTCAAAGGGCTTGGGCGCGTGTTGGAGGCGCGCAGCATGACGCTGGAAGCGACGGCGTGCAAGCTGATGTGGCTGCTCGCCTTTGCGGAGGAGAACGATATCGAGCCGCTCTTCTACGACCCTGTCGCCCACGACATCATTTAAGCGATGATTTTGGGCGATTCTTCGGGCGTTTTTCTCGCCCATTCCGCGCCATAGCAGGGCGAAAGATGAAAAAATTTTCATTATTTTGTCGCAAAGTGTTGACATTTCAAATAGGGGGGGGGTATAATAGTTTCATAAAATCCATTTTAGGAGGATATGAAACATGGCAAAAGCACACAAGCCCTCTACTCTGGGCATCATCCTCTCCGCAGTAGCGGGCGTAGGATTCGTTCTCGCGATCGTCGGACTTGCGATCGACGCGATCTCTGCGGGCGCATCCGGATTGAGCATGGGTATCGGCCTTTTTGATCTCAAAAACACCGGCACCAGCATTCCCGGCGAACTCGTCCCTGCATTCGGCACTATCAGCTTCATTTTGGCGTTCGTCTCCTGCCTGTTGGTCGTTCTGAGCGCAGTCGGCATCGTCAAGCTCCCCAAGATCGTCAAGATCGTCCTCTCGACGCTCGTCGCGGTCTGCGCGGTCCTCACTGTTGTGTTCGCGATCGTTCTCGTCGGTCAGCTGAACAGTTTGTTTGGCGAGGGCGTGAGTTTGTATAAGATCGCCGCAGGTCCCTTCCTTCTTGCCATCGGCGCGATCGCTGCGACCGCTCCCCTGAACTTCTTGAAGGACTGATCGTAAAAAGGGCAATTTCATGAAAAAAGAGGGTGGCGCTGCGGCGCCATCCTTTTTCGTATGCTTTTTCTGCGCGTTCCCTTGCTTTTTCGGCGGCAACGTGCTATGATAGAGAGGATAAGGCACGGCGGAGGAATCCCATGCAAAAGTATAAGAATATCTTTATCTTCGATCACCCCCTCATCAAGCACAAGGTCTCCATTCTTCGTGATAAAAACACGGGGATGAAGGAATTCCGCGAACTCATCGAGGAGATCACGACGATCATGACCTACGAGAGCATGCGCGATGTGGAACTGCTTCCCATCGAGGTCGAGACCCCCCTCGAAAAGACGGTGCAATACCGCATTCCCGAGGAGAGCATCGCGATCGTCCCCATTCTCCGCGCGGGCTTGGGCATGGTCAACGGCGTTCACAAGGTGTTTCCCACGGCGCGCGTGGGGCATATCGGCATGTACCGCGACGAGACGACGCTGGAACCGCGGGAATATTATTGCAAACTGCCCGAGGGGATAGAGGACAAAATGGTATTCCTCGTGGACCCCATGCTTGCGACGGGAGGCTCCGCCTGCGACGCGTTGCGCGCGCTCAAATCGCGCGGGGTGAAACGCATCAAGTTCATGGCGATCATCGCCGCGCCCGAGGGGATGGAAGCCGTCGCCGCGGCGCACCCCGACGTGCCAGTCTATATCTCCACGGTGGATCGCTGCCTCAACGAGCACGGGTACATTTTGCCCGGGCTGGGCGACGCGGGCGACCGTCTCTACGGCACAAAATAAGCGAATTGCACGAAAAGTTCGGGGAGGCACTGCCTCCCCGTTTTTTGTCCTTTTTCCGATTTTCGCCGAGAAAAAATCTTCCCGTCACTCCGTGAGCGTGTTGACGGTGAGTTTTACGAGCAGGTTTTTTCTTCTCGCAAGGGAGAGAATCGAGGGCGTTACGCGTTCCCCCGCCAGCGCGACGGGGTTGCCGAAGCTATCGAAGAGGCTGCGCTTCACGCGCCTTCCCAACAGGTTGGTATGGTTGAGAAGCGCGATTTTCGGCGCCTCCTTCTCGGGCATGGGTGCAGCGGAAGCCGTCTCCGCCGCGGCATGGGCGGGCTTCTTTCTCGGTGTGCGCCGATTTTCGGCAGAAGGTTTGGACGCGGCGGTGCGCGAGGCGGCGCGCCGCGCCGCCTCGTTCGGATAGACGACGACGTGTTCGGCGATGAGGGCGCGGGAGACGGGGACCGTCATGCGCACGCCTTCGCGGGAGACGGCGAGGACGCCCTCTTCCCCTTCGCCGAGGAGCAGATCGGAGACGACGCCGAGCGCCTCGCCCGTCTGCGCGTAAGCCGTCTTTCCCACGGGGGAGGGGACGCCCGCGGGCGCGTTGAGACGGCTCTTTCCCGCGATCACCCCATCGCCCGCCGAGAGGATCGCCTTGCCGGGCAGGTAGAATTCTTCCTCGTCGCCGTCCGCGCACACGAGGCAGGCGATCTGCGTAAAATCGCGGGTGGGGCGGGCTTCGGTGACATAGCCGTATGCCTGCCCCGCGGGGGAGAGAATGGGTTTTCCGATAAGCGTTGAAAGCTGCATAATGACCTCTTTGCCCTATGGTATTCTCATTTTTGCCGAAAGAACGGTGCAATTTTTGTATGAAGAAAGAAGATTTTGTCAAATGAAAAGGCGCTCGGAAGGGGGGAAGCCCGTTTTTTTGCCACTTTTACTTGACAATCGCCTTTTACGGTTGTAAAATGATAGCACCGAAAAACGCGAGCGGCAGAACATGGAAAATCTATACGACACTACCCCCAAACGCAGATCGAAGGAATACAAGAAGTTCTTGAAGGAGATCGCCGAGACCTACAACACCAACGGCAAACCCACGGTGCTCATGGTCTGCGATACCTTCTTCCCCGTTTTCGACGGTGTCGTGAACGTTTTGGATAATTATTGCAAAAATCTCAAAGAGAACGTCAACGTCGTTGTGCTCGCGCCTTCCTTCCGCGGGCGCGTCTATATGAAGAGCTACCCCGTGATCGGCGTTCCCAATCTCTATTCCAAAGCGCTCGGCTACAACATCGTGCTCCCGGGCGCGGCGCGCTGTTATCGGAAACTGCTCTCCACCCTTCGGATCGACCTCATCCATTGCCATTCGCCCTTCTTCCTCGGGAGGATCGCGCTCCGCATGCACAAGAAGCGCAAGATCCCGATGGTGACGACCTTCCACTCCCAATACAGGCGGGACTTCGTGAAATATGTGGGCGACGGGCTTCTCACGCGCTTCCTCATGCGCTTCATCATGAAGGTGTTTTGCGGCAGCGACGAGCTGTGGACGATGCAGCCCGCCGTGGGCGACGTCGCGCGGAGCTACGGCTACGAGGGCAAGATCCGCTATCTTCCCAACGCGACGGTGTTTGAACCCTCCAAAGACTACGAAAGCGAGCGCCGTCTTGCGCGCGAAAAGATGGGCGCGGGCGACGAACCGCTGTTCCTCTTCGTCGGTCGGCTCGTCGCGCAGAAAAACATTCTCTTCCTTGCGGAAGTGCTGGGAGAACTCAAACGGCGCGGCTTGAAGTTCAAAATGATCTTCGTGGGAGAGGGACCCGATCACGCGAAATTGCAGAAGAAGCTCAAAGAGGAGAACGTGAGCGAGGAGACGGTTTTCATGGGGCATGTCTCGGATATCTCCGTTCTCGAAGAGCTGTACGCCGCCGCCGATCTCTTTTTGTTCCCGAGCCTGTACGATACCAACAGCCTCGTACAGGTGGAGGCGGCATCCCGCCGTACGCCCACGGCGTTTGCCGAAGGCAGCACGACGTCGTGCACCGTCACCGACGGCGTAAACGGCTACATACTCCCGTGCGATAAAGAGGGGTTCGCAGACGGCGTCATGCGGGCGATCTCCGATCGGGAGGAGCTGGAAGAGATGGGAAGGCGCGCCTTCCGCGACCTCTATGTCACATGGGGCGGCGTCGTCGAGCGCGCGGAGCAGTATTACAGGGAGATCATCTCCGCGCAAAAATAAGTTTGAAACCGACGAAACAGGGTCTGAACGGGACCCTGTTTTTGCACACCGAATTTCTTGACAACGCGCCCTGTTTTTTGGTAAAATGAACGTATGATAATTTTAGGGCTTGACCCCGGCTACGGCACGATGGGGTACGGCGTCATCGAGAAAGACGCACGGGGGAATTGTTCCCCCGTGGATTTCGGCGTCGTCAAGACGCCCGCGAGCGAAAATTTCGCCGTGCGGCTCTGCATGCTTGAAGAGGGCGTGAACGCGCTCTTCGATCGCTTTCAGCCCGAAGAGGCGGCGATGGAGGAGCTGTTCTTCTCCAAGAACGTGACAACGGGCATTGCCGTCGCCCATGCGCGCGGCGTGATCCTCCTCACCTGCAACAAGCGGTGCGGGAAGATCTTTGAATACACGCCCAACCAGATCAAGCAGGCGCTCACGGGATGGGGCGGCGCAGATAAGGGGCAGATGCAGCGGTGCGTCGCCTCGCACCTGCGCTTAAAGTCCATTCCCCGCCCCGACGACGCCGCCGACGCCCTCGCCGTCGCCCTCTGCCATGCGTTTACGAACAGATTCGCGGGGCTTTTCGGCGTGAAATAGGGAAGAACGCTCGGCAAACGCCGCCTGCGTGCTAAAATGAGATGTGGAGAACGAACCGTAGTAAATTTTGTTTTGCGAGGTGCGGACTTCGTATCAGGGGATTCACTCCCCCACTGCGTGGGGGCGGAATGACGCATTTCCCTCAAGCAAAACAAAATTTGTGAACTCAATTCCTTGCGTTAGGCGGAATTCACTTCCGCCGTGCGCGACCCAATTTGGCAAGCCCTGTTGCCTTAATGACTTTGAGAACAGAAAAGTCCAGCGGGCGATACGGCTTAGAGATGTACAATACTAACCCCTCGTAAAGTTTTGTTTTGCGAAGAATGGACTACGTATAAGGGGATTCACTCAACCCCGTTGGGGTTTCGGAATGACGCGGTGCCCCAAAAAGCAAAACAAAATTTACGAAACAAAAAGGCTTCATATGATCGGTTATCTGAAAGGAAAAGTAAAATGTATCTCCCCCGACTACATTCTGATGGAAGTGGGCGGCGTGGGGTATGAGATCGTGTGTTCGGGCGCGGCGTTTTCGCGTCTTTCGGGCGTGAGAGCGGGCGAGGAAGGCGAGGTCTATACCTATTTGCAGGTGAAGGAGGACGGCATTACCCTCTTCGGCTTTGCCGATCCGCAGGAAAAGACGCTCTTTCTGCGCCTTACCTCGGTGCAGGGCGTGGGGGCGAAGCTGGCGATCGCGATCCTCTCCTCCATGCGCTACTTCGAGGTCTCCGAGGCGATCGCGACCGCCGATTCCAGAAGGCTCTCCGCCGTGAAGGGCGTCGGCAAAAAGACGGCGGAGCGCATTATTTTGGAACTTCACGGCAAGATCTCCGCGGACGAGCTTTTGGGAAGCGAAACGGTGGGTGGGAGAGTTTCCGTGCCTACCATGTCCGAGGACGACGACGCAGTCTCTGCGCTCATGGGCTTGGGATTCACGAAGCAGGAGAGTACGCAGGCTGTCGCAAGGGCAAAGGCCGCGGGCGCAAAGACGGTGGAGGAGATCCTCTCCGCCGCGCTGCGCGGCATGTAACACGCGCGCAAAAAGGAAGGGGTGAACATGTTTGACGACGATTTCGGGGGCGAACGGCTGATTTCGAGCGCAAAGAGCGAATACGACATCGAGGAAAATATCCTTCGTCCCAAGACGATGGAGGAGTATATCGGGCAGGACAAGATCAAGGAGAATCTTGCCGTCTATATGGCCGCCGCAAAGAACCGCGGCGAGGCGCTCGACCATGTTCTTTTATACGGCCCGCCCGGGCTGGGCAAGACGACGCTCGCCCACATCATCGCGAATACGATGGGCACGCAGATCAAGGTGACTTCCGGCCCCGCCATCGAGCGATCGGGCGATCTTGCCGCCATTCTGACCAATCTCAACGAGGGAGATATCCTGTTTATCGACGAGATCCACCGCCTCAACCACGCCGTGGAGGAGATCCTCTATTCCGCGATGGAGGACTACGCGCTGGATATCATCGTCGGAAAAGGCCCCTCCGCCCGCAATATCCGTTTTTCCTTGAAGCGGTTCACGCTGATCGGCGCAACGACGCGCGCGGGCATGCTCTCCTCGCCCCTCAGAGACCGCTTCGGCATCATGTGCCGCCTCGACATGTATACCCCGTCTGAGCTTCAACGCATCGTCGAGCGTTCCGCAAAGACGTTGGGGATCGCCTTCGAGGGCGACGGGAGCTATGAGATCGCAAGGCGTTCCCGCGGCACGCCGCGTATTGCCAACCGCCTTCTCAAACGCGTACGCGACTTCTCCGCGGTGCGCGGAAGCGCGAAGATCACCAAAGAGGACGCCCGCGGCGCCCTCGCCCGCATGGAGATCGACGAACTCGGCCTCGACGAGACGGATAGGAATCTTTTGAGGGCGCTCATCGAGAAGTTCAACGGCGGACCTGCGGGGCTGGATACGCTTGCTGCGACGACGGGGGAGGACGTGGGCACCATCGAGGATATCTACGAACCCTATCTTCTGCAACTCGGTTTCATTGCGCGCACGCCGCGCGGCAGGGTGTGCCTCAAAGGGGGCTATGAACACATGGGCGTGAAAATGCCCGAATCGGTGCGCAAGCAGATGAGCGTTTTCGATAACGACTGACATGAAAACTTCCGATTTTTACTACGATCTTCCCGAGGAGCTGATCGCCCAAACTCCTGCGGAGCCGCGAGATTCTTCGCGGCTTTTGGTCTATCACAGGGATACAAAAGAGATTGAGCACAGGATCTTTCGGGATATCGCCGAATATTTCCGCCCCGGGGACGTCTTGGTCGTCAACCGCACGCGCGTGTTGCCCGCCCGCCTTTATGCCTTCACCGAGAGCGGCGGGAAGGTGGAAGTGCTCCTTCTCAAACGGCGGTCGCTGAACGAATGGGAGGCGCTCGTAAAGCCCGGGAAGAAATGCAAGACGGGCGTCCGTCTCACGGTGAACGGCGAGCTGTCTTTGGAGATCGTCGATATCACGCCGACGGGGGAGCGGGGGATCCGCTTCTTCTACGAGGGGGCGTTTGAAGATGTGCTCTCCCGCGTGGGCACCGTTCCTCTCCCCCCCTACATTCACGAAAAACTCTCCGACCCCGAGCGGTACCAGACGGTGTATGCGCGGGAGAACGGCTCTTCGGCGGCGCCTACGGCGGGGCTGCACTTTACGCCCGAACTCCTTTCCAAGATCAAGGCGGCGGGCGTGGAGATCGCGGAAGTCCTTCTTCACGTCGGGCTGGGCACCTTCCGTCCCGTCAAGGTGGAAGACGTGGAGACGCACGTCATGCACTCCGAGTTCTACGAGGTGAGCGAGGAGGCGGCGGAAAAGATCAACCGCGCCCGCCGAAACGGGGGAAGGGTGATCTGCGTGGGCACCACGTCCGTCCGCACGCTCGAAACGGTCGCGGACATGGATGGCACTGTTCGCGCCGCGAGGGGGGAAACTTCCATCTTCATCTACCCGCCCTATCGCTTCAAGTGCTGCGACGCGCTCATCACGAACTTTCATCTTCCCGAGAGCACGCTCCTCATGCTCGTCTCCTCGCTTTGCTCGCGGGAAGAGATCCTGCACGTCTATGAGGTGGCGGTAAGGGAGAGGTATCGCTTTTTCTCCTTCGGCGATGCGTGCCTCTTCTTATAAGCGGCGCATCTCTTCGTCGCGCTTGCGTTTTCCCTCGGTCATTTACCTCATAGTAAACTCCCGTCGGGAAAGCCGCGCGCTCCTCGACCTGCTTGCTTCTAAAAAGAGGCATTCTCCGTGAGGACGACTTGTTTCGTCGCGCTTGACGGCGGGTCGCGTACCTTTGTACGCTCCCCTTGTCAACGCTCGCTTTCCTTGTCTTGCTCGTTTCTAAAAACAAGCGACCTTCCTTCTCTGTAAGGGTGGCTCCCTTCGTCGCTTACGCGCGCTCCTCAACCTGCTTGCTTCTAAAAAGAGGCATTCTCCGCAAGGCGTGGCGATGAGAGCGCCCTTCATATGCGGGAATACGCTCGCCATTGGCTCGGTATGACACATGTTTCGGGCGGTATGGCGCAGGAGGAACATTATGAACAACGAATATTTTTCTTTTGAACTGCTGAAAACTGATCCCGAGACGGGGGCGCGCGCGGGCATTTTCCACACGCCGCACGGCGATATCGAGACGCCCGTCTATATGCCCGTCGGCACGCAGGCGACCGTCAAGGGCATGCTCCCGCGCGACCTCAAAGAGATCGGCTCGCAGATCATTCTTGCCAACACCTATCATCTCTACATGCGCCCCGGCGACGAACTCATCGCCCGTGCGGGCGGCCTTCATAAGTTTATGAATTGGGATCGCCCCATTCTCACGGACAGCGGCGGATTTCAGGTTTTCTCGCTCGCGAAGCTCAACAAAATTACGGAAGAAGGGGTAACGTTCTCCTCCCATGTAGACGGGAGCTACCACACCTTTACACCCGAAAAGGCAATGGAGATCGAGCACAATTTGGGCGCGGATATCATCATGGCGTTCGACCAGTGCACGGAGTACGGCTATTCGCACGAACAGGCGAAGATCGCGATGGAGCGGACGGGGCGTTGGCTTGAACGGTGCTACCATGTCCACGATAGACCCCATCAGGCGCTCTTTCCCATCGTGCAGGGGAACTTCTATGAGGATCTTCGCGAGGAGAGCCTTGCGCGCTGTCTTCCCTATGTGAAGCACGGCATCGCCATCGGCGGGCTTTCGGTGGGGGAGCCGAAGCCGCTCATGTATCGCTTCCTCGATTTCCTCCGCCCCCGCCTGCCCGAAGACGTCCCGCGGTATCTCATGGGCGTCGGTTCTCCCGACTGCCTCGTCGAGGGCGTCCTGCGCGGCGTGGATATGTTCGACTGCGTGCTTGCGACCCGCGTCGCCCGCAACGGGACGGCGCTCACCTCGCGCGGCAAGATCGTGGTGCGGAACGGGAAATATAAGGAAGATTTCTCCCCCCTCGACCCCGAATGCGACTGCTATACCTGCCGAAACTACACGAAAGCCTACCTTCGCCACGTTTTGAACGTGGGGGAAATGATGGGCGGGATGCTGCTTTCTCTGCACAATATCGCCTATCTGCACCGCCTCATGCACGGTCTCCGCGAGAGCATTCTCGGCGGGTATTTGAAGGATTACGTGAGCGCGTTTTACGAAAAGCAGGGAGAAAATACGCCCTGAAACACCAAATTTCGCACATGAAAAACAGGTGAAATGGGAAATTCCCCCGGAAAACGCTTGCCAAAAGCGCAAAAAGTTTGTATGATGTTTGAGAAAAACCTTTTAGAAAAGGAACAAGGAATAAAGAATCTATGAAAAGAATGAAAAGAAAATTTCTCCCCGTACTCTTGACGCTTCTTGCGCTTCTCGTGTGCCTCTTCTCGCTGGCGGGCTGCGGCGGCGGGAATTCCGTTACGGGCAAGTACGTCAACCCCTCGACGTCCACCGACATCTATGAGCTGAAAGAAAACGATGCATGGTCGCACGGCGAGGAGAGCGGAACCTACGTTTATACCGAAGCAGACGGCAAGATCTCTTTCAGGAGCGACGACGCCGAAGTTGCGAGCGGGACTTTGAAGGACGGCACCTTGACGGTCGGCGGCAAGACCTATAAGAAGGAGTCGAGCGGAAACTTCTTCTCGCAGTACGGAATGTATATTCTCCTCGGCGTGATCGTTGTCCTTCTCATCGTATGGTTTATCTTCTCGGGGCGGAAGAACAAGTCCCGCCAGCAGGAGTATGTCGAACAGATCCAGGCGATCCGTCCCGGCAACAAGGTGAAGTCCACGGGCGGTATCTGCGGGATCGTCGTCGAAGTGTGCGACGACAACACCGTGATCATCGAAACGGGCAGCGAAACTTCGGGGAAATCCTATTTCAAGCTCGATAAGGAATCCATCTATCAGACGGACGCGAAGGGGCCGACGCAGATCGCCCGCGAACAGGCGGAGGCGGCAAAGCGCGCGGCAAAGGCGGGGACGGCTGCCGATACAGCTCCCGCAGCTCCCGAAGCGCCCTCGGACGCGCCCGCGGAAGCTCCCGCAGAGGAGCCTGTGTTCCCCGAGGAAGTGGCAGCTCCCGAGAGCGAGACGGAGCCTGCACCCGAAGAAGACGAGACGGCGGCAGAGCCTGCGCCCGAAGAGGAAGACAAGGAATAAACAAGAAACGCTCCGCATACGTTAACGCATGCGGAGGTTTTTTATGGAAGAAGGTTGGAAACGGGCGGCGACCCAAGTGGCGCTTGCAGCCGCATTCGCGGCGGTATTCTATCTTTTGGCGGCGGCGCTGTTCGCCGTCATCGTAAAGGCGTATGCCCCCTCGCAGACGGCCATTGTCGCCGTGAATTGGGCGATCAAAGGGGCGGGCGCCTTCGCGTTCCCCCTCATCTTCGTGCGGAAGGGGCGCGCGCTCTTCAAGGGATTGGCGGCGGGCGCGCTCGCGTGCGTTCTCGCCATGCTCCTCTTCGGCGCGATCGGCGGGTTCCATGTGACGGCGTTCTTCCCCCTCGAACTGCTGTTTTGCGCGGCGCTCGGCGGGCTTGGCGCGATCTTCGGCGTAAAATTGCGCAAAGAAGAATAAAACGCTTGCAATTCGCCGCCGCAAGGTATATAATAGAGAAAAAAGGAGAACTGCCATGATCAAGACGATAGCAAAACCTGCCGAAAAGAAAGTTACGGGCTGCGGCGAGTGCAGGAGCACCTGCCAATCCGCCTGCAAGACGAGCTGCACCGTGGGGAATCAGTCCTGCGAGCGCGTGACCCGCGAACAGAAGATCGAGAGAAAGTAACTGAGCGCGCTTCCGATGAGCGACGGTTTCCCGTCGCTCTTTTAACGTATCCGAAAAAAATATGGTACATACATTTTCCTATCACGGTCAATATTATCTCTACGACACGGGCAGCGGGAGCTTGCACGAATGCGACGAACGCACCGCGCGCTACTTCTCGGGCGAACCCGTTCCGCTCTCGGACGAAGAACTCGCCGAGATCGCAGACCTCAAAGCGCAGGGGCTTTTAGATGCTCCCGAAACGGAGGCGCGCCCCATCAAATCGCATGAGATCAAGGCGCTTTGCCTGCACGTCAGCCACGACTGCAACCTGCGCTGCCGCTATTGCTTTGCCGACGAGGGCGCATACCATTCCGTCCGCGAGGTGATGTCCTTCGAGACGGCGAAGGCGGCGATCGACTTCCTCCTCGCCAACAGCGGGGCGCGCCGCGTTCTCGAAGTGGACTTCTTCGGCGGCGAGCCGCTCATGAATCTCGACGTCGTGAAGCGGACGGTATACTACGCAAAGGAAGAGGCCGCCAAGCTCGGCAAGCGGTTTTTATTCACGACGACGACCAACGGGCTGCTCCTCGACGACGAGACGATCGCGTTTTTCAACGAAGAGATGGAAAACGTCGTGCTCTCTCTCGACGGCAGGAAGGAAGTCCACGACGCCGTGCGAAAGACGGTGAACGGGAAGGGCAGCTACGACGCCGTCGTCGAAAAGATCAAAAAATTCGTGCGGGCGCGGGGGGACAAGCACTACTATGTCCGCGGCACGTTCACGGCGAAGAATCTCGATTTTGCCAAAGACGTGCTCTTTCTGGCGGACAGCGGGTTCGACAGCATCTCGCTCGAACCCGTCGTCACGGATATCCCCGATCTCGCCATCAAGGAAGAACATCTTCCTATCATCGAAAAGGAGTACGAGAATCTCTGCGACGAATACATAAAGCGCGAGGCGGAGGGGAAGGGATTTTTATTCTTCCACTTCCACATCGATCTCGAAGGCGGGCCTTGCCTCAGCAAGCGGGTCTCGGCGTGCGGCGCGGGCAACGAATATTTTTCGGTGGTGCCGAACGGCGACATCTATCCCTGCCACCAATTTGCGGGGGACAGGGAATTCCGCATGGGCAGCGTGTTCGAGGGGAAGTTGGACGGCGCGCTGCGCGAGAAGTTCGCTTCGAGCTGTCTCTTCACGCGAAAAAAATGCAAGGATTGCTTCGCAAAGTTCATCTGCTCGGGCGGTTGCAGCGCCAACAACTACCATTACTGCGGCGATATCGACGAGCCGTACCCCATGACGTGCGCGATGATGAAGAAGCGCATCGAGTGCGCAATGCACGTGCTGGCGGCGCGGAAAGCGCGCGAAACGGAAGCGGCGGAGCGGGAAAAACAAGAAAAAAATCAAGAAAATTAAAGAAGCGGCGCATTTCAGCTTGACGTGCGCGCGGTTCTATATTATAATGTTAAGAGTGAGTTTTTCCGATAGGAACAGCTTTTCAAAGCGGGAATACCCGTTCACGATACAGGAGGAGGCTAATGGGTAAGAAAAAATCGGCGGCATATCTTGTGCTGATCACCGTTCTGATACTCGGACTTTGCTTGATGTGTTTCCTGCCGTTTTTCTACGGCGGCGTAAAGGGCTTCAATCCATTCCCGAGCATGTCGGGGAAGGACGCGCTGCTCGGCAACGGATTTGCAGACGGTTATACCACGGACGGCGGCGACGATTATATCGGCGGCGGCTATTCTTTCGTGTTCTATCCCGAAGGCGTGATCCCGCTTTCGGACTATGAGGACAACCTCGAAAGCAAGACGGGCGACGAGCAGACGAAATACGCGGAGAAGTATCAAACGTTCGGCGAACTGTGCATCGAGAAGGAGCTTCTCGGGGAAGACGGCAAACCGGGCGAGGACTTTCTCGCCGCTTTCGACGCGGCTGTCTGCCAATTCCGGACGCGCGTCCGCGAACTGAACCTCGAAAATGCCGCGCTCGATATCGTAAACGATTACAGCGTGCGCGTCTTTTTGCCCGATCTCGGCAACAGGACAACGCAGTTTTCCGTGTTCCGCGCGGTCGGCACGATGGGTGAATTCACGTTGAGCTACGGTTCAAGCGCCGACAGCGCGACGCCGCTCTCCTATTCGAGAAAGGAGAACGGAGAGTTCGAGACGATCAACGACTATGTGGACGGCGCCTACTCTATGGTCCGCGGCGGGACAAGTTACGTCGTCATCCGCTTCACCTCGAAGGGAAGGGACATGCTGCAAAGCTGGACTTCAGACGCCGCGAATTCCTCCGTCACGATCTATTTCAAGATCGGCGATACGGTGCTCATTCCTCTGACCATCAACGAGACGATTACCGAGAAGTCGCTTCCCATCAGCGGGAGCTATACCTCGGATTCGGCGCATGCGATCGCGCTTGCGATCGACACGGCGGTCAATAGCACGCCCACCGATCTTTCCTTCACGGCGTATTCGGGCGCGCGCCACGAAGCGCTCTTCGGCGGACTTGCGCTCACGCTCTGCTATGTTGCCTTCGGCGTAATCGCCCTTGCCATGCTCGCGTTCTTCTTTGTGCGCTATCATCTGCTCGGATTCGTTCAGCTCTACTCCTTCCTCATCTATCTCCTTCCCATGATCGTGCTCATCTGGGGCATTCCCTTCCTGCACATCGGGATCGAGACCTTCCTCGCCGTTCTCTTCGGCGCGGCGCTGCTCTCCTTCTCCAACATCGCGGTATTCGAGAGCGCGCGGAAGGAATTCGCGCTGGGCAAGACGATCGCCTCGTCCGTCAAGGCGAGCTATAAGAAGCACTTCTGGGGCGTGTTCGACGTGCATGTCATCGTCGCTCTGCTCGCCTTTGTCACCTACTTTATTTCCATAACGCAGCTCTCCGTGTTCGCGTTCACGCTCGGCCTCGGCGCCGTGCTCTCCGGGCTTATTTCGCTCGCCGTCGGGCGGCTGAACTGGGCGGCGATGATGTCGCTCGCCAAGAACAAGGGAGCGTTCTGCAACTTCAAGAGAGGGGAGGATACGGACGATGAGTAAGTTGAGATCCAAAAAATTGCTCGCGCTTCTCATTGCGGTCTCCGCAGTCGTGATCGTCGCCGGGATCGTGCTCTACGCTCTGCTCGGGTTCAATACCGCGCAGGATCTTTCGGGGAGCAAGGTGCTCGAAGTGACATACAGCGTCAACGTCGCGAGCGAGAACGTCGATGAGACGAACACGCCCGCCGGCGAAGTGCTGGAAACACAGTGCGAGGCGCTCATCAAAGCCGCGGGGCTTTCTTACAGCAAGGAAGTCGCCACGGGCAAGGTGTTCGACAGCGACGGCAGCAACATCGGCGACAGCTACGATACGATCGTGAGCTACACGCTCAACGGGGCTTCCGACGAGCAGCTCGCCACCCTCAAAGAGGCGATCGTAAGCTATGCCGCGGCTCCTACTTCTCCCGAAGTGTTCCACCGTACGAGCGAAGAAGTCTCCGTCACATGGTATCAGACGGAGAGCGTCTCTTTCAACAAGGCGGCTTGGCGCGGCGCGATCGCGCTCGCCGTCGGTGCGATCGTTGCGCTCGGATATCTCACGATCCGTTTCGGCGTGAGCTGCGGCGTTGCGGGGCTTGTCTGCTGCGCGCACGACGCGCTGTTCACCCTCGCATTCTTCGCGATCACGCGGATCCCCGTGTATTCCTTCGCGCCCCTTCTCTATGCCGCGATCGCAGCCTTTGTCTCCGTAGCGGTTTGGGCGGTTTTGAGCGTGCGGATCCGCACCAACATCAAGAGCGCCGAATTTGCGGGCAAGACGGGCACGGAGATCGCAAACGAAACGGTGAATTCTTCGTGGAAGTATGTCCTGATCGTCGCGGGCGTCGTTGCGGCGGTGATCGCCGTGTTCGGGATCGTCGCGGCAAGCGGAACGCGCGCGCTGGTGCTGCCTGCTCTGCTCGCTGCCGCGGTGCCCGCGTACTCGGCGCTGTTCATCGGCCCCGCCGTCTATACCCCCGTCCGCAAGGCGTTCGATGATCGCCGCGCCGCGAAGAAGGGCGGATACGTCGGGAAAAAGAAGAAGGCGGAGCTTTCGGAGTGACCCCTTATTCAGCGAATAGAGAGCGGCGGGCGAAGTCCCGCCGTTTTTGATAGGTAAGAGATGAAGAAACTTGTTCGAGAATTTACATTTTCTCCCGAACAACTTCATACCGTAAAGGCGCTCTCCCGCGCCCTCGGGCTGACCGAGACGACGGCGGGGATCCTTTACGCGCGCGGCGTAGATACCGAAGAGAAGATGCGCGCCTTTCTTTCGCCCTCCGAGCGGAATTATCTCTCGCCCTTTTTGATGAAGGGCATGCGGGAGGCGGTGGATCTTCTCCAAACCGCGCGCGCCGAGGGCTGGCGGGTCGCCGTATTCGGGGACTACGACGCGGACGGGATCGGCGCATGCGCCGTGCTCTCCCGCGCGCTCGTCGCCTTCGGCATCGAGCCGTATCTCTTCGTCCCCGAGCGGTCGGACGGCTACGGGCTTACGGAGGGCGCGATCGACCGCATTTTCGATGAATTTCTTCCCGATCTCATCGTCACGGTAGATTGCGGTATTTCGTGCAAGCATGAGGTCGAATATATCAAGGAGCAGGGGGCGTACGTCATCGTCACCGATCACCACGAGCTGCCCCCCGAGCTTCCCGACTGCATCGTGATCAATCCGAAGTTGAAGGACGATTACCCCTACGATAACCTGTGCGGCGCGGGCGTGGCGTTCAAACTTGCGCAGGCGCTCATCGGAAATAAGGCTTACCCGCTCGCCGACTTTGCGGCGCTCTCCACCGTGGCGGACAGCGTCCCCCTCCTCGGGGAGAACCGCGATATCGTCGCGGAGGGGCTGAAACGCATTGCGAACGCGCCCCGTCCCTGTTTTTCGGCGCTCCTCGGGAAGGCGGGGGAGGTGACCGCGACCACGCTCGCCTTCACCGTTGCGCCCCGTATCAACGCCGCGGGGAGAATGGGCGACGCCGCCTCCGCCCTCAAACTCTTTACGAGCGAGGACGAAGGGGAGATCTTCGAGCTTGCCGCCCGCCTCAACGCCTACAATCTCGAACGGCAGAAGCTGTGCGACGAGCTTTACGCGCGCGTATCCTCCGAGATCGCCGCCGAGGGACCTTATCAGAACGTCGTCATGCTCGCGGGCGACGATTGGCACGCGGGGTTTGTCGGCATCGTAGCGGCGCGCATCGCCGAAGAATTCTCCCGCCCCGCCCTCCTCTTCGTGCGCCGCGGGGAACTTCTCAAAGGGAGCGCGCGCAGTATCGAGAACATCAATATCTTCGACGCGCTCAAAAATTGCAGCGGCCTTATCGAAGAATTCGGCGGCCACGCGCAGGCGGCGGGCATCAACGTGCGTGAGGAGAACTTCGGCGCGCTCAAAGAGGCGCTCGACGCCTACATCGGCTCCCGCTACGACCGCGAGGACTTCGTTCCCTCCGTCACGGTGGCGGGGGAGGGGACGGAGGAGTTCCGCACGATCGCGAAAGAGCTTCTTCTCCTCGAACCGTGCGGCATGGGGAACCGCCGTCCGCTCTTCTTTGTGCGGGCGGGCAGGGTAGACGCCGCCCCCCTCAAACCGCTCTCGCCCCACCTCTCCATGAATATCGGCGGCGTGGAATTCGTGTACTTCAACGGCGTCAAAGATCTTGCCGTTTTGCGGAGCGATCTCGAAAAGAAGATCGTGTTTGAATATAACGTCTCCCGCTTCAAGGGGAAGGAATACGTCAAGGGCTTCGTGCGCTGCGTGATCGCCGACGGAATGAGCGGGAAGGACGTGGAACTGGACGCATTGGAGAACACCCTGCGCCTGCTTCCGCGGGGGGAGCATGCCGAGCGCTTCTCCGCTTCGGCGCTCAACGACTTCATCGAAACACGCGTGGAGCGGTGCGCCTACGGATTGTGCGCGGTCGCGCACGACCGCGCGACGCTAAAAAAATATCCCGCGCTGCGCGGCATTCCGCCCGATGTGTTCCGCCTCTCCGCGGCAAGCGCGGCGAACGCCGTGCTCTTCGCGCCCGAGGAGTCGTGTTCCCTTGCCGCTTTCCGCGAGATCGTCGTGCTCGACGGGGTGGCGGCGCTTCCCGAAACGGGCAATGCGCGCGTGCTTGCGTGCGACGAGATCGCGGACATGGCTGCCATGAAAGCGATATCGTGCGTGCGGGAAGACCTTCTTAAAGTGTTCTCCGCCTTGAAGAGAGCGGAGGGCGAGGATACGGGCATGGGTTATGCGGAAGCGGCGCGCGCCCTTTCGCAGAAATTGCCGTGGATCGCGCGGGAGCAGCTCGTGTTCGCGCTCGCGGTGTTCGAGGAGCTTGGTCTTATCTCGCTGGATGGCGGCAGGCTCCGCCTCATGCGCGGCGTACATACGGATCTGAATCATTCCGCGATCTATAAGGCGGTCTGCCGTCTTGGGGAGGATTGAGTGGAAGCAATTCTCATGAAAATCTACGAATATTACTCGGGGGACGACCGCGAAATGCTCCTTCGCGCGTACGACTTTGCCAAGCAAGCGCACCAAAACCAGAAGCGCGCTTCGGGAGAGCCGTACTTCATCCACCCGTGTGCCGTGGCGGGGATCCTCGTCGAGCTGGGGCTGGACGCGGAGACGATCGCCGCGGCGCTTCTGCATGACGTCATCGAAGATACGCCCGCCACAGAGGACGATATCCGCCGCGAATTCGGCGATGTTGTGCTCGGGCTTGTCTCCGGCGTCACCAAGCTCGACCGGATCGTTTTCAAATCGCAGGAAGAGGAGGAGGCGGAGAATTTCCGCAAGATCTTCATCGCGATGGCAAAGGATATCCGCGTCATCATCATCAAACTTGCCGACCGCCTGCACAATATGCGCTCGCTCAACTATCTTTCGCCCGAGCGCCAGCAGAAGATGGCGCAGGAGACCCTCGATATCTATGCCCCAATCGCGGGGAGATTGGGTATCAGTCAGGTCAAGTGCGAGCTGGAAGATCTCTGCCTCAAATATCTCGACCCCGCGGCGTTTGAATTCCTTGTGGAAAACATCCACCAAAAGATCGAGGAGCGGACGAGATTCGTCAACTCCGTCGTGGAGGAGATCAAGAAGATCCTCGCCGAATCGAATATTCAGGGCGAGGTGTTCGGCAGACCCAAACACTTTTATTCCATCTATAAAAAGATGAAGACCAAGCACCGCACCCTCGAACAGATCTACGATCTCACGGCGGTGCGCGTCATCGTCGCCACCATCGACGAATGCTACGAAGTGTTCGGCAAGATCCATAAGCAGTGGAAGCCCGTCCCGGGGCGGATCAAGGACTACATCGCAACGCCCAAGCCCAACATGTATCAGTCGCTGCACACGACGGTCGTCACCGACTTCGGGCAGCCCTTTGAAATTCAGATAAGGACGGTGGAAATGCACCGCACGGCGGAATACGGTATCGCGGCGCATTGGAAGTATAAGGAACAGCGGGATACGGAGACCACCCTCGACCAGCGCATCGCATGGATCCGCGAGATGATGGAGTTGCAGCGCGGCGTCAAGGACTCGAAGGAGTTCATGAATACGGTGAAGGAGGAGCTTTACAGCCCCGAACTTCTCGTGTTCACCCCGCGGAGCAAGGTCATCTCCCTGCCCGAGGGCGCGACCCCCGTGGATTTCGCCTATGCCATCCACTCCGAAGTGGGCAATCACTGCATCGGAGCGAAAGTCAACGGGAAGATCGTCCCCCTCAACTCGCCGCTCGAACTTGGCGACGTCGTGGAGATCATCACTTCTCCGACGAGCAAAGGCCCCTCCCGCGATTGGCTCAAATTCATCAAGTCCTCGTCTGCGCGGGCGAAGATCAAGCAGTTCTACAAGAAGCAGACGAAGGAAGAGAATATCAAATTGGGCAAGAGCATGCTCGAAGACGCCGCCAAACGGAAGGGCTTTTCTTTGAGCGAACTGCTCACGCCCGAGAGCTTCAAAAAGGTCTCGGAAAAGCTCACGTTCGACTCGCAGGACGAGATGTTCGCCGCCATCGGATACGGCGCGGTCTCCGTCAATCAGGTATTTTTCAAGCTCGTAGATTACTTCCGCAAGGAAGTCCCGCAGCCCGTGGAGCTTCGCCCCTTCAAGGAGAAGAATACTTCGGGGACGGTGACGGTGAAAGGGCTTTCGGGGCTGCTCGTCTCCTTTGCGGGCTGTTGTTCGCCCGTCCCCGGAGACGACATCGTGGGCTTTGTCACGCGGGGAAGGGGGGTCGTCATCCACAGGCGCGATTGCCCCAATATCCGCAATGCGGAGCCTGAGCGCATGCAGCCCGCGGAATGGGTGGCGAGCGCGGGGGCGGCGCGCTTCCGTGCGGCGATCGTCGTCTATGCCGACGAGCAGGGCGCCGCGCTCTCGGCGATCTCGCAGGCGACGGCGGATATGAAGCTCTCCATCACTTCCATCAACGGAAGATACGATAAGAACAACGCGGCGATCGTAGAGGTCACCGTAAGTTTGCTCAGCAAGCAGGACGTCGAGGTGCTCATCGGGAAGATCATGAACCGCGCGGGGATCCGCGACGTCCACAGAATGAGCAATTAGGGGGGCGTATGCGCGTCGTTTCCCTCCATGCGGCGGCGGGCTTTGCCGCCAACTGCTATCTTATCAGCGAGGACGGAGAAAACGCCGTCGCCGTCGATCCCTCCTTTCCGCTTGTCGTCGAAGAGGCAGAAAAGCGGGGGTTGAAGATCGGCGCGGCGCTTTTGACGCACGGGCATTTCGACCATATCGGCGGCTGTGCCGCTGTCCGCAGGGCGGGCGGAAAGGTGGGCTGTCTCTCGCAAGAAGTCTCGCTCGCGATGGGGAAGGAGAACCTTTCGGAGATGTTCGGCTGCCCCGTCGAGCCCTTTTCGGTAGATTTTCTTCTGCGCGACGGCGAAACTTTCGAGCGGTTCGGCATTTCCTTTACCGTGATATCGACGCCCGGGCACACCGCGGGGAGCTGTTGCTATCTCGCATGCGGCGGAGCGGACGCGCCCGCGCTCTTTTCGGGCGACACGCTCTTTTGCGGCGACGTGGGCAGGTGCGACCTTCCCACGGGCGACGAGGCGGCGCTCAAACACAGCCTGAAAAAACTTTTGAAACTGCCCGATTGCACGGTCTATCCCGGGCATGGTATGCCGACAACTCTTCTGAAAGAACGAAATCTTCTATTGGATCTCTGAATCATGCTGACTTCCCGCGATCGCTGGCTCGAACCCGAGCTTATGGACGTCGTCCGCCTTTTTTACGGGGCGGAGGACAGAGAGATCGCCCACGCGTGCGAACGCGAGGGCGACATTTTCCGCAACGTCTTTTTCTTTGAGGGGAAGGAGCGCGTCTTTGTTGACCGCGCAACGTACAGTTCGGCGGGAGAGGAAAAGAGCCTCGCAAAACGGTTCGCCAAGCTGGGGTTATACACCATTCTTTCCGAATTTTACGGAAAAAAACTGCCGTGGGGGTCGCTCACGGGGATCCGTCCCACCCGTCTCGCCCGCGCGCACGGAGAGGAGGGCTTCGAGGAATTCTTCCGCGGGCTTGGCGTCTGCGAGGAGAATATCGCGCTCACCGCGCGCGTGATCGCGGGGCAGAGGGGGATCTATGAGGAGAGGGAAGGCAACTGCGATCTCTTCGTCTCCCTTCCGTTCTGCCCGACGAAGTGCGTCTACTGCTCCTTCATCACCGCGCCCATTGCGGGCACAAAGCAGTATGTTCCCGCCTATCTCGACGCGCTCGAACAAGAGCTTGCCGCCGCCGCGCCCCTGATCGGGCGGCTCCGCTCCGTCTATATCGGCGGAGGAACGCCCTTCGTGCTCGGGGCAGAGGAGCTTGAACGCGTATTCAAAGCCGTCGCGCCGCTGCGTTCGGGGGAGGAATACACGGTGGAGGCGGGCAGGGCGGACGTGTTCACCGAAGAAAAACTGCGGCTGTGCAAGGAGTACGGCGTCACGCGGATCTGCATCAACGCGCAGAGTTTTTCCGACCGCACGCTCGAAGCGATCGGCAGGAAACACACCGCCGCCGACGTGATCCGCGCCTTTGAAATGGCGGAGCCGTTCGGCTTCGATATCAACTGCGATCTCATCGCCGGGCTTACGGGGGAAACGCTCGGGGAATTCCGAAAAAGCGTGGATACCGCCGTTGCCCTATCCCCTGCGAACATCACCGTCCACACGCTCTGCCTCAAAAAGGGAGCGCGGCTCAAAGAGGAGACGAGCGCGCTTTCCGAGGGGGGCATGTCCGAGATGATCGCCTACTCGCGCGAAAAACTCACCGCGGCGGGGTACGAGCCTTACTATCTCTACCGCCAAAAATACATGGCGGGTGCGCACGAGAACGTGGGCTGGACGAAACCGGGGCACGCCTGCGTGTATAATATCGACGTCATGGAGGAGATCGCGGATAACCTTGCCGTCGGCAGCAACGCCGTCTCCAAAAAAGTTTTTCTGAAAGAGGGGAGGATCGAGCGGCTCGGAAGCCCGAAGGATATCCCCACCTATCTTTCCAAAGCGGAAAAGATCGCGGCGGAAAAGAGCGCGCTCTTCACGGGCGAAGGGCGGCGGTGAGGTTTTAAGGCAGAAAAAAACGGCGGTCGCCCGCCGATTTTTTATGCTGTTTTTATGCTTTTCCAGCGGAGCCGAGCACGTCGCAGATCTTGTGCTTGACCATTTCCTTCATGCTTGCGCGCGCGTCGGTGAGGTATTGGCGGGGGTCGAAGTGCGAGGGATTTTCCGCAAAGTGCTTTCTGATCGCCGCCGTGAACGCCACGCGCAGATCGGAGTCGATATTGATCTTGCAGACCGCGAGCGCCGCGGCTTTTTTCAGCTCGCTCTCGGGAATGCCGATGGCGTTGGGCATGGAGCCGCCGAAGCGGTTGACAATGGCGACCTGATCCTGCGGGACGCTGGACGCGCCGTGCAGCACGATGGGGAAGCCGGGTAGCCTTCTGCCGATCTCTTCGAGGATATCGATGCGCAGTTTGGGATCCTGCCCGGGTTTGAATTTATAGGCGCCGTGCGACGTGCCGATCGCGATCGCGAGGGAGTCGATCCCCGTCCTTTGGGTGAATTCTTCCACTTCGTCGGGGGAAGTGAACTGCGCGTCGTGGTCGGCGACCTTCACGTCGTCCTCGATGCCCGCGAGTTTCCCAAGTTCCGCCTCGACGACGACGCCGTGCGCATGCGCGTATTCCACGACTTTCTTCGTGAGGGCGATGTTTTCTTCCCACGGTTTGGAAGAAGCGTCGATCATGACGGAAGTGAATCCGCCGTCGATAGACGCCTTGCAGATCTCGAAATCGGCGCCGTGGTCGAGGTGCATGGCGACGGGGATATCCGTCGTCTCCACCGCCGCCGCCACGAGGTGGCGCAGATACACGGGGTTGGCGTATTTTCTCGCGCCCGCCGAGACTTGAAGGATCACGGGGGAGCGGCATTCGTTCGCCGCTTCGACGATCGCTTGGATCATCTCCATGTTGTTGACGTTGAAAGCGCCGACGGCGTAGTGCCCCTCATACGCTTTTTTGAACATTTCGGTTGTCGTTACCAAAGGCATAAATCAGTTCCTCCGAACAAATCATTTTTCCAAATTATACCGCATTCCCAAAAAAATTGCAAGAGGAATCGAAGCAAACGAAGGTATTTTTTACGCTGCGCTTGGGAAGAACTTCACACATGGAAAAATTCGGAAAAAAACGTTGACGGGAACGGAAAAGCGTGGTATAATAGCGCATGGAAATAAAGGCTCCCTCAGGGTGCCGAAAACGAAATCGGAGGAACAGTTTCAAATGGCAAACGTAAAAGTTGCAATCAACGGATTCGGGCGCATCGGCCGCCTCGCATTCAGGCAGATGTTCAGAGCAAAGGGCTATGAGATCGTTGCGATCAACGACCTTACCACCCCCTCGATGCTTGCGCACCTTTTGAAGTACGACAGCGCGCAGGGCAGATACGCGCTTGCGGATAAGGTCTCCGCCAACGACGAGGAGAGAACGCTCACCGTCGACGGCACAACGATCAAGATCTACGAGGAGAAGGACGCGAAGAATCTTCCGTGGAAGGAACTCGACGTAGACGTCGTGCTCGAATGCACGGGCTTCTACACCTCGAAGGCGAAGTCGCAGGCGCACATCGACGCCGGCGCGAAGAAGGTCGTCATTTCCGCGCCCGCGGGCAACGATCTTCCCACCATCGTCTACGGTGTCAACGAAAAGACGCTCAAAGCGACGGATACCATCATCTCCGCGGCGAGCTGCACGACGAACTGCCTTGCGCCTATGGCGAACACGCTGAACAACATCTATCCCATCGTTTCGGGTATCATGACGACCGTTCACGCCTTCACGGGCGACCAGATGGTGCTCGACGGCCCGCACCGCAAGGGCGACCTGCGCAGGGCGCGCGCGGCGGCGGTCAACATCGTTCCCAATTCCACGGGCGCGGCGAAGGCGATCGGCCTCGTCATTCCCGCTCTGAACGGCAAGCTCATCGGCAGCGCGCAGCGCGTTCCCGTTCCCACCGGCTCCACGACCATTCTCGTCGCGGTCGTCAAGGGCAAGGACGTCACGAAGGATTCCATCAATGCGGCGATGAAGGCCGCGGCGTCCGCTTCCTTCGGCTACACCGAAGAACCGCTCGTCTCCTCCGATATCATCGGGATCACGCACGGCTCCCTGTTCGACGCAACGCAGACGATGGTCACGAAGATCGACGACGATACCTATCAGGTACAGGTCGTCGCGTGGTACGACAACGAGAACAGCTACACCTCCCAGATGGTGCGCACGATCAAATATTTCGCCGAACTGTAATAGGTTAAATACAAAATGCCGTCCCTTGCGGGGCGGCATTTTTCTCTGCCCGCCGCCCTGTTTGCGGCGGGCATGTCATGCCTTCTGCCCGTCTTGCATAAAATAGAGAAATGAGGCTTTCGGAGGAAATTTTCAAGGCGCTCGGCGGAGAGGGGGAAACGTCCCGCGTGCGCTATACCGTCGTAGACGGCAGGGGCGGCTACTTTCAGAACGTGAAGCGGCTGCCCGAATTTTCCTCGGGCGTCGTCGTGCTCCGCGGCAGGCGGGGCGGCGTGCGCGTGGAGGGGAACGGCCTTTCCCTCGGCAAGTATTGTGCGGGGGACGTCTGCGTGCTCGGCGACATCGTGCGCGTCTCGCGGGAGGAGTGAGAGCATGAAGGGTGTGGAGATCACCGTGGAGAGTTTGAGCGCGGCGCGCGCGGTGGAAAAGCTCTCGCGGGAGGGCGTCGCCGTGCTGTCGGCGCGAAGTCCCCGAAAAAATGTCGTGATACTCGCCGTCGCGGGGAAAGATCGCCAAAAAGCCTTTGCAATTTTGCGCGGTTCATGCTATAATATAAAAAACGTGCGCGAGCGCGGCGTGTTGCGCCTGAAAAAACTTCTCTCCGCCTCCGCGGGGCTGATCGCGGGCGGGGCGCTCTTTTTCGCCGCCGTATGCTTTTTCGGAACGCGCGTTCTGCGCGTGGAAATTTCGGGGAGCGGCGCATACTATGAGCGGGAAGTCCGCGCCATTCTGAAAGAGGCGGGGGTGGACCGCTTTTCCGCATATCCTTCGGATACGGGGGCGCTCACCGCGCAGATCTTGGCTCTGCCGCGCGTGGAATTCTGCGCCTTCCGCATGGAAGGGGGCGTTCTCACGGTAGAGATACGGGCGGGCGAGGAGACGGAACGCCTGACGCCCGCACCCCTTCGCGTTCCCTCCGACGGGACGGTGGAGGAGATCGTCGCCGTCCGCGGCACGCCCCTCGTGAAAGAGGGCGACGCGGTGCGCGCAGGGCAGATCGCCGTCGGCGACTACGCGCTGTTCGGCGAGACGAAACAACGTGTTGCCGTCATTGCCAAAGTCGTCGTCCGCGCGCCCGTTTCGAGGGAGTATGCCGCGGGGCGCGAAGAGGCGATCGCGCAGGCGCTGCTCGATTTCGGGGAGCTTTCCGAACTCGAAGCCGTCGCGACGCAGCGGGGATTTATGATCAAGGGGATCGCGCATTTTACGGCGGCTATCGGTCTCGAATGAGGAGGAAGATTTGGTCACGGTGGATACGGGGGCGCTGGACAAGCTCCAAAAGGTGCTCGGCGTCTTTGACGAAAATATCAACACGATCGCGCGGGAGCTTCGGCTCACGGCGCACGTGGAGGGCACGAAGATCGTGCTCGAAGGCGAGGATGAGACGGCGCGCGTCGGCGCCGCCGTGATCGAGAGCCTGCTCTGCATCGTGAGCGCGGGCGAGGAGATCGATAAAACGCGCCTTCTGTATTGCATCGAGCTTGCCCGCGAGGGGCATGCCTCGGATATCGAGGGCGTGATGAAGGGCGTCGTCGCCGTCACTTCGCGCGGAAAACCCATCAAATGCAAGACGGTGGGGCAGAAGAATTATGTCGCCGCCGTAGAAAAGAACACGATCACCTTCGGCGTGGGGCCTGCGGGCACGGGCAAGACCTACCTTGCCGTCTGCCTCGCGGTGGCCGCATACAAGGGCAAGGAGGTGGAGAAGATCATTCTCACCCGCCCCGCGGTGGAGGCGGGGGAAAAGCTCGGCTTTCTCCCCGGCGATCTGCAAACGAAGGTGGATCCCTATCTTCGCCCGCTCTACGACGCATTGCAAGAGCTGTTCGGGCTTGAAACCTACCAAAAACTCATGGAGAAAGGGGTGATCGAGGTCGCGCCGCTCGCCTACATGCGCGGGAGAACGCTCTCCGACGCCTTCGTCATTCTCGACGAGGCGCAGAACGCCACGCGCGAACAGATGAAGATGTTTCTGACCCGTCTCGGGGAGGGGAGCAAGATGGTCGTCACGGGCGATCTCACGCAGACCGATCTTCCCGACGGGAAGACGAGCGGTCTCAAACACGCCGTGAAGATCCTCGACGGCGTGGAGGAGATCGCGGTATGCAAACTCTCGGAAAAAGACGTCGTGCGGCACCCGCTCGTCTCGCGGATCGTGCGGGCATACGAGCACGACGAGAATAAACGCAAGAAAGGGGAGAAGAAATGAACAGCGCCACGCTTTACGAAAGAAAAAGTCAGGATAAGCGCCGCCTGATCGCAAGCGGAGCCATGTTCGCCGCCTGCTATCTCATGGTGATCGTCATCGTCTTTCTGATGCTCGTCATCAACGATCCCGCAGGGTGGAAGACATATATTGTACAGCACTATTCCGAAGTCCTCTCCATGATCGTGAGTATTTTCTTCCTCTTCGGGATCGGCTTCTTTTATTTCTATTTCGAGGATCGGCAGTTCCTGTATCGGTCCGCCAACGTCGCGCTGTATTTTTCCATCGTGCTCCTTTCCGCCGTCGTCTGCTATGTCTTCGGGCGGTTCGTGAGCATCTATGCCCGCCCCTACGCCATGTTTGCGATCCTGTGCATGTTCCTGCTCAACCGCAGGCAGGCGCTCTTCCTCAACTTTATTTTCGTCTTTCTGATGTTCTCCATCGACTTGTTCGGGAACGGGTTCTCGGGCGGCGTCGATCTCGAAGTCTATTCCACCCTCCTGCTCGGATTTGTGAGCGGGACGTTTGCGGTGTTCCTCTCCAACCGCGTGCGCACCCGCGCCGAACTTCTCTTGGTCGGGATCATTCTTTCGGTGCCGACGGTGCTCATCATCTTCTTCTTCCAGATTCCGAACGCGCGCTACGATTGGATCGACTACGTGTCGTCGGCGGGCTTCCAGATCCTCGGCTGCGTCGTCTCCTCCATTCTCGCGCTCTCCCTCATGCCCGTCTTCGAGGTGCTGTTCAACAGGCTCACATCCTTCCGTCTGCGCGAGCTTACGAGCACGGGCGCGCCCATTCTCAAACGGCTGCAAAGCGAAGCGCCGGGCACGTTCAACCATTCGCTGATCGTCGCCCAGCTCGCCGAATCGTGCGCGGTCGCGATCGGGGAGAATGCCGAGCTTGCGAGGGCGGCGGCGTACTATCACGACGTCGGAAAGCTGAAACAGCCCGATTGCTTCACCGAGAATCAGACGGGCTACAACCTGCACGACGAGATCACGCCCGAGCTTTCGGCGGATATCATCCGCTCGCACACGAGGGACGGCTACGATCTTCTCATTCAGAACCATATGCCGAAGGTGATCGCAGACGTCGCTCTTCAACATCACGGCACGCAGCCCATCAAATATTTCTACGATAAAGCCATGCGCTTTTCGGGCGACGCCGATATCAAGGATTTCTCCTATCTCGGACCCATTCCGCAGACCAAGATCGCCGCGATCATCATGGTATCCGACGCGGCGGAAGCGGCGACGCGCGCCAGCTCGGACCGCTCGCCCGCCCATGTGGAGGAGGTGTGCCGCAGTATCATCGAGGAGCGCATGGATCTCGGGCAGTTCGACGAGTGCGATATCACCATGCGCGAGCTGACGACCATCAAACAGACGCTGGTGGAGGCGCTTTCGGGCATCCATCACCACAGAGTGGAATATCCCTCGATCCGCTTCAACCGCGACCGTCAGGCGGTCTCGGAGGACGAGCATGAGTAAGGTCGCGATCGACTGCGAAGCGCTCGGCGAAAGGGAGCGCGCCGCGCTGGAAGGCACGCTTTCGGCGGCGGTGAAGGCGGATATCCCGCTTGTTTTGGAGCTTTTGTTCGTCTCCGAAGAGGAGATCCGCGCGCTCAACGCGCGGGAGCGCGGCGTAGACAGCGTGACCGACGTTTTGAGCTTCCCCGCGGCGGAATTGGAGCCGGGCAGCCCCATTTCTTCGGCGGATCACGAAGAATGCGTGGAGATGCCCCCGGAGGGCGGCGAAGGGGAGCCGAGAATGTATCTCGGGAGCGTCGCGATCTGCACGGCGCGGGCGCAGGCGCAGGCGGAGGAATACGGACATTCGTATGCGCGCGAGGTGTGCTATCTCGCCGTGCACGGATTTTTGCACTGCCTCGGCTACGACCACGAGCGGGAGGATATGAAGCGCGTCATGCGCGCGAAAGAGGAGGAGCTCATGGCAACGCTTGGGCTGACAAGAGAATGAAGAGCGGAACGGTCGCCGTCATCGGGAAGGCGAACGCGGGCAAGAGCACCCTCGTGAACGTGCTCGTCGGGGAGAAGGTCGCGATCGTCTCCCCCAAGCCCCAGACCACGCGCGATCGCATTTTAGGCGTTCTCACGCGGGAACAGTATCAGATCGTCTTTGTGGATACGCCCGGGATCTACCGCCGCAAAGGGGGGCTGACCGACCGCATGATGCGCACGACGGAGGCGACCGCAAAGGACGTCGATCTCATCCTCTTCGTCCACGACGGGCACGCGGGGATCGGGGAGGACGACATCGAATTGATGCTCCGCTACGCGCATTCGGGCATACCCATGCTCGTGGCTTACACCAAGATCGACATCATGCCCAAAGAACGCATCCCCGAGGACTTAAAAACGCTCTACGAGGGGGGCGTGACGGCGGACGTGTACCCCGTGTCCGCGAGGAAGGGGCAGAATTTGAAGCGGTTGGAGCAGGGCGTCGCCGCCCTCCTGCCCGAGGGAGAGCCGCTCTTTCCCGAGGATATCGTCTCCGACCGCAGCGAAAAATTCATGGTCGCGGAACTGATGCGCGAGAAGATCCTCTTAAAATACGAGAAGGAGATCCCGCACGGGGTGGCGATCGTCGTCAACACCTTCGCGCGGCGCGAAAACGGGACGTACGACGTCGATCTCGACATCGTTTGCGAAAAGAAGAACCACAAGGCGATCCTCATCGGAAAGCGGGGGGCGGCGCTCAAAGAGACGGCTTCCTTCGCGCGGCAGGATATGGAAAAATTTTTGGGCGCGAAGGTCTTTCTCACGGTGTATGTGAAGGTCCGCGAGGATTGGCGGGACAGCCCCGCCCTTCTCAAAGAATTCGGCTACGGCGAAGAGACATAGGGCGCATAACTTTTCCGCGTTCCCGCATACTGCGGGTATGAAAGACGAGGAAAAGAAGCCCAAGAACGCGAAACAGCTCGCATGGGATCTCTTTGAACAGACGGGAAATTTCAGCTATTACATGCTGTATAAGCGCTTGAAATGAGCCGCGCATCCCTTTCGGCGGGCGCGGCGGGAGAGGGAATGGAATTCAAGGCGGACGCGCTTCTACTCCGCGCGGTCGATTACGGCGAAAACGACAAGATGGCGACGCTCCTTACCGCCGAACGCGGCAAGATCGGCGCGGCGCTCAAAGGGGTGCGCAAGGCGGGCGCGAAACTGCGCTTCGCCGCACAGCCCTTTTGTTTTGCCGAATACGTGTTCGCAGAACGGGGCGGGCGTTTCACGGTCACGCAGGCCTCCTTGCACGACGGATTCTACGATATCCGCACCGATCTTGCGGCATACTATGCCGCCGCGAGCGTGACGGAGATGTGCGGAACGATCTCCTTCGAGGGGATGCCGTGCGGCGCGCTCCTCGTATGCGCGGTGGAGGCGTTGGAGGCGCTGGACGCAGACCAAAGCGCGCCCGAACGCCCGCTTTTGAAGTTTTTGTTGGAGGCGGCGGCGCTCGCGGGCTACCCCGTCTCGGCGGGAGATTGCCCGGGCTGCGGCAAAAAGATCGCGGGAAGAAGATTTTTCGATATGACGGCGGGCGCCTTCAACTGCGCGGACTGCGCGCAAGGAGTCCCCGCGAGCGCCTCCACCTACGAGGCGATCCGCGCCTTTCTCACGAAGGGGGAACTTCCCCCCGAACGGGAGGGATATATCCGCGCCGTCAGGCTCCTCAAAGCCTATCTTACTTATCATACGGAAGCGGAGCTGCCCGCGCTCGGCGAATTTTTACGCCTTTCTCCCTTGAAAATATAAAAAAATTGCAATTCTCTTTCAAAAACGATTGACAACGCCCCCGCCGCTGTGGTAAACTCAACTTACGCACCGAGGGGTGTAATTTTTTTGTATGGAGTTTTCACGCAATGGCTGTCAAATCTACGAGACTGAAAGTCACGTTCGAGTGTACCGAGTGCAAGAACAGGAACTACGATAGCTTCAAGAACAAGCGGAACGATCCCGACCGTCTCGAACTCAAAAAATACTGTCCCGTCTGCAAGAAGCACACCGTCCACAAGGAATCCAAGTAAGGCGCCGACGCGCATCGGAGAAAAGATATGGCAAAGTCCAACGAAAAAGACGTCGCCGTCAAGGACGGAAAAAAGCCCAAGACGGATAAGAACAAGAAGCCGAATATTTTCGTGCGCATGGGCAGAAGGCTCAAAGAGACCTTTTCCGAGCTGAAACGGGTGACATGGCCCACGCTCCCCAAAGCGCTCAAAGCGACGGGCGTCGTGCTCGTCGTCGTGCTCGTCTTTACGGTGATCGTCACCGGCGTGAACGTCGGTTTTTCCAAGCTCTTGGAGCTTCTCACCGGGATAGGGGGATAAGCGATGATACCCGTTACCGACACCGAGCCGAAGTGGTATATTCTCCACACCTACTCGGGATATGAGGCTATGGTGAAGGAGAGCCTTTTCAGGCTCATCGAAAACAATAACCTGAGCGATCAGATCGTCGATGTGAAGATCCCCACGGAGCAGACCATCGAGGAGAAGGCGAACGGCAAGAAAAAGGTCGTGGAGCGCAAGCTCCTGCCTTGCTACGTCTTTATCAAGATGATCTATTCCAACCAGCTCTGGTATCTCGTCACCAACACGCGCGGCGTCACGGGGTTTGTCGGTCCGCAGGGCCGTCCCATTCCCATGAAGGAAGAGGAGATCCGCAAGATGCGCCTCGAAGACTACGTCGTAGACGCGGACTTCAAGATCGGCGACAGGGTTTCCATCGACAACGGGCCGTTGGAGGGCTTTATCGGCACGCTGAAAGAAGTCAACGACGAGACGCAGCGCGCAAAAGTCACCATTGTGATGTTCGGGCGCGAGCAAGACGTCGAGGTGGAATACGTCCAGATGACGAAGATCGCCGCCGACGCCGTCGAGATCCCTCGCGACGAAGAATAAATTCCATGCGCAAGGAGGGTTTCCCTCCGCAAGCGCGCCTCAATTTGCACATTCATGTGCTTCCTGTCCGATGGAACGAACGAGAGGACGGCACTCATTGAGGCAGTAAAACAGGTTTCCTCGACGAAAATATTGTTTGCAAGATTTTCGTCGAAAAGGGTGGGAGACGGCAAATCTTTCTGCCGTCACGAATACCACAGAATAGGAGAAAGCGAACATGGCAAAGAAAGTTACCGCAGTCGTCAAGCTGCAACTTCCCGCCGGAAAAGCGACGCCCGGGCCGCCCGTCGGTTCGACGCTCGGTCCCCACGGCGTGAACATTCCGGGATTCACGAAGGAATTCAACGCGAAGACGGCGCATCAGGAAGGTCTCATTATTCCCGTCGTCATGACGATCTATCAGGATCGTTCCTTCACCTTTGTGCTCAAAACGCCGCCCGCACCCGTCCTCATCAAGAAGGCGCTCGGGCTGGAAACGGCTTCCTCGACCCCCAATAAGGTCAAGGTGGGCAAGCTCACGAAGGCGCAGGTCGAGGAGATCGCAAAGACGAAGATGCCCGATCTCAACTGCTCCACGCTCGAAAGCGCAATGAGCATGATCAAGGGCACCGCCCGCAGTATGGGCATCACGGTCGAGGAGTAAGGAGGTACGCGCGATGAAATACGGTAAAAAATACGCGGAAAGTCTCAAATCCTACGACCGCACGAAGGCTTACGACGCGACCGAGGCGATGAACGTCGTGCTCGGGAACGCAAAGGCGAAGTTCGATGAAACGGTGGAACTTCACGTTCGTCTCGGCATCGACCCGAGGCAGGCGGATCAGCAGGTCCGCGGCGTGCTCGTTCTTCCCAACGGCACGGGCAAGACCAAGAAGGTGCTCGTCATCGCCAAAGGCGAGAGAGCGGACGCGGCGCAGGCTGCGGGCGCGGATTTCGTCGGGGCGGAGGAGATGATCCAGAAGATCCAGACGGAGAACTGGTTCGGCTTCGACGTGATGATCACCACGCCCGACATGATGGGCGTCGTGGGACGTATCGGCCGTATCCTCGGACCCAAAGGCCTCATGCCCAACCCCAAGTCGGGCACGGTCACGATGGACGTCGCCAAAGCGGTCGCCGAAGTCAAAGCAGGTAAGGTGGAGTACCGTCTCGATAAGACGGCCATCATCCACTGCCCCATCGGGAAGAAGAGCTTCGGCACCGAGAAGCTGATGGAGAACTTCACGGCGCTCATGGACGCCATCATCAAGGCGAAGCCCGCCGCCGCGAAAGGGCAGTACGTCAAGAGCGTGACGCTCACTTCGACGATGGGCCCCGGCGTGAAGGTCGCCTACACGAGAGGGTAAAAAACCTTCGCAAATCGCTTGACGGCGGTTTGCGGATATGGTACAATGAAAACGCTCGACGGATCTTTCCCTCGGGCAAGGCCGCAGACAACGGGTGCCGCTCCGCAGGGAGCGCTCAATATCCCGTCGAGGTCAACTTCTAAATCTTGTTTTAGAGTTGCTCCGTACTGTCTGCGTACGGAGCTTTATTTCGGCGTGAAAACGCCATAGGAGGTAATATGTCGGCAAATTTGGAAGCGAAGAAAGTTGTCGTCGAAGAGATCAAGGCAAAGATCTCAGCGTCGAAAGCCGTCGTGCTTACGCACTATGAGAGGCTCACCGTCGCCGAAGTCACCGATCTCCGCAACAAGTTCAGAGAGGCTTCTTGCGAATACAAGGTGTATAAAAACACCCTTGTTCGGAAGGCGTTCGACGAGCTTGGCGTTACGGCATTCGACAACGACTTAAACGGCGCGACGGCGTTCGTGTTCTGCCCCGATGAGACGAGCGGCTGCTCGATCATCGCGAAGGCGGTCAAGGAAAAGCCCGTTCTCGCAGACAAGGTCGTCCCCAAGAGCGCATATGTCGGCGGCGCTTATGTGGACGCGGAAGGTGTGAAAAAACTCGCGGCGATCCCTTCGAGAGAAGTGCTCATCGCAAAGATGCTCGGCTGCTTGCAGGCGCCCATCGCGAATCTTGCGTTTGTTTTGAAGGCAATCGCAGACCAAAAATCATAAAAAAATCGGAGGATACCAAAAATGGATGTTCAGAAGTTTATCGAAGAAGTGAAGGCGATGACGGTCGTCGAGCTCAACGATTTCGTGAAGGCGCTCGAAGAGGAATTCGGCGTTTCCGCAGCGGCGGCGGTCGCAGTCGGCGGCGGCGCGGGCGCAGCGGCAGAGGCAGCTCCTCAGGAAGAGGAAAAGACGGAGTTCGATATCGTCCTCAAAGATTTCGGCGCAAACAAGATCGCCGTCATCAAGGCGGTGCGCGAATTCACCGGTCTCGGGCTTGCCGACGCGAAGAAGGCAGTCGAGAGCCTCGGCGTTCTCAAAGAAGCCGTTCCGAAGGCGGATGCGGAAGCCGCGCTTGCCAAGCTCAAAGAAGCGGGCGCTGTCGCAGAGCTTAAATAAGGAAAAAAACAACGCCCCGCCTCAAAACGAGCGGGGCGTTTTTCCATGCCGAAAAAGGCGGTTCGGGGCATAAAAGAGGGGCGCTTTTGCAATTTTCACGCTGAAATCACCGAAAGCGCTTGACGTATCGGGAAAATACGGGTAAAATAGAACCGTATAGAAAGTTGGTATAGGAGATAGCTATGAAAAAGAGTTTCCGTCGTATCGGCGCAGGCGTCGCCGTCGCCGCGCTTCTCTCGGGCACCGTCATGATGTTTACGGGCTGCACGACGCAGCACCCCGAGGTCACGATCACCTACGAATTCCACGGCGAGACCTACGAGGTGGAGTACACGCTCTCGCGCGAGGACGCGCCCCGCACCGTGACCCATTTCATCGAACTTGCGGACGCAGGTTATTACGATTACGACGATGAGACGAATACGGGCTTTATCATTCACGACTACACGAGCGAATACCTGATGACGGGCGGCTACCGTCTCGTCGAGGGCGAACTCGAAGAAGTGGATTATTTTACCGTCGTCAAAGACCTCGAAGAGAGCCTTTCCAAGCCCTTCACCAAGTCCGTCTGGATGAACGCGAGCAGCGCGGGTTCGCCCGCGAAGGGCGAAGCGCTCTATTCCGTGTTCGGCGAAGCACCCGGGAAGATCGATTCGCAGTACGGCAGGGAGTACGGCCACAGGCAGGGTGCCCTCGTCATGTACTATACGGATAAGAGCGAAACGGAGCAAGTCGTCGTCGAGCGTTCGGATAAGGGCAAGGGCAACGACGGCGAGATCCTTCAAGAGGAGAATTACGCCGTAAACAGCGCGACGTCGCTCTTTTATACGTGGCTCAGCACGAGTTCAAGCTCTTCGCAGGAGGGCTTCAAAACCAACAACTACACCGTGTTCGGCATGGCGAAGAACTACACGGAGGATCTCGAAGAGGGGCTTTTGAAGGCGATAAAGGAGTATATCGAAGGCTTGGCGGAGGACGAGAGCTTCACCCAAGATCAGGAAGTCCAGCTGAACCAATACGAGCCGTTCCAGAGAGTGAGAGAGGATTACAGGACGAAGACGTTCAAAACGCCGATCACGGAGCCGATCATTCTCCGCTCCGTCGAAGTCACCAAGTATTGATCGCGCAAATGAATTGAAGAAAAGAGGCCGACCCCGTTGACTTTCCGTCAACGGGGTCGATTTTTATAAGCGCTTGTGAGGGGGAAGCCCTACCCTTCGCTTGCGAGGGGGAGGGTGGCACGGCTTCGCCGTGACAGGTGGGGGTAGAGCTGCCCCCTTTGAAGGGGGCGGCTCCCGCGTAGCGGGTGGTGGGGGTTGATTTTCTTAATACGTCATGTTGAGCTTGCCGAAACATCACCGCATTATAATAAGGTGATACTTCGACTTCGCTACGCTTCGCTCAGTATGACGGATTAGAACGTGCGCGCGGGGCAGTATGACGATTTTAGCCTTCCCCCCTCGGGGGGAAGGTGCCGAGCAAAGCGAGGCGAATGAGGGGCAATACTTTAATTACGTCATCGTCCCGCCCTTTGACACCGATCAAGCGGCGTATCAGAATATTCATTCCATCGGCGAGATGTTGGAGATCTTCCCGTCCTCAAAGGAGACGCGAAAATATCGCACGTCAAAGACGTTTTCCTTCCGCCGATAGACCAGCCCGACTTCCTCCCCCTTTTCGGTGAGTACGACGGAGAGATAATCCCCGAGAAACTCTTTGAGCGCGCCCGCCTTCTCCGCGATGGACGGCGCGAGAAAGGGGGTGCAATCGGCGTCGGCGCGCACGCATTCAAAGAGGGCGAGCGCATACGCGGCGGAAGAAGCCTCCCGCCGTGCGCGAATGGAGCGGCGAACGAGAGCGCCGTTCTCATAGACGCACAGCGCGGTATGCCCCATAGAGTCGTGGTAGGGGATCTCCGCGGCGATCTCTCTTCCGCGTTTTGTCACCCTTCCCTCGGAGAGAACGAGCTTTTCCCCCGCCCGCGAAAGAAGGAGGAAGGCGTCCTTCCCCTCGATCAAAAACACCTCGCCCGCCTCGCAGAACGAGGCGTCCTCGAAGGCGTCGGGCAGCGTCATGAGGTGGAATCCCGTCTCATTTTCCGCCGAGAGCTGCACGCTCCCCTGCACGAAGAGGGTGAAGAGGGTGTCCGCGATCCGCTGCTGCCGCACGACGCGCATGCCCGCATCCTCTCTCAAAAAGCCGCGGCAGTAGATCGCCGCGCCCTGTCGCGTGTGATACAGTTCGATATGCGGCGGCGGCGCAAAAAGAAAATCGCCGTCGAAGCGGAAACGCACGGGGTGAAAGCCCGCGGGCTTGCACTCCACGAAACAGCCGTCGGCGGGATCGAGTTCCACGGAGCGTTCAAAGCCGTCGGCATAGCCGAGGAACAGCCCGTTCACGGTGACGGCGCACAGCTTTTCAGCCAAAAAAAAGACCCTCATTACTATATGCAATGTATATTGCGATAAAATTATGTCAACAATTTTTTCCGAGGTGGTCATCATGAATAAAATCAACGGCTACACGGAAGAGGAAGCGATCGGTCTCATCGAATACATTTACAGCGGAAAGAACGCGGGAAAGACGCTTTCCTATCTTTTCGAGACGTACGGGAAGGAGCACAGCCGCGCAAAGGGCAGCGTGCGGAACTACTATTATGCCTTTCTCAAACAAAACGACGAGCGCGCGAAGCGCATTCTCGAAGGGAAAAATCTCACGGCGGGCGAGATAAAGCCCTTCACCGAAGAGGAAACGGAGGAACTGCTCGGCAAAGTGCTTGAAGGCAGGCGGAAGGGCTATTCCGTCCGCAAAAGCATCATCGAGGCGGCGGGCGGCGACGAAAAGCTCATGCTGCGCATGCAGAACAAGTACCGCAATCTTCTCAAAAAGGAGCCGGAGCGCGTCGAGCGCGCGGCAAAGAAGGCGGGCGTTGCGAATCCCTTCCTGCAAAAGCGTCTCGAACGGGAGATCGATGCGCTCTATGCGCGCATCGCCGAGGATCTTCGCCGCGAGAACGAACGGCTGCGCGCCGAACTCGAAAAACTCAAAGAGACCTGATCTCCCAAATATCCCCATGCCCGCGGGCGAATAACGCGCGTATTGCTTCACAAACTGCGGGTATGGAGGGTAGTATGGAAAAGTTATTCTGCCTCGGAGTTGCGCTCGGCATGGTCGGCGGCGCGCTCCTCGTCGCGAACAGCTATAAGGCGCGCTCTCTCGTAAAGAAGAGCCAGGCTGAGATCATCGACAAGATGGACGAGATGATGGACGAGCGTCTGAAAGCCATGAGCGAGGGCGAAGAAAAGAAAACCGCCAAGAAGAAGGAGCAGAAATAAGGAAAACGCGGCAGACGCCGCGTTTTCTCTTTCCGCTTTTTCTTGCTTTTTCACGCGATAAGTGGTATACTGTTGTGCATGGAGCTGATCGCCGCATTCGACATTGGGGATAGGCGCGTCGGCGTCGCTTTTTCCGATCCGACGTTGACATATGCGATCCCTTCGCAGACGTATTTCCGCACCGGGCGCTTCCGCGAGGACGTAGCCGCCCTCGCTTCGCTCGCAAGGGCGCGCGGGGCGACGAAGATCGTGTGCGGGCTTCCCCTCTCGGAGGACGGAAGCGAGAGCGCGCAATCGGAAAAGACGCGGCGTTTTGCCGCGGCGCTCGAACAGGAGGCGGGACTCCCCGTCGTCTTGGAGGACGAACGGTTCACGACCCGCGCGGCGCGCGCCGATCTGAACTATCTCGGCGTCAGCGCGAAGAAGGACAAAAAAAAGAAGGCCGTCGATTCGCTTGCGGCGGCGTATATTCTGGAAAATTATCTTGCGGAGGAGAGAGACATGAAAGAGGAAAGAAACGACTACGAAGAGGATCCCATCGTCGAACTTGTCGACGACGACGGAAAGACGTATCGCTACGAGCACCTCATGACCTTTGAATATGAGGGGAAGTGGTACATCGCGCTCACGCCCGAGGGGGCGGAAGAGGACGACGAGGAGGACGTCGCGATCTACGCGATCGTCGGCAGCGAAGAGGACGAGCACCTCGAAACCATCGAGGACGAGGCGCTGCTCGACGCGGTATTCGCGGAATTTTTGAGGCAGTACGAGGCCGACGACGAGGAGGACTGAGATCCTTATTTTTCTGCCGCGGATCGTAAAAACCGCGGTATTTTCTCATTTTTTGAAAGAAAATCGACGATTTAGATTATATTTCGACAAATATCGAAATAAGAAAAAGGAGCGGTTATGCAAGAGGAACGTTACGGGCTGAATAAAAACCTCGCGCAGATGTTGAAGGGCGGCGTGATCATGGACGTCACCACACCCGAACAGGCGAGGATCGCAGAGGAGGCGGGCGCATGCGCTGTCATGGCGCTCGAACGGATCCCCGCGGATATCCGCGCGGCGGGCGGCGTCGCGCGCATGTCCGATCCCAAGATGATCAAGGGCATTCAGAGCGCGGTCTCCATTCCCGTCATGGCGAAGTGCCGCATCGGGCATATCGCCGAGGCGCGCATTCTCGAAGCCATCGACATCGACTTCATCGACGAGAGCGAAGTCCTCTCTCCCGCCGACGATAAATACCATATCGACAAGACGAAATTCTCCGTGCCCTTTGTGTGCGGGGCGCGGGATCTCGGCGAGGCGCTTCGCCGCATTGCGGAGGGCGCCGCGATGATCCGCACGAAGGGCGAACCGGGGACGGGGGATATCGTGCAGGCGGTGCGCCATATGCGCGCCATGAACAGCGAGATCGCACGCCTCTCGTCCCTTCGCGACGACGAACTGTTCGAGGCCGCCAAAACGTTAGGCGTTCCCGTCGAACTCGTGCGAGCCGTCCATGAGAGCGGAAAACTCCCTGTCGTCAACTTTGCGGCGGGCGGCGTCGCGACCCCTGCGGACGCCGCGCTCATGATGCAGCTCGGCGCGGAGGGCGTGTTCGTCGGAAGCGGTATCTTCAAGTCGGGCGACCCCGCAAAGCGCGCCCGCGCCATCGTGCAGGCGGTCACCCACTTTGAGGACGCGAAGTATCTTGCCGAACTTTCCGAGGATCTCGGGGAAGCGATGGTGGGGATCAACGAACAGGAGATCCGGATCCTGATGGCGGAGCGCGGAAAGTGAAGATCGGCGTTCTCGCCTTGCAGGGGGCGTTTTATGAGCATGAACAGGCGTTGCGGCGGTTGGGTGCGGAATGCGTTGAGATCCGCCGTCCCGTAGATCTTCGCGGCGTCTGCGGGATCGTTCTTCCCGGCGGGGAATCCACCGTGCAGGGCAAACTTCTCCGCGAAGAAGGGCTACTTGCGCCCTTGCGGGAAGCGATCGAGGGGGGCATGCCCGCGTTCGGCACCTGCGCGGGGCTGATTTTGCTCGCCAAAGAGATCGTGAACGATCCGAACGTGTATCTGGGTACCATGTCCGTGGCGGTGCGGCGCAACGCCTACGGCAGGCAGCTCGGCTCTTTCAAGGCGGTTGCGGACATGGGTGGCATAAAAGACTTCCCGATGGTGTTCATTCGCGCGCCGTATATCGAACGCGTCGAAGGGGAGGCGGAGATCGTTGCGACCGTAGACGGACATATCGTCGCCGCCCGCGAGAAAAACATGCTCGTCACCGCCTTTCATCCCGAGCTTACGGAAGATCTTCGCGTGCACGAATACTTTTTACATATGGCAGAGGGCGTATGAGCAGGCGCAATTACGACGCCGAAATGCAGGATATCATGCGGGGCGCGGCGGGGAAGCGGCTACTTCTCCACAGCTGTTGCGCGCCCTGTTCCTCCTATTGTCTCGAACAGCTTTCCCCCGTGTTCCGCGTGACCGTCTTTTATTTCAACCCCAACATCGACTCGAAGGAGGAGTACGAGAGGCGCAAGGCGGAGGAGATCCGCTTTCTCGCCGAGACGGGCTACGCTGATTTTCTCGACTGCGATCACAGCGCGGAGCTGTTCGAGGAGGCTGTCCGCGGCTATGAGGGGGAGCGAGAGGGCGGGGCGCGCTGCCCCATCTGCTTCGAGCTTCGCCTTCGCCGCACCGCGGAGGAAGCAAAGCGGGGCGGGTACGACTATTTTGCCACCACGCTCACCCTTTCCCCGCTCAAAAACGCGGAACTTCTCAACCGCATCGGCTTCTCTCTCGCGGAGGAATTGCAGATCGCATATCTTCCCACCGATTTCAAGAAGCGGGGAGGATATCTCCGCTCCGTCGAGCTTTCAAAGGAGCACGGGCTTTACCGCCAGAACTATTGCGGCTGCATCTATTCAAAGCGGGAGAGAGATCTCCGCTGAAAATCTATCGAAATAAAACGGAGCAAATAAAAAATCGCCGACTGTTCGGCGATTTATTTTTTTGTATCCGTATTTGCGTATCGTTTCGGCTCGTCCGTCTGCCCCAACAAATAGTCGATACTCGTATTATAGAATTGCGCGAGGCGTATCAAAACATCGGTGGGCAGATCGTTTTCGCCCGTTTCATATTTCGAATACCCCGTTTGCGACATTCCGAGCATCTTTGCGACTTCGGTCTGATTCAAATCATGGTCTTCCCGCAGATCCCGGATCCGTCGATACATTCTTCTCATTTTCTTTGCCACTCTGAAAAAAATTATAACACGAATGCGCGGAAGTACTTGACATATAACCTGTTTTAGGTTAAAATAGGGTTGTTGAAGGGCACGATTCAACAAAAAAACAAACAATAGGAGAAAAAAGGAGAGCAAAAATGAGTAAGTACGTAGAGAACAATTTGCAAAAAGGGGAAACGATCGTAAAGAAAGCGAAGATCACAATGCTCTTTGCTTTCATGCACATCACGAACATTCTGATCATTCCGCTCATCGTCCGCCTTGTTAAGGTCAAAAACATCGCGCTTGCCTTCACCAATAAGCGGATCGTCGGAAAGGTCGGCGTCATTAAGACGTAGGCGCTCGACGCCCCGCTCAACAAGATCCAGAATTGCTCCGTGAAACAGGGCTTGGGGGGCAAAATTTTCAATTACGGTACGATCAGAGTCGACACTGCCGCGGGAAAATTTGAATTCGGCGGCGTGAAGGACGCCAATGGATTCAAGAATGCGCTCATGGCGCAGACCGACAAATTTGAAGAGGACAGAATGCAACAGCAGGCCAGCCAGATGGCGCAAGCAATGGCGGGCGTTCTCAATAGGTAAGGTAGAATTCCGCTATCGTGTCGGCGTGTTCAACCATAGTTCATACTCCTAAAATAGATAGGAGCGTCGGGGACGTATGTCCTCGGCGCTCTCTTCTATCATGCCGTTATTTCGCGCGGCGGAGGGAGAAAGTTTCCGTCTCCTCTCCCGTGAGCAAGTTTCGTGCGAATAGCTCCTTCGGCAGTACCGTGTCCGCGTTGAACGCTTCCAAAAATGCCGAAATGCAGTGCGCGCTCTCCCGCACCGCATGCAAAAAGAGCGCGTCGGCGTCGGCGCCCCGCCCCTCGGAGAGTGCGGCGAAGTTCTTCCCGCCGAGGTAATCGGAATTGAGCGCGGCGCGCGGATAGAATGCCGAAAAACCGAGGTGGCGCAGCACCCTTCCCCGCGCCCTGTGGAAGTGCCCGAGATAAAGCCCGAACAGGCGCGTCATGCGGCGGAAAGCGCGCATATCGAACTTCTTTTCGCATGCCCGAAACGCTTCGCCCAAAAAATCGCAGAGGGCGCCGTCGCGCGCGATCGCTTTGAGATCGAAGGGGAAGGTATACCCCGTTGCGCTCTTTCCGCGCAGAACGCGGAGAAAGTAGACGTCCCAATCCGTTTCGATCCGCTGGTGGGTGTAGCGCGCCGCGTCGTGCGTTTGAAGATATCGGTAGATGAAGGGGTGAAAGACGACGTCCGCGGCAAGATGCGAGCAAAATCCCAGCGCATAGGCGAGGCAGTGCGCGAAATCCTCTCCCGCAAAGGCGGGAAGTGCACCGAGCATCGCGGAGAAAAAGGGATATGCGCCGCGGTGGAGCGTCTTCCCGAAATTGCCGCGCTTGAAGGGGCGGTAGAAGAAAAAGAGATCGGGACCCTGCGCCCCGAGAAGATAGTAGGCGGGCGCCTTCTCAGCCGCCTTTCGCGCGCCTGCGGGCAGAAGTTCGATCGCTTCCTCGGCAATGAGCTGATGTGTGATACTTGACGGCATGATCTCCTCCGCCTCTATTATATCCCTTTTGCGAAAAAAGTACCGAAAAAGAGAAAAAAGTTGCCCCTTTGCGCGGATTGCGCCGAGGGGCGGATTTCGTAGAATGCGGCGCGGCGGGCGCTCCCTTCTTGTCAGCGCTTCTCCCGTTCTCCGAAGATCGCCGTTCCGAGACGGATCATGTTGGCACCATGTCCGAGACACAGCTCCCAATCTCCGCTCATGCCCATCGAGAGATAGCGGACATGGGGTCGGCCTTTTTTCGTCTCGTCGAAGAGGGCGCGCATCTTTTTTATCAGCGGGATAAGCTCGGCGTCCTCTTTTTTTGCGGGCAGCATCGCCATATACCCCACGGGGCGGAGTGCGGGAAGCGAAGCGGCGCGCGAGAAAGCCTCGGCGCCCTCTTCCAACGAATATCCGCCCTTCGTCGCTTCGCCGCCGATGTTGATCTGGATGAGGATATCCTGCACGACGCCCAAAGCGACGGCGCGGCGGGAGATCTCGCAGACCACCTCGTCGCGGTCGGCGGAGTGGATGAGGGAGACGTTTCCGACGAGATACTTCACCTTGTTGGTCTGCAAATGCCCGATGAAGTGCCGTTCCGCCCCCGAGATATGAGGATATTTTTCGAGAAGCTCCTGCACGTGGTTCTCTCCGACGGCAACGATCCCCGCGTCTATGGCGCGCTGCACTTCTTCCGCGGTGCGCGTCTTGGTCGCCGCGACGAGGACGACGGGTTCGCCGAACGCGTTCCCCCGCGCGATCTTTTGCAAAATTTCCTTCACGTTCGATTCGATCATAACAAGCGTATTATAGCACTTTCTGCGGCGCAAGGCAAGCGGCGCGCCGCCTTCTTCCCGTTTTGCCCGCAGAGCGCGGCAAAATATTTTCTCGGAAAATCGCGGCGGGCGGCGAAATCCTTTGACAAACGCCTCAAAGTATGATATTCTTATTGTCGACGCACGCGAGGAATTGCGTTCTCCCCGCACTTCTTGGCGCGACGTGACGATTTCCATAGGAGGATAAACGCAAATGGAAAAGAGTGAAATCATCGCGAAGTTTGCTTCTCACGAAGGGGATACGGGTTCTCCCGAGGTCCAGATCGCGCTTCTCACCGAACGCATCAACCACCTCAACGAGCACCTCAAACTTCATAAGCACGACAATCATTCGAGAAGAGGGCTTCTCAAAATGGTCGGTCGCCGCCGCGGTCTTTTGGATTATCTCAAAGCCAAAGATATCGAGCGTTACCGTGCCGTTGTTGCCGCGTTGGAACTTCGTAAGTAACGGACTGAAAGGGGGCGGGCTTTTTCTCCGCCCTTTTTTCATGGGGAAGGGGAAAACGCCCTTCCCCGCGCCGCTCCTCTTTAATGCGGGGAGCGGAAAATCAAGGAAATTCGCTCCCGCCGTCACGGGACTGCGGGGCAAAGAATAGGAGCAGAAAGGAGAAATTTATGACACAAAATTACAGAGAATTCAAATTCCAGATCGGCGGCAGAGAAGTCGTCGTCGAAACGGGCAAATATGCCGAACAGACCAACGGAAGCTGCGTCGTCCGCTGCGGCGAGACGGTCGTCATGGTCAACGTCTGCATGTCCGAAAAGCCCAGAGAGGGAATGGATTTCTTCCCTCTTCAAGTGGACTACGAAGAAAAGATGTTCGCCGTCGGAAAGATCCCCGGCGGATTCAAGAGAAGGGAGGGAAGGGCGTCGGACAAGGCGATCCTCACCGCCCGCCTCATCGACCGTCCGCTTCGCCCGCTCTTCCCGAAGGGACTTTTCAACGACGTCGTCGTCGTTGCGACTGCGCTCTCCGTGGAGCCTGACGTCGCTCCCGAGCCTCTCGCGATGGTGGGTTCCTCCGTTGCGCTCGCGATCTCCGATATTCCGTGGGCGGGGCCTACGGGAAGCGTCGTCGTCGGGCTTGTGAACGGCGAATATGTCATCAATCCCGACGCCGCACAGCGCGAAGCGAGCACCATTCACCTGAACCTTGCCGGCACCAAAGATGCGATCCTCATGATCGAGGCGGGCGCAGACGAGGTCACGAACGACGAAATGGTGGGCGCGATCATGTTCGGGCACAAGGAGATCGCGAAGATCTGCGCCTTCATCGAGGACGTCATCGTTCCCGCCGTCGGCAAGCCCAAGCGCGAGATCGAACTCTACCACATTCCCGAAGATATCGACGCCGCGGTGCGCGCCTTTGCAGACGCGAAGCTCGATTGGGCGCTGGATACCTTCGATCGGCAGGAGCGGCAGGCGCGTCAGGATCAGGTGGACGCCGAGACGCTCGAACACTTCAAGGATATCTATCCCGAAAACGCCCGCGAGATCAAGGACAGCCTCTACTATCTCACCAAAGAGAAGGTGCGCGCGAAGATCTTCGTGAACGGCGTCCGTCCCGACGGAAGAGGATTGAAAGATATCCGTCCCATCTGGTGCGAGAGGAGCGTTCTTCCCCGCGCGCACGGCAGCGCCGTGTTCACGAGAGGGCAGACGCAGACGCTCACGACCTGTACGCTCGACATGCTCGCCGCGGCGCAGAAGCTCGAAGGGCTTGACGACGAGACGGAGAAGCGTTACATGCACCAATACAACTTCCCCGGCTACTGCACGGGCGAGGCGAAGGCGCTTCGCAGCCCCGGCCGCCGCGAGATCGGGCACGGCGCTCTTGCAGAGCGCGCGCTCCTTCCCGTCATTCCGCCCGTAGAGGAATTCCCCTATGCGATCCGTGTCGTCAACGACATTCTCTCCTCCAACGGCTCCTCGTCGATGGCCTCCGTGTGCGGCTCGACGATGGCGCTCATGGACGCGGGCGTTCCCATCAAGGCTCCCGTTGCCGGCGTTGCGATGGGGCTTATCAAGGATCAGGCTTCGGGCGAATTCCGCATCCTCACCGATATTCAGGGGCTGGAAGATTTCCTCGGCGACATGGACTTCAAGGTAGCGGGGACGCAGAAGGGGATCACGGCGATCCAGATGGATATCAAGATCAAGGGGATCTCCGAGCAGATCATGCACGCCGCGATCGAGCAGGCGAACGAGGGCAGGCAGTTCATTCTCTCCAAGATGCTCGCATGCGTGCCCGAAGTCGCGCCCGCGCTCTCGAAGTACGCGCCCCGCATCATCTTCTTCAAGATCGATCCCGAGAAGATCGGCGACGTCGTGGGCAAGCAGGGGAAGGTCATCAACTCCATCATTGCCGAGACGGGCACCAAGATCGACATCGAGGACGACGGCACCGTGTGTATCGCCTCCTACGGCGACAGCGCGGCGGCGGAAAAGGCGAAGGCGATCGTCGAGAGCATCGTACACGATCCCGAAGTGGGCGATATGTTCATCGGCAGAGTGGTGCGCATTCTCTCCCAGACGGGCGCGTTCGTCGAATTTGCGCCCGGCAAAGACGGAATGATCCACATCTCCAAGCTCTCGGATAAACGGGTGGACAAGGTCGAAGACGTGCTCTCCCTCGGCGACGTCGTGAAGGTTCGCATCATCAAGATCGGCGAGAAGGGGATCGACTTCAAATTGTTGGAAAAGCTTTCTTAAAGCGTTGCCTTTCAAGGAGAGCTTTCCTACGCGGAAAGCTCTCCTTTCAAAAGTGATAAAGGAGATAGCAATGAAAAATATAAGGCGTTTTATCCTTGCCTTTCTCGGTGCGCTTTCGCTCTCCCTCCTCGTGCTCGCGGGCTGCGGCTCGGGCGCGGAGAAGGCGGAGCTGACGCTCGACGCAGACGGCGTCGGCACGCTCACAAAGAGCGAATACACCGTGGAAGTCGGGTCGAATCTCAAAGATCTTCTCAAAGATGTCACGCCTCAGGCGCAGAACGGATTCACCTTTGAGGGGTGGTTCAACGGCGATACTCCCATCGGCGACGACGATACCATGCCCGCGGGCGGGTTGAAACTCACGGCGAAATATCAGACGACTTACACCGTCGCGATCTATAAAGAGACCGCGGCTTTGGGCGTCTATCCCGCTGCGGCGGACGAGCAAACGACGCACTCCGCAAGATATAAATCTACGGTCACATACGATCTTGCGCCCGTCACGGGCTACGAGCTTGATGTCGCCAAACCCAACGTGCTCTCGGGCACGGTCGGCGTAAACACCGTGCTCACCGTCTATTTGAAGCGCGCGAGCTTCCGCGTCGGCTACGAAGTCAACCTTCCCGAAGGGGCAGAGGCGGAAGGCTCCGTCGAGGCGGCATACGCGCGGTTCGGCACGGAGACCGCGCTCGCGGATGGCAAGGGCTTCCGTGCGCCCGCAAATCTGCGCTTTTTGGGCTGGTCGCTCACGGCGGACGGCGAAGTGCAGTATCATGCGGGCGACAATTTCCCCGTCAACGGCGATACCAAGCTCTATGCGGTGTGGCAGAAGGGGATCACCGACGTCTTTGAAATCAGCGACGACGTGCTCTTTCCCTCCACCGAAGAGGGAGAAGAAAACGTCATATATCTGCGCAGAGCGGGCTTTGACGGGGACGTCGCGGGCGTTCTGAACGACGGACGGTTCTCCTTCAAGGAAGAGGATCGGGAAGTCCTTGCGGGCGCGATCCTTCCCTCCGGCACCCGATTCTTCTACTATAAGGAAATCGGAACGGGGACGTTCGCCGCTGCGGACGGCACGGGCGCCTCGCTCCGTTTGGAGCGCGAGAAGGCGTTCCTCACCGAGGACGGCGAAGTGACGGAGGGCACCTACTCCGTCGACGAGCTGACGCGCGAATATATCTTCGAGAGCGAAGAGAGCGAATTCCGTTTCCAACTCGGTCTGAGCGGCGGCGACTATGTTTTCTATCGCGAGAACGCGGCGCGCGGCCCCGAGCGCGGATTTTATATCTATAAGAATGCCGAGGGCGAGATCGAGGACAACATCCTCTTCCTCGACGGCATGGTAGACGGCAACGGGATCGCTACCGCCACCGCCTACACGCTCGAAGATGGCACGCTCGTGCCCGTGCGGATGTTCTACTATTCTCTCGATACCGCCGTTGAAGGGCTATACCATGTCTTTGACGCAGAGGGCGAGCGCCTGTTCGGTCTGCGCCTCGACGCCTATGAGGGCGAGGCGGGCGGCCGGCGGCTCAAAGGCGCTTTCCGCACCTCCGACGGGTACGAACAGCTCTCCTATGTGCTCTATGACGAGATGTTCTTCTCCGACGATGTGGGGCGCCACTATCTCACGGTAGACGGATTCGGAAACGGCGCGATCACCCTTCAAAAGACGTCGGGCGGCGGCGAGACCGTCCGCGGGACGTACGTCCTTAAAATGTTCACCTTCAACGAATTCAGCTCCTACGTCGGGAACTTTACGGGCGGGCAGGAATGGATGGAATTTACGACGGAGGCGGGGCAGAAGCTCCTTCTCTCCGTGCACAGCATCGTCTATAACGCCGATCCCTACTATCTCGTCCTCTCCGAGGAGCCTTATATGCAGGATTGGGCGGGTTCTCCCGTCTCCATCTACGGGGAGAACGATATGCACGGCTCCCTTCCCCAAAACGCGGCGTTCCTCTTCGAGGGCAACGGCGTCGCCTACGTCTATGCGTGGTTCGTCGATACGGGCATCGGAGACAAGGTCTATGAGAACATCGACAGCGGCACCGTCGAAGAAGTGGGCGGCGGAGAGTATATCTTTACCAGCTCGTTGTACGGCTTCCACTTCTCCTTCCGCGAGGAAGAAGGTCTCATCGTCGTCTCCCCGCGCGACATCATAGAACTTACCACGACGGACGGCGCCCTCTCTCTCGACAGCTGGGGCGCGCTGACGTACGGCGGGAAAACGTATCCCTACGGGGAGTGGACGGTCGAGGCGATCGGAGAGGGCACAAAGGAGATCGAGGGCAAGGAGAACAACCTCTATATCTTCACCTTCGGCGGCGAAACGCACTATGTCAAGGTCGAAAGCGGCGCGCAAAACGAGCCTGTTTACACGCTGCTCAGCCACCGCGCCGTCTACGACATCGCATTGAAGCAGTATGCGATGCAGCAGCAGGGCTTCGAGAGGATGTACTTCCCCGACGCGAATTGGGAGACCGCGGCGCAGACAGAGGCGGGCGCGGAGTGCGTGATCGCCCTTCGTCTCACGAGCGGAGCCGAAGAATTCGTGATCTACGGCACGGCGCATAAATTTACTTCGGACTATCTGTTCCGGAGCGCGATCTCGGAAGAAGATCTGCTCGGGCTTGGCGTTACGCAGGAGATGATCGACGCGCTTTCGGCGTTCCGCTTCGTTCCCGACGCCGCCGCGGGGCAGCTTCTCGTCAGCGACAGATTCACCCTCACCGCGGAGGGCGACACGGGTTCTTTGAAGCTGGACGGCTACGGAAAGGGCGTGTTCACCCCCGAGGGCGGCGCCCCCGTTGCGGGCAGCTACGACTATCTCGCCACGCGGAAGGACGGCAGCGAGTTCATCCTCTTTACCGAGGAGAACGGCAAAACGCACTATTTCTCCGTCGTGCAGTCGGACGATCCCTACTTTATCGAGAGCGCCGATGAGATGGCGGGTCTTCGCTACTACTTCTACACGCTGGATTCGGAGAGCTACGGCATCTACTACGACGCCTACATCGTGATCTTCGGGGACGGCGAACTGTGGTACGGCACCGACGCGCGCGGCAACGACGTCTACGGTACCTACACGCCCACCGCCCGCGCCGTCGTCAGCTACCTCGGCATGGATTGGGATGAATATCTCGTGACGATCTCGGCTGTGGATAGGGACGGGATCTTGCAGACGGAGTCCTTCACCATCATCATGGCGCAGGTTCCTTTCAGCGTGGGCACGGAGTATGTGTACCGCGAACGGGATGAGGCGCAGGTGCTCAACTATATCGTGGAGGGCGGCGGATATATCCGCGGCAACGGCTACGACGCCGCGACCTATTCTGACGGCGAGATCGTCTACTATGGCGAGATGAGCCGCGTAGACGTGTACGATAGATCTCCGCTCTACGAAGATTATCGCGCCGAAAACAACTTTGAAAACGGCAAGCAGATCCTCTTCCACGCCTACTATGCGGAGCGGAACGGGGAGCAGGTGGTCTTCGGATCCTACGAGTCCCTCCTCTTCGATATCATAGACGACGGCGTCGCGGCGCTCAGAGACGACTATTCGGGCACGTACGCCTACTTCACGCGGGGCGCGCGCAACGAGCAGACGATGTATCTCGACGGACACGGCAACGCCACGCTCTACGCGGCGGACGGCTCTGTCACGGAGACGGGCAGCTATGCCCTTGCGCCCGAAGTGGACGAATACACGATGGTGTACAGCGGCACGACGACCTTCCGCTTCCGCCTCGCCTCCATTTTAGACGTGAACTCGACGTGGCTCATCTACAACAAGATCGAGGACGAGACGGTGTACACGACGGAGGATTGGGCGATCCTTCTTCTCAGCGGATACGGCTACTACGTCGACGACGAGGGCAACCCTTACTGCGCGATGTATGTGGACGAATGGGGCACGATCACCTACGGGGCTTCCTATTCCTACAAGACGGATACGCTCGTTCAGTTCGAGACGCTGGACGGCGACATCACCTTCTTCGATCTCAAAGACGGCTCCTTCTCCATCAACCATGAGGAATTCATCGTGCGCGACGGCGTGCTCTACGGCTATCAGGGACCTAAGGAGATCATCGGCGATCTCATCATTCCCGAAGATGTCAGAGTGATCGGCGACTACGCCATGATGACGCTCACGAAGATCGGTCCCGCGGACGGCTGGCACACCTCCACCATTCAGCTCAACAACGTGGAGAAGATCGGCAAATATGCCTTTGCGAACATAAAGACCTTCAACATCGTCTCGCTCTCTTCCGATAAACTGGTCGAGATCGACGACTATGCCTTCTCGTGGCGGGATGTCAACGGCACCGCGGCGGGAGGGAACGCGGGCGTGAACGCCCTGCAAAACGTGAACTTCCCCAACGTGAAGCGCGTCGGAAACTACGCCTTCTACGGCGTGCACAGCCTCGGCCTCGGCATGGTGACGTTGGGCGCGGTGACGGAGATCGGGGAATATGCCTTCACGCACCCCGCCATGATCTCGGGAGAACGCATGACGCTCGATCTGCGCAGCGTCGATCTCTCCAAGCTCTCCATCGCCGATACCGCCCTCGTCATTCTCGACCGCAACAACAATCTCAAAGAGATGTTCGGCATCAAAGTGCTCGTGAGCGGGATCGCCGGGGTCGCATTCCGCGACAGCCTTCCCGAAGGCGCGCGCGAATATGTGGTCGTATCGAGCGACTATACGACGGAAAACGTGTTCGAGGGCAAGGCGATCCTCGACTTCGAGGGCGGCGTGCTCTACGTGCTCGGGCAGCCCACGGAGAGCGAGGGCATCTTCGCCGCGACGAAGTATTTGTACAACGCGGAAGATAATATTTGGAGCGAGGGAAGCGGAAGCGCGTTCTACGGCGTAAGTTCCGCGCAGGGCGTGGAATTCATCACGGAGGCGGGCGTTTCTGCGTCGTTCCAATCGACTGCAACCAGTGTGGAGATCGGCGGGCAGACCTTCCTCTTCACGAGCGCAGAGCATACCATGTCCGTAACAAAGGACGGAGAAACGAGCGAACTTGCGTTCTCGTTCACCGTGGAAGTGCAGTCGGATATCCTCGGCGGCACAAACGTCGCGCTCCGCTTTGAAGACGTGCGGCTGGACGGCGAACCCGACCTGTACGGCTCGCCCTACTTCGACGGCGTGCTCACGCTCTATTTCGTCGAGGAAGCGGATCTCGTCAAGGTCACGGTGGATCTCGGCGGCAAGACGGCGGAGAGCGCCGTGAGCGGCGCCGTGCTTTACAGCGGCGATCAGGCGTACCGCGGCGTGTTTACGAGACCCATTATGGGCGAAGAGGGCGCCTATCTCACGCTCGAACTTGCGAAAAAGCAGGAGAGCGGGGAATATGTGTTCCTCACGGAGGGCGGCACGAACCGCAACAGCAACGATCCCGAGAACATTTTCTGGACGTTTACCGTGACGGCGGGGGATCGCCAGACGATATATACCGTGCACATTTCCTCCGAGACTTCCGAACTCGTCGTCGATACGCGCGAGATCTACGCGCAGACCGACGTCTGCGACGCGGAAAATCTCTACCGCGCCTCCTTCACGGGCGAATCGCTCGAAACGATGGATTCGCTCACGAAGTTTGAAGTCTACGATACAAAATACAGCTATTGGACGGAACAGCGCGGCATTGCGACGAAGGTAGGGGAAAATACCTTCGAGGTCGCCGTCCACAACCTCTACGAAAACGGCAAGCGGATCTCGCGCGTGTACACCGTTATATTCCATGCGGCGGCGGGCGGCGCGGCTTCCATCGAGGTCTCCTATAAGGATTATCTGCAATATACCGTGTACACCGCGGGGCGCGATGAACAGAAGCCGCACTATTCGCTCACCATCCTCGCCAACGAGGAAGGGGAGATCTACGGGCTGACGGGTTCCATCCGAAGCTACGAATGGTCTACCGCAAACGAGTGGTGGGACGACGAGTTTGTCGCGGATATCCCCGTTTCGGGCGTGACGAAGGAGGGGAACACCTTCACGTTCACCCTCGCGTCGGACGCGCGCACCTTCACGATCACGGTAGAGGCCGTGCACGGCGAGGACGGAGCGCTTTCCTTCACCGCCACGCTCACGATTACAAACGGCTGATCGCCCTGAAAAACAAAAAAGAGAGAGCCGACGGATCTCCGTCGGCTCTTCACTGTTCTTTGAAGCCGAGACTGATGAGAATGGCGCGGTTGACTTTGCTCATCGTGGCGGCGGGCAGTTCGCCGATGCGCGCCATGAGCCGCTTTTTATCGATCGTTCGGATCTGTTCGAGGAGAATGACGGAGTCCTTTTGCAGCCCGAACGCCTGCGGCAGTTCGATGTGCGTGGGAAGGCGCGCCTTGTGGATCTTGCTCGTCACCGCGGCGGCGATGACGGTGGGGGAATACTTGTTGCCCGTGTCGTTCTGCACGACGAGCACAGGGCGCACGCCGCCCTGCTCGCTCCCCACCACGGGGGAGAGATCGGCATAATACAGTTCGCCGCGCTTGACCGTCATCGCTTTCTCCTTTGTGAGCTGTTCCGCTATCATAATATGTATCGGGGCGGAAGTCTGCTCACCGCGCCTCTATGATAGCCCATTTTGCGCCCGTCTATACGCGGCCGTCGGAAATTGCATAAATTTTTGCATAATTATTTTTTATGCAAAAATTTTCACACAATTCTCAAAAAATTTTCCAAAGTTTTTTTTGCGGGACGACTTGCCTGCATAACGGAGGGGCGGATGTTCCACCATATAATTGTATAAAAGCTATATATAAGCGAATAATCTATGCAAAATCACGGAATAAATGAGCGAAAGATTTTAGAAATGTTAGAAAATTACAATTTCGGTGAATTGCAATCGCAAATCCATTTCGATTGACAAGCGCCTTTTTCCGTGATATAATTTATTCACGAAAACGCAGCACCGAGGGTGCAATCTTTTTTTGCGCGCTGAAAAAGCGCTCTATTTTGCGTTGTGAAAGAATTGGTGGGCGGCGGCTTCGGCCGAACCCGCCCGTACGAGATAAAACAGGCAGAAGGTGAAAGATGACAAAGACAAGAAAGACGTTCAGGAATGTGGCGATCTGTGCGGTCGCCGCTTGCATGGCGGGTACGCTCGTCGCCTCGCAGCTCGTGCCCTCCTCGGGCAGGAGCACGGATTCCGCGGTCGCAAACGCGGAAGGGGAAATGATCACGGATATTTCGGGGAAGGTCAAGACGGATCTGAGATCGCACTATAATTCCGAAGTCGTGAAAAAGCTCCCCGAAGGTTTGGACGGCGACAGAGAGATCTCCGTAATCGTCAAGACGGCGGACGAAGGGCTTCTCTCCGCATACTCCGCGCAGAGCGGCATTTCGCGTTACAGCGAGATCGCCGATTTTGCCGATTCCAAAACGGGCGGCACGGTCGTTTCGCAAATTTCGCGCGCCAACGAGCTTGCGCTCTCCCGCATCCGCAGTGCGGGCGTGAGCTACACGAAGGGCGCCACGTACGATACGCTCATGGGCGGCTTCGAGCTGGTCGTGAAGGCGAGGGACTATCTCACCATTTCCGACGTTCTCGAAGGGACGGGCGCCGAAGCGCACATCAGCGAAGAATATCAGCCCGCGGAGGCGAAGTTCGTTGAAAACGTTGTCAACGTCTATGATACGGGTATCTTCGACAGTTCCGATTCCGAATACGACGGCACGGGCACGCTCGTCGCGGTGCTCGATACCGGTCTCGACTACAAGCATGCGGTGTTCGATCCCGCGCTCTTCCATGTTGCGCAGTCCGATCTCGCGCTCACCCGCTCGAATCTTGCGAGCGTGATCGGCAACCTGCGCGCGGCGACCACCACCCGCGGGCTTTCGGTCAACGACGTCTACGTCAACGACAAAGTGCCCTTCATGTACGACTATGCGGATCAGGATCCCGACGCGTATCCCATTTCCGAACAGCACGGCACCCATGTCTCGGGCATCATCTTGGGAAGGAACGTCGATACGGACGGCACCCGTTCGCAGTACATGCAGAGCGGCGACGACGTCATCATCGGCGTTGCGCCCAACGCGCAACTCGCGAGCATGAAGGTGTTCTCCAATAAGGACTCCGGCGCGCGGCAGGCGTGGATCCTCGCCGCCCTCGAAGACTGCATCATGCTCAATGTCGACGTCATCAACATGTCTCTCGGCTCGTCCGTGGGCTTCTCCGTGGACGACGACGCATATACCGTCGATCTCTACAACAGGATCGAGGAGGCGGGTATCAGCCTTGTCGTCGCCGCGGGCAACGATTTCAACTCCACCTACGCGTCGGATAAGAACGGGAACCTCGGGCTTACGAGCAATCCCGATTCGAGCACCGTCGGTTCTCCCTCCACCTACGAGGCCGCGCTCTCCGTCGCTTCCATCAGCGGCGTAAAGACGCCCTATCTCAAATACGGCAACACGATCATGTATTTCACAGAGGCTTCCGACGTCGCGGCGCAGCCGAAGGAATTCGTGAAAGACCTCTTCGCCAATCCCACCTTCCAGAGCATGTATGGGCAGCGGGATTCCATCGAAATCGAATATGTCACCATTCCCGGCACCGGGGGCTACGGCGACTATTCGGGCTACGACGTGAAGGGCAAGATCGCCCTCGTGAGCCGCGGTTCCAACACCTTTGAAGAAAAGGCGCAGATCGCCGAGCAGATGGGCGCCGTCGGCATCATCATCTACAATAACGTCTCGGGCGACATTGCCATGTCGGTGGGCACCGTCTCCATTGCGGCATGCTCCATCTCGCAGGATAACGGCAAGATCCTTTCGGCGAATTCCACGGGAAAGATCACAATCAGCAAGAGCCAGGTGGCAGGTCCCTTCATCTCCGACTTTTCGAGCTGGGGTCCTACGCCCGATCTTCGCATCAAACCCGAGATCACCGCGCACGGCGGCGAGATCCTCTCCGCCGTCCCCGGGCAGGGGTACGACCGTCTTTCGGGCACCTCGATGGCTTCGCCCAACCAAGCGGGCGTCACGGCGCTTGTCCGCCAATACGTCATGGAGCACTTCGGGCTGAGCAGCGACGATACGGCGACGCGCCGTAAAGTGGCGTCGCTCGTCAACCAGATCATGATGTCCACCGCGGATATCGCCTACAACGTCAACGGGCTTCCCTATTCCGTAAGAAAGCAGGGCGCCGGGCTTGCCAATCTTGCCGCGGCGACCTCTACGCCCGCCTATATCACCACCTACGAGCGCAACGATGCTGCGCTTCGCTCCGAGGGCAGCCGCTTCCTCGTCGATTCCGAACATGTCATGACGAAGACGAAGATCGAATACGGCGACGACCCCGCGCGCACGGGCAGCTACGAACTCGTGTTCGCGCTCAACAATACCACGGCGAACGCGCTCACATATAACATCGGCGCGATCGTGATGACCGAGGGCGTGAGCGAGACAAGAACGCTGCGCGGCGACACCACCGTGACGCAGGAAGGATATCTGCTCGATCCCGCTTTCAGCGTGACGGATGTTTCGGGCGGCACGGCGAAAGGGGAGAAAGTGACCATCCCCGCAAACGGCGCGGCGACCGTTACCGTGCTGATCGAACTCTCCGCGGCGGATAAAGAATATCTCGACCGCTCCTTTGAAAACGGAATGTATGTCGAGGGTTACATCACGGCGACCCCGCAGAACAAGGACGACGTCTCTTTGAACGTTCCCTTCCTTGCGTTTTACGGCGATTGGACGGCCGCGCCCCTCTTCGACCTCGATTATTTCGAGACGGAGACCGACGCGATGAACGGCGCGCTCAATCCCGAAGATACGAGAATGGCGGACTCCGTCGCGTCCCGTCCCATCGGCGGTCTGTACGGCGACTATATCGCCTATCTCGGCTCTTACAGCTTTGAGACGGATCCTTCCTTGACGCCTATCGCCCCCTCGCGCGATCACATTTCCCTCTCCAATCAGGAGGATTCCGTCAACAGTCTCCTTGCTATCTGGGCGGGTATGCTTCGCGGCGCGCGGCACATCGTGATCACGATCACCGATACCACGACGGGCGAGGAGATCTGGCGCAAAGACTCCATCTACAACCAGCATAAATCGTTCAACAACAGCGGCTCCATTGTCGATTCGAGTATCGACGTGGGCTTCAACGTTGCGGACCACGATCTGAAAAACAACACCAAATATCTCGTGCGCGTTGAGGGCTTCCTCGACTACGCCGAAGAGAGCGACCAGCGCAATGTGAGGAACGTGATCGAATTCCCCTTCGTCACCGACTTCGAAGCGCCCGTTCTCACCGATTGCGACTTTTATACCGAGTACGACAGATCCACGCAGAAGACCAAGTTCTTCGCGCGGCTCCATGTCTATGACAACCATTACGCAATGGGCATGTCCGTGGGTCAGGTCTATTGGGACAGCACGTTGGAAGGCGGCGGGTTCGTCATGTCGGGCTTCGGCAGGTATCCGACCCCCGTCTACTCCAACTTCAACTCGACGTCGGAAGTCGTCTTTGAACTCACCGATTACATCGACGAACTCGCGCGCTCCTCGATTCCGAACTCGTTCACCGTGAGCATTCAGGACTACGCGGGCAACGAGGGGACGTATGAGGTCAAGATCCCCGACTCTGTGCGCAAAGTTTACTTCGATCCCAAGAACAGCAACAATAAGATCACCTATCCCGACGAGAACTCCGACGAGCCTCTGCTCACTTTAAGCCCCAACGAGACCTTCGTGCTCAATCCCGAAGTCTACCCCGCGGGCGAGTGGGCGTCCACCCTCCGCTATGAGGTCGCGGACGGCAACGAGGCCCTCCGTATCGTCAACGGCAAGGTGCTCGCGCTCGCGTCCGTCGAGGAAGCGTATATCAATATTTGCAGCGCGGACGGAACGCAGATCGGGCGGATCAAGGTCCATGTCCTCAATGAGGAGGATCCCGGGTTCACCCGTATCGATCCTCCCACGGTAGACGTGTTCAACCTCACGGGATACATGACGGATAAGGCGTTCTACTTCCAATCCTATTTGGACCGCGATATCGGCGCGCAGGGGTATTCGAGGCTCTTTGCGGGCGTTTATGCGCTCTCCATGTATCCCTCCGAGCAGGTCACGCTCGAACACGAGCTCATCGCGTTCGTCGATGAGTCCGAGGTCGAGATCGAGTATTTGAGCGGAAACGAAATGGTCGTCACCGTAGACGAAAACGGGACGATCATCGCGGTCGCCGAGGGCGTCAGCACCGTCAGTGTCACGGTTTATATCAATGGTCGCCCGTGCGCGTATCAGACGATCACGATCGAAGTCAAGAATCCCTACGAACGGCTCGGCCAGAGCCTTACGAACTACTTTGGCTTGGGCGGCACCGTGGATATCGGCAAGGATCTCGGCCCTGCACACGGGCTTACCGAAATCGGAAGCTATGCCTTCTCGCACTATATCTTTATTCCCAAAGATCTCGCCGCGGGCGACGTCATCGACGAGGAAGATCCTTACAACGTCAAGATAACCTATGCCGGCGAGAACCAGGACGTGGAAGAGGTCATCATTCCCGAGGGCGTGGAGACGATCAGCGCCTACGCGTTTGCGGGCATGAAAGGGCTGAGAAGGGTTCAACTCCCCAGCACGCTCAAGAAGATCCAGACGGGCGCGTTCTACGATTGCACCTCCCTTGAAGAAGTAGACGGATTGGAAAATGTGCAGTTCATCAACCAGAACGCGTTCCAGAATACCGCGCTCGAAAGCGTAGCGCTCGACTCCGTCATCGCGATCGGCGAATACGCCTTTGCGAATACCAAACTCTTTGAGGTCACGCTGCCGAGGACGCTCGGCTCCATCGGCGCCTATGCGTTCGCGAACAGCAGCATTTTCCGCGTGAATATCCACGCGAGCGAGTTCACGCTCGGCGAGGGCGCGTTCTACGGCTGCACGGGGCTGTATTCCGTCACGGCGATCAACTCCGCTTCCATTCCCGCGCGGCTCTTCGACGGCTGCACCAGCCTCGTTTCCGTCTCGCTCGGCGCCGACGTCAACCTGATCGACCGTAGCGCATTCGCGCACACGTCGACGAGGCTGGCCGTCTCGATCGACTCCGGGAATCCCTATTTCTCCGCCGCCGACGACGGGAAGAGCTTCTTGAACGCAGAGGGCGACGAGCTTCTCTTCGTGCTTCCCTCCACCACGGGCGCCTTCACGCTCCCGAACGTCACAAAGATCGGGGCGAACGCCTTCACGAGCAGTTCGGTCACCTCCGTCAACATGCCCGACGTCACCGAGGTGGGCGCGAACGCCTTCTACGATTGCGGTAACATCACGTCCGTTACGCTCGGCGCGCTCACTTCGATCGGCGAGTATGCCTTCTACGGCTGCGGGCTGCGCGCGATGCCCAACATCGCAGGGGTGAAGGAGATCCCCGTCTATGCCTTCTACGGCACATCGGTCACGTCTGTCACGATCCCCGAGGGCGCGAAGGTGGGAGCAAATGCCTTTGCGCACTGCGAGCGGCTGCAAAGGGTGGAGATCGGCGCGAACGCCGAGATCGGAAACAACGCGTTCGTCGCATACCACGAACTTCGTCTCAGCCCGCTTCCCATTTCGGGACACGACGGCTTCTACTATGCCACAGTGTCCTCCGTGACGTCGCTCAGCACGGTCACGGCGGGCGCGGGCGTCACCATCGGCGACAATGCGTTCGCCTACTCTTCCAGCCTCTCCCGCGTCACGCTCGGCACAGGCACGAAGATCGGCAACTATGCCTTCTACGGCGACGGGTGGCTCACTTCCATCGATTTAAGCCAAGTAACGACCATCGGCGACTATGCCTTTGCGGGCTATCTGAATCCCGTGTACTATATCGCTTCCGACGGCACCGAGGAATATGCCGGCACCTACGACGGGACGTTCGGCGCCGTCACCGTCGTCAATCTCTCGGCGGCGGAATCCGTCGGCGCGCATGCCTTTGAATACGGCTCGGTCCGTTCGCTCACGCTCGGATCTGACCTCACGAAGATCGCTCCGTACGCCTTCTACGGCAACACCTATCTCACCTCCGTCGACCTTTCGGGCGTCACCGAAGTGGGGGAGGAAGCCTTCGGGCTTTGCTCGCTTTCGGGAACGCTTGACCTCTCCGATGCGGATGTGATCGGCGCGTATGCGTTTGAATCCACGCCGATCTCCGCCGTCACGTTCAAAGAGGGCGTGCAAGTGGGCGACAGCGCCTTCCTTGCGTGCGAATCGCTTGCGGCCGCCGATCTCGAAAACGTCGCCACGTTCGGTTCCTATGCGTTTGCGGGCACCGCGCTTGCGGGAGAGATCGACCTTGAAAACGCGGAATATATCGGCGATTTCGCCTTCCTCGAAACGGAGATCGACAGCGTTCTGTTCGGCGAGAAGCTCTTAGACGTCGGCGAAAATCCCTTCGCAGGCAACATTCTCGCACCCTTCTATTTGGAGGAAGGGGAGACCTTCGGCGGGAAGCCCACGGGCGAGACCCACTATATCACATCTTATAACATCGGGGAGAATCTCTCCGTGATCGACGGCGTTCTGTACCGCAAGATTTGGAAAGCGAACGGCGATTTCCTCGGCACGCATACGGTGGAAGGTGCGACGGTGAGCGAGACGTACAGCTACGAGCTTGTCGTCTATCCCGCCCTTCGCGAGGGCGATGAATACGCCGTCGAAGAGGGGACGATCCGCGTTTCGCCGTGGGCGTTCTCCAACAGCTCGCTCGTGCGCGTCACGCTGCCCGCCTCCCTTCTCGCTCTCGGCGACAAGGCGTTCTACGGGTGCGAAGATCTCGCGATCGTCACCTTCCTGAGCTACAATGCGCCCATTCTCGAAGAGCAATACAACGAAGATCTCTATTATGACAACAACAATGCCACGCTGACGGATGAGAACGGAGAAGAATACTTCTGGCTTCCTCCTTCGGGCGTGCTCGTAGACGTTGACACGGAGACGGGCGAAAGCACCTATATCCCCGGCCTCGGCATTGTCAAGTACACGATGTGGAACCTCAATCCCACCACCTTCTTCTACGGCGCCACCTTCGGGGATTATATCGGATTTGCAAGCGGCGATATCGTCATGGTCCGCCCCAAGAACGGGTTGAACTACGATTCCTTCACGATGGAACAGTATTTCGGACCTGTGATCGACGGCAACGCGGCGCCCGACGATCTGACGCTCTCCGTCATCCGCGGGATCCGTCAGCTTCCCGAAGCGGTGGATATCAACGAGAGCAATGTAGACGAGATCGAAGCGCGGGTCGTTGCGCTCCGCGCCGCCTATGAGACGATCTCCTCCGCCGAACAGCAGGCGCTCGTGGAAAACCTCAACCGCCTCATCGCCGCGGAGAACACCATTGCCTATATCAAGGGCAACGACGAGCCGACGGTTCCCACCGATCCTGAAACGGAAGGCGATTCCGTGAAGACCGCGCTCATTGCCGTCTGCGCCGTTCTCGGCGCGGCGCTCGTCGCCGTTTCGGTCACGCTCTATGTCGTGACGAGGAAACGCGGCAGCTCCAAAAAAGAAAAAGACGATCTCGAAAACGACAACGATAACGAGTAAATTCGGGGAAACAGCATGAAAAAGAGGACGAAACTCATTTTGATCCTTGCGGGCGCGCTTGCCGCGACGGTCACCGTCGCAGCCTGCTCGTCGCGCAAGGCCTCCATGGAGGACACGATCGACAGATACCTCGCGCAGGGGTACGACGTCGTGATCCGCTACGAGCGTATGGGCGGCGTGTTCGGCGCTTCCACCGACGCGAACATCGTCGATATGTTCAAGCACGAGCAGTTCGAGGGCGATGGGATGAAACTCCTCGAACCGGGCGATGCCAAACGGAAGAACGGCTCGGCGGGGAGCATGCCTTCCCGCAACGGGTATGTTCTGCTCGGCTGGTACGAAAATTGCGAGCCGCGCGTGAACGAACAGGGCGAGCCTCTCGACGATGAGGGGAACGTCTGCAATATCACGCGCCCCGTCATGCAGGATGTAACGGACGCCGACGGGAACCCCGTCCTCGATGAGGATGGGAACGTGAAGCAGGAGCCTGTTCTCGATATTCATGGGAATGAGACTTTCGAGTTGGTCTCCGTCCGCGGAAAGACGCAGGGCTACCAATATTCCGATCCGTGGGATTTTGAAAACGACTCCTGCGTTTTGGGCGAAGATCTCGTGCTCTCGCCGTACGACGACGATCATCCCGATAAGCAAGTCTATATGCTCACGCTCTATGCCGCATGGTGCCCGCAGCCCTACTACGAGTTCTATGTGGAAGAGAACGAGGAATGGCAGGTCTACGGCACGGTAACGCTGCCCACCGGCTCTGAATACGAGGAAAAGGGACTCAACGTTCCGAAGTGGGACGAAGATGGGAGCGGCGCGGTAGATTATGCGACGGGAACAGGCTCGTATGTCAACTTTGCCTTCCCGGAATACGTCATTCCCGCCGATCCCGAGACGCAGACGGAAGAGCAGCGCTTTACGCTCACCGACGTCTATGGCGGGATCGAACAGACGAACGACGGCTACAAGCCCATCGAGCCTTATGCGACGAATCATCTCTCTACGCGTGATACTTCGAAAGAAACGATCGTCCATCCCATAAAAATCAACTATGAGACGGGCACGGCGACCGACGTCGCGTGCAGCGTGTACACCGTTTGGGAAGCGGGCGCGCGCTATCGCATCACAAAAGCCGCACAGCTCAACGACAACGCCTCCGCAGACGGGATCTACGAGATCAATGCGAACCTCGATTGCAGCGAGATCGACGAGTGGAAATTCTCTGACATCGCCTTCCGCGGTACCATCATAGGGAAGGGCCACACCGTCAGCGGCATTCATTCCACGCAGTCGAGCGCGGATCAGATCTACTACGGCGGCGTATTCGGCAGGATCCTTGCCGACGCCAAGATCGAAGATATCTCCTTCGACGTCGAATTCACGCTCGCCGCGGGCACCTACCGCACGACAGGCTCCTACGGCTTGCTTGCGGGAACGCTCAGTTTTGACGCGCACCTCTCCGATGTGACGATCTCGGGCAAGCTGCTCGTGGGCGGCAGGGATTTTGTGGATCTCTTGGGCGGCTCGATCATGTACGGGCAGGAAGTCACGACCTATTCCGTGGGCGTCGTGAGCGGCAACTGCTTCGGCGAGAATATCGCCGCAAGAGGGGTGACTGTGGGCGACGTCGAAACGACCTTCACCGAATACGACGGCTATAACGAATTTAACGAGTTGGTCCACGGGCATCAGACGGACGCGACGTGGAACAGCGACAAAACTTCGAAAGAATACGGAAAGGTCACGATCAGAATTCTGAAATTTTTCGTGGAGGCTGACAAAGAGGAAGCTTCCGCGAGTATGGAATAAAAAATAAAACGGAGGAAACCGATAATGAAAAAAGGAAAAATCATCAAGGTAGCCGCAACGACGATGGGCGCCGTGTTCCTGTGCGGAACGCTCACTGCGTTTGCGGGCTGCGGCGGCGGGAAGCCGGAAGCTCTCGTCATCATGACGGAAGAGCTGAACGGGCTGTTCAACCCGTTCTACTCCACGGCAGGCACGGATATGGATGTCGTCGGGCAGACGCAGGTCTCCATGTTCTCGACAGACAGCAAGGGGGAGATCGCCTATGGCGACGACGAACCCGTCGTCGTCAAGGACTATTATCTCGACAAAGTTTCGGGCGACGGAGAGAACGCAGTCTACGACTACTACTTCGTCATCAAGAACGGGCTTAAATTCTCTGACGGCAAGCCGCTTACGATGAACGACGTATTGTTCAACCTCTACGTCTATCTCGACCCCGCCTATACAGGCTCTTCCACGATGTATTCCACGAAGATCCAGGGGCTTGCCGACTACCGCTCCCAAACCTTTGGCAGCTCGGGAAGCGGCTCCGAGGATAATATCACGCAGGAAGCGAACAACCGCGCCTTTGCGCGCCGCCGCACGTTGAGCCAGCTCTTCCAGTATTGCGGCAGATCGTCGCCGACTTCCACCTCCTACTATGTGACGGTGGAAAATATGCGCAACTACATCGCGGGCACGGCGACGCCCGCCAACGGATACGATGTGGCAACGTATTTGAAGAACGACCGCGGCTATAAGACCGCCATTTGGCCCAACGGCATTCCCACCGCAGACGACGGGACCGCGATCACCGATCAGGATCAGGTCGTCGCATTGGTGCGCGAGCAGCTCCTCGAAGACTATAACGACATCGTCGGCGATCCCAACGCAACGGAGGAGGACGACAAGAAGGGGCTCTTCCGCCTCGAACTCGAACGCGACTATGAGGCCGCCGTATCCTCGTATACCGAACCTCCCTATACGAACAAGAACGGCGACAACAGGAACAAGACCGATCTCGATTTCAGCGATGAGATCACCGCGTTCCTCGTCACCGAAGGATACATCGAACTCGACTATGTCAACCCCGCCACGGGGCACGAGGACAAGGACCTCACTATTTACAGCGTCAAAACGGGCGGAGACCTTCTCAATACGATCAAGAACAAAGAGGCCGCGATCAATTACGTTTATGAAGATAAGGTCCATACGGAGCTCAACATGATCCTTGCGGGTTGGGCGACGGGCGAGACCGTGCTCAACAACTACGTCGGTATGGCGAGAGACGTCGTCATGCACGAGCAGGCAGGCTCCGACGGCGATTCGCTCAGAGTTCCCAATATCTCGGGCGTGCGCTCTCTCTCCTTAGACCATATGCCCGCAGGCGAGAACCCCGCCACAGGCTCCGGCTCCGCCTATCACGACGGCGTCGTCACGATCGACGGCACCAACTATACCGTCGCCACGGCGCATAACCCCGACGGCACGGTTGTAAATCCCGACGAATACGACGTGCTCCGCATCCGCGTGGACGGAAGCGACCCCAAAGCGGTCTGGAACTTCGGTTTCACCGTCGCTCCTCACCATTATTATTCCGATCCCGCCAAATATCCCGTCAATATCAAGAACAACCAATTCGGCGTTTCTTGGGCGGACTTCAAATTCCAGACGCAGGTCTTGCAGGGCACTTCGAGCGCGGAGTTCGGCAGCGTGAGCAAGAACAAGGTCCCGCTCGGCGCAGGTCCCTATGCCGCGACCAACCGCAGCGAAGACGATTACCCTTCGTCCAGCAGCTTCATCAGCAACAACGTCGTCTACTACAAGGCGAACGAGAACTTCTCCCTCGACGGGAAGACGTCTGCGACCCCCAAGATCAGATTGATGCGCTATCAAGTCGTTTCCGCGAACAACGCGCTCAACCAGCTCGAAAGGGGAGGCGTCCACTTCATCGAGCCGCAGGGCACGAAGGATAACTACGATAAGCTCGACGAGCTGAAAAAATCCCACTACGACTATGTGGAGAGCTGGACGCTCGGCTACGGCTATATCGGGATCAACGCGGGCAAGATCCCCGATATCAACATCCGTAAGGCGATCATGTCGGCAATGAACGTGAGCCTTTCGTTGCAGTACTACAAGCCCGATACCGCGGTCAACATTCAATATCCCATGTCGCTTGTGAGCTGGGCATATCCGCGCACGACGCCCATCGATCAGTACGATCCCGAAAATCCTCTTCTCGGAAGAGTCACCAACAACGGCAAAACGTGGACGCAGTTCTCGAACGACGCCAACGCCAAGACCGCCATTCGCGGCTTCATGCGCGCGGCAAACGTGACCGACGGCGACAGCAGGCTCAAAATCCAATTCACCATCGCAGGTTCCAGCCTCACCGATCACCCTTGCTTCGAGGTGTTCAACCATGCGCGCGAACTCCTCAACGACTGCGGCTGGTCGGTGGAAGTGATCCCCGATACCAACGCGCTCATCAAGCTCTCCACGGGTTCGCTCGCGGTATGGGCGGCGGCGTGGGGCTCCACGATCGACCCCGATATGTATCAGGTCTATCACAAGAACAGCACGGCGACCTCCGTGTTCGCATGGGGCTACCGCGAGATCCTCTCCAAAGCGGCTCCCAGCGGATGGACGTATAACTACTCGGAGGAGAACACGATCCTCAACGACCTCTCCGAATTGATCGACGACGCCCGCGCCACGATGGTTACCTCGGAACGCGCTCCCATCTACCGCGAAGCGCTCGAAAAAGCGCTCGATCTCGCCGTAGAGCTTCCCGTCTATCAGAGAACGACGATCTACGCCTTCAACACCGACGTGCTCAAAGAATCCTCTCTGCCGCACGACGAGCAGGGGAATACGATCATCAATTCGTACAGCTCGCCGCTCTCCCGCATTTGGGAACTTGAATTCGCAGACTGATAAACTCTCTTTCTCCCCCCGCAGGGCGCGGGGGGAGGCGGAAAACATACTCCAATCAAAAAACGGAGCAGGAATATGCTGAAATACATTCTTAAACGACTCGGCCTCGCCATTCTCATTCTTGTCGGCGTCTCCCTCATCCTGTATATCCTTGTGCGCCTCATGCCCGTGGACTTTGTCCGCAACAAGATCGCTGCGATCAATGTGTCGGGCGTCACGCCGGATGAAGGCTATGTGCAAGCGCTGTATAAGCTATACGGTTTGGGAGACAACAGCTTCAAGGGGATCCTCGCGGGCTACGGCACGTGGCTGTGGAACCTTTGCAGGCTGGATCTCGGCAATACGTGGTCTACGGGTGTCCCCGTGATCACGGAGATCGCCGACCATATGACGGTATCCTTTGTCGTCGCGTTCATCGCGATCATCTTTGAATATCTCATCGCCATTCCGCTCGGCGTCACCGCCGCGACCCATCAGTATTCCATGCGGGACTATGTGGTGACGGTGATCGTCATGGTGGGTATCTCGCTGCCGTCCTTCTTCTTCGGGCGGTTCTTGCAGAGCGTATTCTCCATGCGCCTCGGGTGGTTCCCGCCCTCCGGCCTTGTAGACGGCACGATGAACTATTCGGGATTCGCTTACATCGGCGACTATCTGTGGCATATCTTCCTGCCTCTGCTCGTCATGGTGCTTTTGAGCATCGGCGGTACCATGCGATACATGCGTACCAACATGCTCGAAGTGCTCAATTCCGACTATATCCGCACGGCGCGCGCGAAGGGGCTTCCCGAGAAGAAGGTCATCTACAAGCACGCCTTCCGCAACACGATGATCCCCATCGTGACCATGCTGGCGGGCGTCTTGCCCTCGCTGTTCTCGGGCGCCATGATCACCGAGCAGGTGTTCGACCTGCCCGGTATCGGCGGCTTCGCGCTCGATGCCATGAATCACGGCGATATTCCCTTCATCATGGGCTACAACATGTTCCTTGCGCTGCTCTCCGTCATCGGCGTATTGCTCACCGATCTGATGTACGCCGTCGTCGATCCGCGCGTCAAACTTTATTGAGGAGGAAAGAGTCATGGACGAAGAAATGAAGAACATCTCTGACGAAACATTCCCCATAGAGTCGGCGCCCGAAGAGGCGGACAGCGAGGCGTTGGTCGCGGCGCAGAGCGAGGATAACGCGCTCGATAAGAACGTGCGTCTGCTCTCGCCCATGCGCATGGTGGCGCGGCGCTTCTTCCGCTCCAAGCTCTCCGTGGTAGGGCTTGTCATCATCGTCGCGCTCATTCTCTTCTCGTGGCTGGGGCCTGTCTTTTACAGCCAATGGGGGGAGATCGAGCAGGATTTCGATGGCAGGACGGAATGTACCGTAGAGACCATCGTCGTGGACGGCTCGGGAGAGGAAGAGGGTTATACCTTCCTGCAAGTCAAAGAGACGACATACGAGCTGAACGCGCTCGACGCGCCCAGCGCCAAGCACCTCTTCGGCACCAACAAGCTGGGGATCGACGTGCTCTCGCAGCTCATGTACGGCGGACGCATCTCGCTCACGATCAGCTTCCTCGCCGTGTTTGCGGTCACCTTCCTCGGCATCATTTTCGGCGGCGTCGCGGGGTATTTCGGCGGAAAGACGGACGAGGTCATCATGCGTATCTGCGACGTCTTGATGTGCCTTCCCTCCCTTCCCATCATGCTCATCGTGGGAACGCTGTTCGACGCATGGGAGATCCCGTCGCAATACAGGATCTATCTGCTCATGCTGTTTTTGACGCTCATAAGCTGGCCGGGGGAGGCGCGCCTCGTGCGCGGGCAGATCCTATCGCTGCGAGAACAGGAATACATGGTCGCGGCGGAGGCGATGGGGTTCTCCACCTCGCGGAAAATTTTCAAACATCTCATTCCCAACGTTCTGCCGCAGCTCATCGTCTCGATGACGCTCTCGCTGGGCAGCATGATCCTGATGGAGGCGACGCTCTCCTACCTCAACCTCGGCGTAAAGGCGCCGTATGCGGCTTGGGGCACGATGATCAACGCCGCCGAAGATCCGGGGATCTTGCAGAACTATTTCAACGTCTGGGGGCCTCCCGGGATCTGCATCATACTCGCGGTGCTCGGATTCAACTTTGTGGGCGACGGATTGCGAGACGCGCTCGATCCTAAGGCGAGGAGGTAAGCAATGAGCACGGAAGCAAAAGACGTCAAACAGGCAAAAAAAGAGAGACATTATCTGACGGGCAAGGAGATCCGCGCCATCGTCAAGCAGAACAATAAGATCACGCGCGCTCTCGAAAAGAAAAAGAAGCGCAAGGCAAAGGAATCGGAGTTCCTCACCGAACTTCGGGATCCCTCCAATATTCTCGAAGTCGAAGATCTTCATACCTATTTCTTCACCGATCAGGGCATCGTCAAGGCGGTCAACGGCGTATCCTTCGATATCCCGCAGGGCGCGACGGTCGGCGTCGTCGGCGAGAGCGGCTGCGGAAAATCCGTCACGAGCATGTCTATCATGCAGCTTCTGCAAGGCCCCTACGGGCAGATCTACTCGGGCAGTATCCGCTTTAAGTCGTACGATTTCAAGCTCGACGAAAAGGGCAAGCCCATTCCCGTATGGGAAGAGGACGCCGAGGGCAACCCCGTTTACGACGAGGTGAAGGATCGCAAGGGCAACGTGAAGCGCGACAAGCAGGGGAATCCCGTGCTCGAACGCAGGCAGAAGCGCGACGAATACGGCACCAAGCAGTTTGAAATGGAGGAAAAGACCTTCGATATCGCGCAAATGCCCATCAAGGAGATGCACCGTCTGCGCGGCAGGCAGATCGCCATGATCTTCCAGGAGCCGATGACGTCGCTCAATCCCGTCTTTACGATCGGCAACCAGCTCGACGAAGTGACCTTCCTTCACTTCCCCGGTTCCTCGAAGGCAGACGCCAAGCGCCGCTCCATCGATATGCTCAATCTCGTCGGCATCGCCATGCCGGAGCGGGTGTATAAATCGTATCCGCACGAGCTTTCGGGCGGCATGCGCCAGCGCGTCATGATCTCTATGGCGCTCGCGGGGAATCCCCGCCTCATCATTGCCGACGAGCCTACGACCGCGCTCGACGTCACCATTCAGGCGCAGATCCTCGACCTTCTGCGCGATTTGAAGTCCCGTATCAACGGCTCTATTCTGCTCATCACGCACGATCTCGGCATCATTGCGGAGATGGCGGACTACGTCGTCGTCATGTACGCCGGCAGGATCATCGAGCGGGGGACCGCCTCGGAGATCTTCCATCACCCGATGCACCCCTACACGATCGGGCTTCAAAAGTCCAAGCCTACGATGGATTCGGAGGCGGATTCGCTGTTCAACATTCCCGGCAACGTCCCCAATCCCATCGACATGCCGAACTATTGTTACTTCCGCGAACGCTGCTCGCACTGCATCAAGCGCTGCTTCGGAGACTATCCGCCGATGGTGCAGGTCAGCGATACGCATTGGGTGGCATGCCATCTCTACGATGAGAAGAAGGAGGAGGAGAAGCAATGAGAAATATTCTTGCCGTCGTTTCCGGCGCAGATACGATCGCCGCTGCCGTCCTTCTCGTTCTGGTCGCCGCGCTCATCGTCGCGGCCGCCGTGCTCTTCGCGCTCGTTCTCAAAAAGCGGCGCAAGGAGCAGGACGCCATCGTCAACGAAGTTTCCTCGCAGGAGGAGCTGGACGCGCGCAACGCAAAGATCGTTGCCTCGGGCGATTTTTCCGAATTCGACGACGAAATAGAGGCCAAGCGCGAGCGGATCTTCCGCGACCGTCAGGCGGCGGCGGACCGCGAACTTCCTCCCGATCCCGACGCACTGCTCGAAGTCCGTCATTTGAAGATGTACTTCCCGCTGAAAAAGACGATCGGAGGGAAAGTCACGGTCGCCCTTCGCGCCGTAGACGACGTCTCCTTCAAACTGAAAGCGGGAGAGACGCTCGGCATCGTCGGCGAGAGCGGCTGCGGAAAGACGACGATGGGCAGGGCGGTGCTCAAACTCTACCATCCCACGGGCGGGCAGATCTTCTTTGAAGGGCAGGATATCGCGAACTACAAGCCCAAGCAGATGCGCCCCTTGCGCACCAAGATGCAGATCATCTTTCAGGATCCCTATTCCTCCCTTCCGCCGCGCAGTACGGTGGGCGGCATTCTCTCCGAACCCGTGAAGGTGCACGGGATCGTGCCGAAGGGGGAAGTGAAGGACTATGTGCTCAACATCATGGAGCAGTGCGGCCTTCGCGATTACTACTACGAACGCTATCCGCACGAATTCTCGGGCGGCCAGCGCCAGAGGATCTGCATTGCGCGCGCTCTCTCCGTCAAGCCTCAGCTCGTCATCTGCGACGAGCCTGTCTCCGCGCTCGACGTATCCATTCAGGCGCAGATCATCAACCTGCTCCGCAGTTTGCAGCAGCAGCTCGGGCTTACTTATATGTTCATCTCGCACGATCTCTCCGTCGTCAAGCACATTTCGGATAAGATCGGCGTCATGTATCTCGGCTCTATGGTGGAGTTCGGCGATAAGAAGAGCATCTTCTCCAACCCCATGCACCCCTACACGCAGGCGCTGTTTTCGGCGGTCCCCAACCCCAATCCCGACGTCAAGATGGATCGTATCGTGTTGAGCGGCGATATCCCTTCGCCCGCCAATCCCCCCACGGGCTGCAAATTCAACACGCGCTGCCCGCATGCGATGGAGATCTGCAAGCACATCGCGCCCAAGTATCGGGAGTACGAGCCGGGGCATTTCGTCGCCTGCCACTGCTATCCACAGGAGGATGAATGAGCAAAAAACAGGAGCCGAAAGAGGGCGAGCGCAAGCGGGAACAGAAGATCGTATATATCGACGACGGTTCGACGGTCGCCGATATGAGCGGAACGCGCCGCGGCAACGGGCAGCGGAAAAAATCCACCGCCCGCGAGAAGGTGCGCACGTATTTTTCCGTCGTCAAGCGCATGATCCTTCCCATGCTCTGCACCCTCCTCGCGTTTACGGTCGTCTTTCTGATCGTTCTCGCAGCCGCGGGAAGACTTTGAATCTTTTGGCAAAGAAACGGCGAAGCGCCGTTTTTTTGTGCGCTTTTTTCATGCCTCGCGCATTGTTTTCCATTGTTTTTCAACGAACTTCGGTCAAAGTATTGTGTTTTTTGAGAAAAAATGTTATAATCATTTCGTGCACGCATTTGCGAGACCGTCCGTATCATTCGGGAGTAAAATATGTTGAAAATCGTTGTAGACGCGATGGGCGGCGATAACGCCCCCGCGGAAATCGTGAAAGGCGCGCTGCACGCGCTGGATATGAGAAAAGATCTTTCGCTCGTTCTCACGGGGGATGAAAACCTCGTCGGCCACGAGCTTGTGAAATATAAGTACGACGCTTCCCGCGTCGAGATCGTACATTGCGCCGAGGTCATCACCAACGACGACATTCCCACGCATGCCGTCCGCGCCAAGCGGGATAGTTCCCTCGTCGTCGGGTTGAAGCTCTTGAAGGACGACGCGGAAGTGGGCGGATTCGTTTCCGCGGGTTCGACGGGCGCCGTTCTCACGGGCGGGATCATGCACATCGGCAGGATCAAGGGGGTGCTTCGCCCCGCGCTGTGCCCCGGGATCCCCAATGCCCGCGGCTCGCTCACCCTGCTCTGCGACTGCGGCGCCAACGCCGAGTGCAAACCCGCCTATCTTGCGCAGTTCGGCGTGATGGCTTCCGCCTTTGCGCAAGCCGCCTACGGCATCGAAGCGCCGCGCGTGGGGCTTCTCAACAACGGCACCGAGGAGCACAAGGGGGATCCCCTCCATCAGGAGGCGTATGCGCTGCTCAAAGAGCTTCCCGGCATTAACTTTGTGGGCAATATCGAGGGAAGGGACATCATGTACGGCGATGTGGACGTCGCCGTCTCGGATGGATTCTCGGGCAACATTGCCTTAAAATCCATCGAGGGCTGCGGCAAGACGGTCTCCGAAGTGCTGAATCGCGAGTTCCGCCGATCGCTCGCGAGCAAGATCTCCTATCTCTTTGCGCGCAAACGGCTGAACGGGCTGAAATATATGCTCGACTATTCGCGGTTCGGCGGCTCCGTCTTTCTCGGACTGAAAAAAGTGGTGGTGAAGTGCCACGGCTCCTCGAAGGCGAAGAGCATTTCCGCGGCTGTGTTGCAGGCGGCGGACGCCTGCAAGGGCGGGCTGATCGGCAACATCTCGGCGATGCTCGAAGAGAGCCGCCTTTCGGTAGGAGCTGCGGAGTGAACGGCGAGAATTGGACGGAGAAGGAATTCGGCGAGGCGGAGCGCGTCATAGGCTATCGCTTCCGCGACAGATCGCTCCTTCTCACGGCGTTCACGCATTCTTCCTATGCCGCCGCAACGGGCGCGGAGAGCAACGAACGGCTGGAATTTCTGGGCGACGCGGTGCTTCAACTCGTCGTGACGGAGATGCTCATCCGCCGCAGCAGCGAGGACGAAGGCGCCCTCACCGAACTGCGCAAGCAATATGTTTCGCGGACGGCGCTCGACGGCGCCGAGGAGCGGACGGGGCTGATGCGCTTTCTGCGCTACTTCGGGAGCGAAAGCAATGTGGGCGGCAAGACGCGCTCCAATCTTTTCGAGGCGGTCGCGGGGGCTGTCTATTTAGACGGCGGATTGGAGGCGGCGCGGCAATTTTTGAAAGAGCATCTTCTCCGTATCGAGACGGAGAACTATAAAACCATTTTGCAGGAATACGTACAGGAGCGCGAAAACAAGACGCCCGTGTACCGCACGCAGGAGGCCGAAGAGGGCTTTTTCTGCAAGGTCACGGCGCTCGGCGTTTCGGCGGAGGGCGCAGGCTCGAGCAAAAAGGCGGCGGAGACCGCCGCGGCGAAGGCGCTCTACGGGAAATTCAAAAAGGGGAATCACGCGTGAATTTTAAGGAAGTAAGACTTGTAGGATTCAAATCCTTCGCAGATAAAACGTCGATCAAGTTCGACGACGGCGTCACATGTATCGTAGGTCCCAACGGGTGCGGCAAGTCGAACGTTGCCGACGCCGTGCGCTGGGTGCTCGGCGAGCAATCCGCAAAGACGCTGCGCGGCTCGTCCATGCAGGACGTGATCTTCGGCGGCACCGAGACGCGCCGCCAGCTCTCCTTCTGCGAGGTCACGCTGGTGTTCGATAACAGCGACCGTCTCTTCGATATCGAATACGAAGAAGTCGCCATGACGCGCCGCCTGTACCGTTCGGGCGAGAGCGAATATCTTCTCAACATGCAGCCCTGCCGCCTCAAAGATATCGTGGCGCTTCTCCACGGCGTGGGGATCGGCAAAGAGGGCTATTCCATCATCGGGCAGGGCAAGGTCGCGCAGATCATGAACTCCAAGCCCGAGGACAGGCGCGCCATCTTCGAGGAGGCGACGGGCGTCATTCGCTTCAAGTCCGAAAAAGGGGAGATCGAGCGCAAGCTCGCGAGCGCGAAGGACAACCTCACCGTCTTCGTCCAGCGCATGGACGAAGCGGAAAAACAGCTTCATCCCCTCGAAAAACAGGCGGAGACGACGAGAAAATACAGAGAATACAGCGAACAGCTCCGCTATGAGGAGATCAACGCCTACCTCGTCCGCAGCGACAGTTTCGAGCACGAGACCGCGCGCTACCGCGCGCAGATCGCGGCGGCGGAGGGCGAACTCGGGGCGGTGGAAACCCGTCTCGAAGAGGTGGACGCCGAGGAGCTTGCGGGCAGAGAACACATCGCGCAGGCAGACGATAAATTGCGCTCCCTCAATGAAAAGCTCCGCCTGTTCGAGGTCGGGATCGAGCGCAAGAGCGGCGACGCGCGCGTCATGAACGCGAAGATCAATTCCTACCGCGATCAGCTCGAAGAGGCGGCGGACGACGTCGCATATTCCCAGCGCAGGACGCAGGAGATCGAAACGCTCGTCGCAAACAGCGAAAAGAAGCTCGAACGCGGCGAAAAGCGGGCGCGCGAGATCGCCGAGGAGAGCATTCGGCTCAACAAGAAACTGCGGGAAGCGGACGCGCGCGTCTCCGTCTATGAGAAGATGTCCGACGAGCGACGCGCCAGCGAGATCTCCTCCGTGGAAAACCTCGCCGACGTCCGCGCCAACGTGGGCAGCCTCAACGCCCGCCGCGACGCGGCGCAGAGCAGGATCGATGAAGTGCGCGAGGCCGTAGAAAAGGCGACCGCGCGGAAAAACGAATATGTCCGTCAGCTCGGCGAGTGCCGCAAGGAGAAAGCGGCGTGCGAGGCCTTCCTCAACGCACAGCCCGAGCGGGAAGAAGCGATCGCGGAGGAGATCGCCGATCTCACGCGCTCCGTGCGCAAGATCAGCGAGGATATCGTAGACTGCAACACTTCGATCGCCAATCTCACCAACAATCTCGAACTCTATCAAAACCTGAAAAACCGTTTCGACGGCTACAAGGAGTCTGTGCGCCGTCTCCAACTTGACGCACAGCACAATCCCGAGCTGAACAAGCGCATCCGCGGCTCCATTGCGGATCTTGTCTCCACGGATAAGAAATATGAGGTCGCCATCGAGACGGCGTTCGGCGCCGCCATGCAGAATCTCGTGACCGCCACGCCCGACGACGCCCGCTATCTGATCGAATATCTCAAACGCACGAACGGGGGCATGGTCACCTTCCTTCCCGTCGAAGGAATGCGCCCGCGGCAGGATACCCGCGAGGTGGAGCGCGCGCTCTCGGAACAGGGCGCCGTGGGCCTTGCGAACGACCTCGTCCGCTACGACGAGTATTATTCCAACGTCGTCAAAAACCTGCTCGGCAACACCCTCATCTGCGATACGATCGCGAATGCCACGCGTATCTCCAAGCTCTATCCCCGCATGTTCAGGATCGTCACCCTCGACGGCGACAACATCGCCACGAGCGGCGCGATGACGGGCGGTTCACACAAGAAGGACAGCGGCAATCTGCTCGCGGGCGAGCGCCATATCAAGGAGTGCGAAGAGGGGATCGCGCGCAAGAAGGCGGCGGCGGAGAAACTGCGCAAGGCGCTTGCGGAATGCGAGAAAGACCTCGAAGAGGCGCAGGCGAACCGCGAAAAATTCCGCATCAAAGTGCAGGAGGAGACGGCAAACTTCGCCGTTCTCTCCCAAAAAGAGGCCACGCTCGACGGACTTATCTCCGAAACGGACGCCGCGCTCGGCGAATATAACGCGCTCTTGGAGCGCCTGACGAACACGGTGACCGACCTCGAAAGCGCGGTGAATTCCTCCGCGGAAAACGAGGAACTTCTGAGCCGTATTCGCGCGGAAGCGGCGCAGGAGGCGCAGGCGCAGGAGGCGGAGATCGGCAAGCTCAAAGAGGAGCGCGACCGTCTCGCCGAACAGCTACATACCCTGCAAGTGGAGGGGGCGACCGTCGCTTCCGTCCGTTCCGCCGAGGAGGATAACATCGCCCGCCTCAACGCGGAGCGCACCGAACTTCTCAAAAAGATCGAGGAGACGCGCGTCAAGATCGCGCAGACGGAGCGCATCATCGAACAGCTCAAACGGGACGAGGAGAAGGCTTCGCTCACCGAAGAGGAACAGCGCACCGTCACGGCGCTGCGCACGAGGCTGGAAGAGGTGGAGGCGGAAAAACGCGCCGTCGCCGAGCGCCAGCAGGAGCTTTCCGAAGAGAAGCGCGCCCTTTTGACGAAACAGACGACCAAGACGGAAGAAAAGCACACCGCCGAACTCGAAATCTCCAAAGCCGAGACGACGCTCGAAAATATGAAACAGCGCCTCGAAGAAATGTATCAGCTCGACTACGAGAGCGCGCAGCAGTACCGCGATCCCGACTACGATTTTTCGCAGGCGAATACCAATATCAACTCGCTCAAACATAAGATCGCCGCGCTCGGGCTTATCAACCAGACCGCCGTCGAGGACTACGAGAGCCTGCTCTCCCGCTACACCGAAATGCAGACCCAAAAGGAGGATCTCGATAAGGGGATCGTCGATCTTACGGGCGTGCTCAACGAACTGCGCGATACGATGCAGAAGAAGTTCGACGAAGGCTTTGCGGAGATCAACGAGAATTTCAGCAAGATCTTCAAGGAGCTGTTCGGCGGCGGAAAGGCGGAAATGCAGCTCGATTATACCGACTGCACCGATCCTCTCGAAGCGGGCGTCGAGATCGTCGCTTGCCCTCCGGGGAAGAAGCTCACCAAGATCTCCCTTCTCTCGGGCGGCGAGCAGGCGTTCACCGCGATCGCCATTCTCTTCGCCATTCTCAAATCGCATCCCATGCCTTTCTGTATTCTCGATGAGATCGAGGCGGCGCTCGACGAGGCGAACGTGGATCGTTTTGCGAAGTACCTCAAAAAGTTCTCGCACGATACGCAGTTCATCGTCATCACGCACAGAAAGCCTACCATGTCGCAGGCAGACGTCCTCTTCGGCGTTACGATGGAGGAGAAGGGCGTCTCGAAGATCGTCTCCGTCAAGCTCTCCGAAGTGGAAAGCAGATTGGGGGGAGATACGGTGATGTAAAAGGTTTACAAATTTTGTTTTGCGGGTGGGCTACCGTGTCATTCCGAACCCCCAACGGGGGCGCCCCGCCCGCACGTTCCATTTTGTCGAAGGGCGGCACGAGCCGAAGGCGAAGTAGAGAATCCCCTAATACGAAGTCCATACATCGCAAAACAAAATTTCGTGAGGAAATGGGCTTTTACGCCTTCATTTTCTCGTCTTCTCGTTCGTTTCATCGGACAATAAGCCGAAAGGGTTCGGCAACTTGGGGCGCGCAGCGCAGAAGCGTGGTTCTGCTCGCGCCGTAATTTGGAAAAGGGAATGGCGGGTGTACGATTCGCCCCATTGCCCACGCATTCAAAGAAAGGAGCTATATGGGATTTTTCGGAAAAATCAGAGACGCGCTCAAAAAGACGAAGGATAATGTCGCGCATAAGATGCGGCAGCTTTTTTTGAAAAATAAGATCGGAGACGCCTTCTACGACGAGCTGGAAGAGATCTTGATCTCCGCCGACGTCGGCGTTTCGACTGCCGAAGAAGTCGTCGCCGAAGTCAAAGAAGAGGCGATCGGCAACAAGATAAAGGACGAGGCATTTGTCACCGATCTCTTGAAGGATATCCTCGAAGATACGTTAAACGAGGCACCCATGCCCGAGATCAAGTATCCGTGCGTCATGATGTTCGTGGGCGTCAACGGCGTCGGCAAGACGACGACGATCGGCAAGATCGCGAATTGGTTCGTCCGCGAAAAGAAGTCCGTCACGGTGGCTGCCGCCGATACCTTCCGCGCCGCGGCGATCGATCAGCTCAATATTTGGGCGGATCGCGCAAAGGTGCGCATCGTCAAGCACGAGGAGGGGAGCGATCCCTCCGCCGTCGTTTACGACGCCGTTTCCTCCGCGAAGGCGAGGGGAACGGACGTGCTGCTCATCGATACGGCGGGGCGGCTTCATGTCAAAGAAAATCTCATGAACGAGCTGAAAAAGATGGATCGCGTGGTGGAGCGGGAATACTCCGAAGCGCACTTCTATAAATTTTTGGTTCTCGACGCCACGACGGGGCAGAACGCCTGTTCGCAGGCGAAGGTGTTTAAGGACGCGGTCTCTTTGGACGGTATCGTCTTGACGAAGTTAGACGGTACGGCAAAGGGCGGGTTCGTGTTCTCCCTTTGCGGCGAACTCAAAGTGCCCGTCGTGTTTGCGGGCGTCGGCGAGAAGATAGAGGATATCGAACTTTTCGACGCCGAACAATTTGTAGAGGGATTCATATAGGATTCACAAATTTTGTTTTGCGAGGGGGCTACCGCGTCATTCCGAACCCCCAACGGGGGTGAGTGAATCCCCTAATACGAAGTCCATACATCGCAAAATAAAATTTCGTGAGGGGTTAGCCTGCTACATCTCTCAACTTTATCGCCCGCTGGACTCGGTTGTTCTCAAAGACAATAAGCGTGCGGTGGCGTGGCAAATGAGGGCGTGCAGCGCAGGGAAACCCTGCTCGCACCGTAATTTGGAATAGGGGTTCACAAATTTTGTTTTGCGAGGGGTCTACCGCGTCATGTTGAGCGAAGGCGAAGCTGAAGTCGAAACATCACCTTATTAAAAAGTTGACCCGACCGCGTCACTTCATGCGCATATCAGCGTCATAACCGAAAAGAGCAGGGAAAAATTCCCCGCTCTTTTTTCGCGGCATTCAGCGATCATTTGGCGACGGTCGAGTTTGACACATATATTGAATTTGAAATATACGAATTTTCGCAAGATTTTTCTTAAAAAAAACTCGACTTGACAAATCTGCCCATTTTGTGATATACTAAATATGCCAAACAATCATGAAAGTCCTTTGCGGGAGCACGGGCTTTTTTTGCATGACACATACTACCCTTGTGTGAATTTGACAGGACTGCAAATTCCAATGACGAGGGTAGGATGATTCCGTGCTTCATCATGATTGTTTGGCGACGATCGGAGTTTGCGTTTTGTAGCGCGTCGGCTTCGGTCGGCGCACTTTTTTACTTTTGAGGAGGAAATATGTTCAGAGAGTATCAAGACGTCCGCATTAAGAGGAATTTGAAATATGTGAAGAGGCTTTCTTTGGTCGCGCTTATTTTATGTGCCCTTCTTATATATACATATCTTTTTTGGAAATGGTATTTGTATGAGGGGATGATTTCAAATCCGAATGATCTTTCTTCATCCTATATCAGCCTTTTTGGGGTGGAGAGGATTTTTGGATAAAAATTTTGGACAAAAGCGAGATCGCAGTCCAATACGGATCTTACGATAACGCTTTGTCTGATGAAATACAATGGGACATTCTCTATTGTTTGTTTTATTTTGAGTTCGCCTTGCTTGGTTATTTTTATTCCAAAAGCGCTATGAAAAAGAGGGGATCCCGCAAGAAGCCGAATAAAAATGCGGAAGGGGCGAAAAAGACGGCTGTTTCACAAAGTCGAATAAAACAATGGTGGCATGAATGGGTAGAACAATATTCCGTAGAATCAAAGCGAAATAATGATTTATCACATACCTTAACTCATATCCTCTGCATTTTTATTCCCATTGCAGTATTTGTTGTCATGATTTTTGCATGCCTGATCGCACTCATGGCGGGAACGTACGGAACTATTTCCGACGGTGTAAGATCGACTTCTTTTCATCTCGGTTATATGCTTCTTTCCCATCTCTTCCTTATTATTTCAAGCGGGTTTCTCATTCAAAACCGCGTTCTCATCAAGCGGGAATGGAAAACAAACCCGCCTCCGTTTTTGCTTGAAGAACAACAACAAGCGGCAGAGAAACGGCAGAAAGCGGAAGAGGAGGCCCAAAAGCAAAAACAAGAACGGGACACCGCAACTTGCAAAGTGCTCCTTGAGGAGTGCGGCATGCAGTTTTTCATCGAATACTATCCGCAGATCAAACGGCTTCCCATCCCAGATATCAACGTATCCGACCACTACTTCCCCGAGCGGCAAGTGCGCCTTTCCGCCGCGAAAAAAATTGTCGATGCGGGGCTGACAGAATGCGCATTGCACTATATCATCGAGACCTTCGGCGACGTTTTGTCGGGCGAAGTCATCGAGCGGGCAAAATCCTTATTGGAAGAAATAGAAAATAAAAAAGGAGAAACAAAATGAAAACACTCAAAGCGGGCGAAACCATTTACGCCAAAACAAACGCGGAACTCTTGAATACCCTGCTCGGCACCGATTATAAGCGTTATATGAAGGCTTATCGTTTTTTAAGAACGGGCGAAATGCTCTGGATGCCGAGATTAGACGGCAAAGTCCGCTCGGGTTGGAGAAATATAATGCAAAATGGGCACATTATCGAAGAATATGTGGGCGGCCAACCGTACCCGCGCGAAATTGATATGGGGCTTGTGGCGCGAAGGAGAATCGTGTTTGAAAAGTGCGATTGGGGAAAATATTTCGTCTTCCGCGGCGTTTTTGAACTCGAACAGGGTTCTACGCTTCTGCGCCGCGTCTTGGAATTGGTTTCCGATGAAATCACTTTATAATGCCGTTGAAAAAATTCTTGCCCGTCAAGGTAAAATGCTTGACGGGCGTTTTTTTCTTTGATATAATGGCGATAACAAGGGACGTAAGATGAAGAACTTGAACGACGTACAACTGTTCGATCGCTACGGCGCGCTCCTCACCGAGACCCAGCGCGAGATCTGCGAAAAATATTATCTTTACGACCTGTCCCTTTCGGAGATCGCAGAGGAGAAGGGCATTTCCAAGCAAGCCGTTTCCGACGCGCTCAAAACGAGCCGCGCGCTCATGGGCAGTTTCGAGGCGAAACTGCACTTCAACGCGGAGACGCAGAGGTATTCTCTCGCCGTCTCGGATATGATGACGCGCGTTACGCGCGCCCTCGGAGAATTTGCGGACGCGCACCCTGAATTTTCCGAAGAGATACGTCCGATTGCAGACATGGTATGCGTTGGTGAGGTCGTAGACCTCGATAAGGAGGATTAAATGGCTCTATTTGAATCGCTCTCGGAGCGTTTGAATCATATCTTTTCCAAACTTACCAAGCGCGGAAAGCTCACCGAGCTTGAAATACGGCAGGCGATGCGCGAAGTCCGCATTGCGCTGTTGGAGGCGGACGTCAATTTGAAGGTCGCCAAAGAATTCATCGCCGACGTCTCCGAAAAAGCGGTGGGGCAGAAGGTTTTGGAGTCGCTCAATCCCGCGCAGCAGGTCATCAAGATCGTCAACGAAGAGCTGATCGCGCTGATGGGCCCCTCCAACGCCAAACTCGAAGTGGCATCCAAACTGCCGACCGTCATCATGATGTGCGGGCTTCAAGGCGCGGGCAAGACGACGATGTGCGCCAAGCTCGCCGTTCAACTCAAAAAACAGGGCAAGAATCCCCTGCTTGCCGCGTGCGATATCTACCGCCCCGCGGCGATCGACCAGCTCAAAGTCGTGGGCGGGAAGGCGGGCGCCGAGGTGTTTGAAAAGGGCACGCAGGATCCCGTAAAGACGGCGAAACAGGCGGTCGAATACGCGCGGAAGATGGGTTTCGATACCGTGATCATCGATACGGCGGGCCGCCTTCATATCGACGAAAAGCTCATGCTCGAACTGGAAAATATCAAGCGGGAAGTGGAGGTCACCGAGATCCTTCTCACCGTAGACGCCATGACGGGGCAGGACGCCGTCAATGTCGCCGAGACCTTCAACAGCCGCCTCGAACTGACGGGCGTGATCCTCACCAAGCTCGACGGCGATACCCGCGGCGGCGCCTGCCTTTCCATTAAGGCGGTCACGGGCAAGCCCATCAAATTCATCGGCGTGGGGGAGAAGATCACCGATCTCGAACCCTTCTATCCCGACCGTATGGCGAGCCGTATCTTGGGCATGGGTGACGTGTTATCGCTCATCGAGAGAGCGCAGGAGGCCGTTTCGGAACAGCAGGCGAAGGAACTCGAAAAGAAGATGCGCGAGAATTCCTTCACCCTCACCGACTATCTCACGCAGTTCGAGGCGCTCAAAAAGATGGGCGGCGCGGGCGCGCTCATGAGCATGCTCCCCGGCGCGGGCAAGTATAAGCTGAAAGAGGGTGATTTCGACGAAAAGCGCGTCGAGCGGATAAGGGCGATCATTCTTTCCATGACGCCGAGAGAACGCGACAACCCGCAGATCATCGGCTCCTCGCGCAAGCGCAGGATCGCTCTCGGCTCCGGCACCACGGTGCAGGATATCAACCAACTTTTGAAGCAGTTCGAGCAGACGAAACAGCTCATGAAGCAGATGAAGGGCGGGAAGAAGAGGCTGCCGTTTTAGGGAGGTTGTTCACAAATTTTGTTTTGCGTAAACGTGTCATCCTGAGCGGAGGCGAAGCCGAAGTCGAAGGATCCCCTAATACGAAGTCCAAACTTCGCAAAACAAAATTTCGTGAGGGGTTAGCCCTTCACATCTCTCAACCTTATTGCCCGCTGGACTTGGTTGTTCTCAAAGACAATAAGGCAACAGGGCTTGCCAACTTGGGGCGCGCACGGCGGAAGTGAATTCCGCCTAACGCAAGAATTTGGAAAATGGGTTCACAAATTTTGTTTTGCGAGTGGGTTCCCGTGTCATTCCGAGGCGCGCAGTGCCGAGAGAATCCCCTCAAACGAAGTCCAAACATTGCAAAACAAAATTTCGTGAGGGGATCGGAGCAAGAAGACCTGCCCCTGTTTACGGGGCGGGGGTCGAACGAAGTGAGACAGGTGGGGGCTATTCTTCGATCCGTCATGTTGAGCGGAGGCGAAGCCGCAGTCGAAACATCACCGCACTATAACAAGGTGATACTTCGACTTCGCTCAGTATGACAAAATAAATAAAAATGTCTCCACTACGGTACATCGCCTTCGGCTCGTGCCGCCCTTCGGTGACATAGAACGTGCGGGCGGAGCTTTTCAACATCAACAAAAAAATCGTAACAATATACGGAGGTAACAATTATGGTCAAAATGAGATTGGTGAGAATGGGCGACAAGAAGTCCCCCGTCTACCGTATCGTGGTCGTGGACGCGCGCAAGGCGGCGACGGGCGAGTACATCGATAAGATCGGCTTTTACGATCCCAAGTCCGAACCCGTGACGCTCACCGTGGACGTCGAGAAGGCGAAGGATTGGCTCGGCAAAGGCGTGCAGCCCACCGAAACCGTGAAGAGCCTGCTCGTCCGTGCGGGTGCGCTCGAAAAGAGCGAAAAGCTCTCTCCCGCCAAGACGAAGGGCAAGAAAAAGAAGAAGTAAGCGGAGGAGTTCACAAATTTTGTTTTGCGTAAACGTGTCATCCTGAGCGGAGGCGAAGCCGAAGTCGAAGGATCCCCCGATACGAAGTCCGAACACTGCAAAACAAAATTTCGTGAGGGGTTAGCCTACTACATCTCTCAACCGTGTCGCCCGCTGGACTTATCTGTTCTCAAAGACAATAAGCGTGCGGTGGCGTAGCAAATTGAGGCGTGCAGCGCAGGGAGACCCTGCTCGCACCGTAATTTGGGAAGTTGGTTCGCAAATTTTGTTTTGCGAGCGGGCGTACGGCGTCATTCCGACCCCACGCAGTGGGGGAGTGAATCCCCTCAAACGTAGTCCGAACTTTGCAAAACAAAATTTCGTGAGGGGTTAGCCTACTACATCTCTCAACCCCGTCGCCCGCTGGACTTTTCTGTTCTCAAAGACAGTAAGGCAACAGGGCTTGCCAACTTGGGGCGCGCACGTCGGAAGTGAATTCCGCCTAACGCAAAAATTTGGGAAGTGGGTGAGGGGTTAGCCTTCAATTTTTCAAAAGCCCCGACGCGCCTTTGGCAGAGCTTTTTTCGGAGGGCTTTTGCCGCGGGCATATTCCTCTTACCGCAAACACACCTTAAAGAAAGGAGGAGAAAACATGTTAGAACTCATCAAGTACATCGTGGAACAGTTCGCCGAGGACAAAGAACATATCGGATATGAAGTGGAAGAGACGGAGGAAAGCATCAACGTCACCGTTCTTCTCGCCGATTCGGATATGGGAAAGGTCATCGGGAAGCAGGGCAAGATCGCAAAGGCGCTTCGCACTTTGGTGCACGCCGCGACCCCTCGCGATTCCAAGAAGTACAACATCGAGATCAAAGAACGCGAAGCGTAAAAAAGAGCGCGGCGGGGCATATGTCCCGCCGCGCATGCTATCCGCATATGTCCGCATATGAAAGCGAGGGCTTTTAAGGCCGCAAATTCATATGCGCACAGATGTTTTCCGCCCCATATGTTTCGGACATGGGGGGGGGTATCGTCGTTTTTGACGGCTTTTTTGCGAATCGGCTCATTTCGCATTCATCATTTTTCCCGAGAACAGAATACGCCCCCGCGATAAACGCGGGGGCGTTGCGGTTTTTTCCGAAAATTAAACGATATAGTCCTCATCGGGGGCGGCGCTGTCGAGATCGTTCCTTTGAAGCTCGTAGCCGGGCTTGCCGAGGAGGGCGAACGTCGCCTTCTTGCCCGCCTCTACGCCGGGCTGATCGTAGGTATTGATATTGAACATGGCGCCTGCGTACGCCGTCTGCAACTCAAAGAAGTAGAGGAGCTGTCCGAGCGTATATTCGTTGATCTCGGGCAGGCAGATGGTGTAGTTGAGCCTTCCCGCCTTCGTGAGCGCATACGCCGTCGCTCTGTTCTCCGCTTGGATCAGTTCTTCCATCGTGTGCCCGCCGAGGAATCCGACGTCGGGAATGTTCCGGTATCCGTGAGGAATGGGCGTCTTTTCCTTATAGGAGCCGACGGAGAGGAAGGTGACGACCTTATCGTACGGCCCTTCGGTGTAGAGCTGGACTTGCGAGTGCTGATCGGTGACGCCGAGCGCCTTCACGGGCGTCTGACCGACATGGCAGGGCTTTCCGTCGAGCGTGACGTTCTTGCCGAGCGATTCCGCCCAGAGCTGGGCGTACCAATCGGCGACGTATTTGAGATTGTCGGAATAGGGCATCATCACGCCGATGTTCTTGCCGTCCTGCATGGCGATGTATTGCAGCGTCGCCGAAAGAAGGGCGGGATTCTTCGTAAGATCGGAAGATTTGCAGAGTTTATCCATGAACGCCGCGCCCTTCAACAGCATCTTGATGTCGATCCCCGCGACCGCCGCGGGAAGAAGCCCCACGGGGGAAAGTTCGGAGAATCTTCCGCCTACGCCGTCGGGGAGCACATAGCTCTTCACGCCGCCGAGCTGTTTGGAGATCTTGACGAGATTTCCCTTCTTGGCGTCCGTCGTAAAGACGACGTTCTCGCGGATATCCACGCCCGCCTTCGTCAAGAGATCGGAGATAATGAGGTACTGCGCCATCGTCTCGCTCGTCGCGCCCGACTTGGAGATGACGTTGAAGCAGGTCTTTGTGACGTCGATCACGTCTAAAAGTTCCTTCATGCGGACGGGATCCACATTGTCCTCAACATAGAACTTGGGGCCTTTGCGCTTGGAGCGGGGAAGGTCGTTATAGTGCAGATGACAGAGCGCGGAGAACGCCATCGAGGGGCCGAGCGCCGATCCGCCGATGCCGAGCACGACGAAATACTCAAAGCGTTTGCGGATGAGCTTCGCCGTAGTGAGGATATCCGCGACGATCTCGTTTTGATTGTAGGGGAGTTCCGTCCAACCCATGTATAGCTCGTCTTTGCCGCGGTTGGCGCTCACATAGCCGTGCGCTGCTTTGGCGATCTTCTTGTGCGCGGCGATCGTCTTTTCGGAGATCCCCTTCGCGCCGAGATATTTTTCCGTCATGTTGGTGTAATCTACGGTGAGACGCATCTGTTTCCGTTGCTGTTCTGTCAGTTTCATACATTTCCTCCAATTTGTTGCAGAAAATATTATACCATGCTTTTCCGTATAAGGCAACTTTTTTGGAGCAGATTTCCGCGGCGAACTATGTGTGCGCGGCGATCCCTTTTTCCGCGCGGGATCGGCGGCGCAGGGAGAATTTCGCAAACAGCGCGCCGAAGGAGAAAAGCCCGAGGAGGCGGAAGCACACAAGTTCCGCGAGCGCGAGAACGAAGAGGGTGAGAAGGTGCGCGGGGATATAGCCGAAAAAGAGCATGCACAGGCGGCGCATTCCCACGCCGAACAGCGCGATGACCGCAGAGCAGAGGGCGATCTTCAAGAAGTATTTTCCCGAACGGAGCCTGCCCGTCTTCTTCACGAGCAGAATGAGAGAACAGAGCGCGGTTAGGGTATAGTCGCACGCCATTCCCGCGAGCAGGGCGCCGCTTCCGAGATAGGGGGGAAGGATCCAAACGCACGCGAGCATACACGCCGCCCCCGCGAGGAAGAAGAGGAGGGTCTGTTTTTCGCAGCCCATAGAGTTGAGCATGCTCGTCGAGATCATCGTCACGCTCATGGGGAGAAGGATGAGCGCGCTGCGTGCGATCAGCTTTCCGCTCTCCGCGTTGGAGTAGAGGAAGATGCCCACGCCTTCGCCACACGCGATGAAGAGAGGGATCAGCGCGCCCGAGATGATGAGCGCGCTGTTGAGCGCCTTTTTCACGAAATCCGAAAGTTTCTCCCGTTCGCCCCTGTAATAGCATTCCGCCAGCTCGGGCACGAGCACAAGCGCAATGGAGCCGATGAGGGAATTGGGGATCATGAGCACGGGCATGACCATGCCTCCCACGATGCCGTACGCGCTCATTGCCTGCGAGGAGGACATGCCCGCCGACATCAGCAGCATGGGAAAGACGACGGAGATGAGGGAACTGACGAGCGAAGAGGCGGTGCGCATCGCCGTTACGGGGACGGAAGATTTGAGCAGAGGAAGCAGTTCGCCGCGCGGCGAACGGAGCTTGCCGCCCTTGACCTTGAAATACACGGCGGCGATGGCGAAGGAGCACAGATACGAGACGAGGACGGCGATGGCGGCGCGGTTGACGTCGGCGATGGGCGATCGGACGAACACCAAAAGGACGACGCCCACGACGATCATGACGATCTCCTCAATGAGTTCGATGAGGGAGTACGCGAAGAAACGCTTATTCCCCCAAAAACTGCCGCGGATGACCGCGTACACCGAGGTGAAGGTCAGCCCCGCGAGAACGATGTAAAACACGTCGGCGCAGCGGGGATCGGAGAAGATCTTGGAGAAGGGCGCGCGGAGCAAGAAGAGCAAAACGGTAAACGTCCCGCTCACGGCGGCGGTGATGATGAGCGCCGCCGCCGTCGCCCTGTGTTCGCCCGCCCGATAGCCGTGCGCGCGATGTTTGGAGATGACGCGCGAGAGCGTTATGGGCAGCCCCGAGGAGGAGATGGTGAGAAAGACCGCAAACACCGAGAGAGCGACCTGATAGACGCCCAGCCCCTCGGAGCCGAGCGTGCGCGAGAGAATGATGCGGTAGACGAATCCGAGTGAGTGTTCAAAGATCGTGAATACCGTGACGACCGCCGTGGTTTTGTATAAGTTCATGTGGTATTGTATTCCTTGCGCGCACGTTTTTATGAGTTGGCGCATACAATGCTCTATGGATCTTATGCTTTGCCGTTCGGAATTCTACCGCGTGAAGCGGGGGCAGACGCTCGCAAGCGTCGCGGAAGCGTTCCGCATTCCCGCCCGTCTCCTCGCGGCGGAAAATCTTCTCACCGAAGAAGTCTCTTTCGGACAGATCTTGAAGATCCCCGCGGCGGAGGGGAATCTCTACACCGTGGCGGGCGGGGAGAGCAAAAAACTTCTGTGCGGCTCGGAGGAAAACTTCGAGAAAAAGAACCGCACGGCATGCCTCTACATCGGCCAGCGCGTCCTGCTGTAAACAATCCGCCCCCGCGCCGCATACAATGGGGTAAACCGATAAGGTTTTTATACGGAGGTAACAAATGTCCTTTTTTTCCAATTTTTCATCGGATCACTGCCCCGGCACCATCTCGGGCAATCCCTTGAACGGCCTTTGCGAAAAAGTATGTATTCAGGCGGAGAAGATCTTCGACGCGGGCATCATTCAGACGCGCCTTGAAAACTACACCGCCGCGCCCGTGAACTTCGTACCCGCAAATCCTACATATCCTCTCACGTTCGTGAGCGCGCGTTCGACCTCTTCGACGGGCGTCGTCTCCAACGTCAATGTGGAACGGCAGACGGACAGCTGCTGCGCCCGCGTTCAGGCGACGGTCACCGTGCCCATCGAGATCGCGTATGTCGACGCGAACGGCGTCGAAGGCATTGCCGCAAGCTCCATCGTGCTTACCGAGGACGTGCTCATGTACGTTCCGCCCGCATCCGTGATGCCGTTTACGGTGACGAGCGTCGCTTCCTGCGTTTCGCCCGAGGGGACGTTCGACGCCGCGAGCGGTTCCTTCATCATCAGCGCCTGCGTGACGTGCATTCTCAAAATCGCCATGCAGGTGGAACTGCTCGTGCCGAGCTACGGCTATTGCGCGATCCCTCCCGCACAGGAGTATTCGCAAGAGGTCTGTACGGGGTTCTTTGAACTGCCGCTCTATCCGCAGGGAAGGGCTTGCAGCAAAAAGTGATCTTGAACTTCAAAACATCTACGGAGATCGGAAAAGCCGGCGGGATCGCCGGCTTTCAATTTGAGGAGGGAATATGGTATATAAAACGATTTCGGAGAGAATCGGGCATACGCCCCTCGTCGAGCTTATAAAGTTTGAACGGGCGCACGGCCTTACGGCAAAAATTTTTGCCAAACTCGAAGGATGCAACCCCGCGGGGAGCGTGAAGGATCGCATCGCCCTCTCCATGATCGAGGACGCGGAGCAAAGGGGAATTTTGAAAGAAGGGGGCGTTCTCATCGAGCCGACGTCGGGCAATACGGGCATCGCCCTTGCCGCGATCGGCGGCATGCGGGGGTACCATGTCGTGCTTGTGATGCCAGAAACGATGTCGGCGGAGCGGAGAGCCATCATGAAAGCGTACGGCGCGGAGCTTGTCCTCACCGAGGGCGCGAAGGGCATGAAGGGCGCGATCGAAAGGGCGCGGCAGCTCCAAAAGCTCACCCGCGGGAGCGTGATCTTGGGGCAGTTTGTAAATCCCGCCAATCCCGCCGCGCACTACCGCACCACGGGGCCGGAGATCTGGGAGGATACGAAGGGGAGCGTAGATTGTTTTGTCGCGGGGGTCGGCACGGGCGGCACGCTCACGGGCGTCGGCAGATTTCTCAAAGAAAAAGACCCCTCGGTGAAAATCGTCGCGGTCGAGCCTGCGTCCTCGCCCGTCCTCTCCAAAGGATTTGCGGGGGCGCACAGGATACAGGGCATCGGCGCGGGCTTTGTACCCGAGACGCTCGATAAGACGGTGTACGACGAGGTGATCGCCGTAAAAGACGAGGAAGCGTTTGCGGCGGGCAGGGAGATCGCAAGAGAGGGGTTTCTTGCGGGCGTCTCCTCGGGCGCCGCGCTCCATGCCGCGGCGGAGATCGCAAAACGCCCCGAAAACGCGGGCAAGACCGTCGTCGTTCTCTTCCCCGACGGCGGCGAAAAATATCTCTCCACCCCGCTCTTCGCATAGAAGGGCGGCGTTTATGAAAGGCGTCCGCGCAACATATCGCGCGGACGCCGGAGCGTCAAAAAGTTTTCGAAAAGTATACCTATACCGCGCTCGGATCGCCGAGAAGGGTGGAGAAATCGGTGTAGACGACGAAGCCCGCCTTGCTCTTCGGCGGCTTTTTTACATGTTTGACAAAACAGTAGTCGACGGGGATCTTATCGCCGCCCCCATCCGAATATTTCGCGCAGATATTTGCGGCAAAGGCGAGTACTGTGTCCGAAACAGGCTGCCCGTTTGTGCGGATCACGACGTGGCAGGAATGGTACCTTTGGGCGTGCAGCCATATGTCGTCGGGCGCGGCTTTGCGCACGAGCGCGTCGTTTTGCAGGTTGTTGCGGCCCGCATACACATGAAAGCCGCCGCATTCAAAGGTGCGGAAGGGGACTTCGGGCTTTGCCTTTTTGCGCTTTTCCTCGCGCACCTTGATGAGCCCCGCCGCGACGATCTCCTCCTCGCAGGAAAGAAGATCTTCCTCCGTTTCCGCGGAGGAGATTATAGCGAGAACGCTTTTCAGGTAGTCGAGTTCGGCGCGCGTCTCCGCTTCCTGCGGCGCGATCGCCTCCAACGTGCGCTTTTGTTTTCTGTACCGCTTGAAGTAGCTCTGCGCGTTTTCCGAGGGCGTGAGCAGGGGGTCGAGGGCGATCTTCATTGTCCCACCCTCTTCGTCGTAATAGTTCATAAGCTCGCAGCCCCGCATTCCCTTCGAGAGGGCGTAGAGATTGGCGGTGAGCAGTTCCCCTTTGACGCGGAGCGTTTCACACTCCCCGCATTCGAGCTTTTTTTCCAACGTTTGGGCAAGCCGCTTTTCATGTTTTTTGACGGCATGGCGAAGGGCGCCTTCCAACTTTCTGCGAAGATCTTCCCGCCGTTTTGCACTTCGCCGTGCGGAATAGAACGCCGTCTGCGCCGCGCAGAGGGTGGGATAGGGCAGGGCGCCCGCGATCGCGCGCGCATAGAAATCCACGGGCGCGCCGTCGCGGAAGAGCACGCAGGGGGATACCATGTCTGAGAAGATATAGTCGTAAACGTGGTCTGCAAGGGGCTTTTCTCCGCGGCTTTCGAGGATTTGCCTTGCGGTGACGGGGGCAAGCCCCGCGACGCGCGTAAAGAGGAAGTTCGCAAGGTCTCCCTCGGCGTGCGAGAGCGTTTTTTCGAGCGCGGCGCGGTCGGAAGGGTTTGTTTTATCCTGCGGCGCGGGAGGGGCGTAGACGATCCCCGCAAAGATCATGCGGCGCGCTTTATCGTCTAACGCGTTCATTTTGAGCGCGCCGAGTATGACGCCGTTTTCCGTGAGGATCAGGTTGGAATACTTCCCCATCACTTCGAGGTATAAGATCCGTTCTCCCGAGGTAAAATCCGTGGAGGAGCGGAATCGAAAGACGAGGATGCGCTCGAATCCCAAAAGGGAGACGGAGAGGAGTTGGGCGCCTTGCAAGTGCTTGCGCAGCAGCATGCAGAAGTTGGGCGCGACGGCGGGCGCCGCCGCCTCCGAATCCTCGAAATAGGCGCCGCAGTCCTGCGCGTTCGTGTTCAGAACGAGCTTGCGGGTGCGTTGTTCGCAATAGAGTATCAGATCGACCTCGTCCTTCGACGGCTCGACGATCTTGTTGACGCGCCCCCCGCGCAGCGTGCGGTCAAGCTCGGCGGCGGTAAGTCTCAGCGTGAAAGCGTCCTGCGGCATATCCTTCCTCCCCTGTTCTTTCCCCATTATAACTTAAAATCGCAAATTTGTAAATGAAATCGCTTTCCTTTTCAAGTTCGTTGTGGTAAAATGTAGCGTGCAAACGAATTCTATCTGCGAGAGGAGTATCTATGAAATACGAAGTAGTACCGGGCGAAAAGAGCACAGTAAAGGTCACGCTGACGTTCACCCCCGAGGAGTGGACGGCGGCAAACGACAGAGCATACCGCGAAAACCGTTACAAATATTCCGTCAACGGCTTCCGCAAGGGCAAGGCGCCCAAGTATATTCTCGAAACGTTCTACGGGAAGGGGCTGTTCTATGAGGACGCGCTGAATATTCTGTTCGGCGATAACTATCCCGAAGTTCTCGAAAGCGAAAAGGAGAACTTCACGGCGGTGGGCGATCCCAGCGTCTCGCTGATCGAAGATTTTTCGGAGACCAACGTCGGGCTTGTCGCCACGATCCCCGTCCGTCCCGATGTTTCGCTCGGGACGTACAAGGGTATAAAAATAACGGGGTATGAGTATACTGTTACGGACGCAGACGTAGACGCCGAGATCGAAGCCGCGCGCGATAAGAACGCCGCGACCGTAGAGGTGAAGGACCGCCCCGCCGCGCTCCAAGATACCGTCACCATCGACTTCGTCGGAAAGATAGACGGCAAGGTGTTTGAAGGCGGCAGCGCGGAGAAGTTCGACCTCACGCTCGGCTCCGGGCAGTTCATTCCCGGGTTTGAAGAAGGCGTCGTCGGCATGAACGTCGGCGAGAGCAGAGACGTCGCCGTCACCTTCCCCGAGGACTATCAGGCGGAGAACCTTCGCGGCAAGCCCGCCGTATTCACCGTCACCGTCCATAAGATCAGCTGCAAATCGCTTCCCGCGCTCGACGCCGCATTCGCAAAGAAGATGGGTTCGGAGAGCGTGGAGGCATACAAAGAGAAGGTGCGCGCCCGCCTCGAAAAGAGCGCCGCGAACCGTTCCAGAAACGAAACGGAAAATTCCATTCTTTCCGAGATCGCAAAGACGTCGTCTGCCGACATCCCCGAGGCGATGGTCGATCGGCAGGAGGAGCAGTCTCTGCAACAGCTTGAATACAGCCTGATGGCGCAGGGCGTGAGGCTCGACGACTATCTCTCCTACCTCGGCACATCGCGCGAGGAGTACAAGAAGCAGTTTGAGGATGAGGCGAGAAAGAGCGTTTTGAACCAGCTCATCGTCGAAAAGATCATCGCCGTCGAGGGCATCGCCGCGACGGAAGAGGAGATCGAAGCGGCGATCGCGAAACAGGCGGAAAGCGTCGGCAAGGAAGCCGAGGAATACAAGAAGACGATGGATCCCCGTCAGCGCGCCTATCTCGAAAGCGACATCAAGGTGACCAAGCTCTTCGATTTCCTCAAAGAAAATAATGAGATCGTGAAGGCGAACGTATGAACAAGAATGTTTTGATACCCTATGTTGTCGAACGCAGAGACGGCGGCGAGAGAAGCTACGACTTATATTCCCGCCTCCTCGAAGACAGGATCATCTTTTTGAGCGGAGAGATCGACGACGCGACGGCGAACACCGTCGTCGCCCAGCTCATCTTCCTCGAAGGGAAGGATCCGACGAAAGACGTCATGCTCTATATCAACAGTCCCGGCGGCTCGGTCTCCGCGGGCATGGCGATCTACGATACGATGAACTACATCAAGTGCGACGTTTCCACGATCTGCATCGGTCTTGCCGCTTCGATGGGCGCATTTTTGCTCGCGGCGGGCACGAAGGGGAAGCGCTATGCGCTTAAAAACAGCGAGATCATGATCCATCAGCCCCTCGGCGGCGCGCAGGGTCAGGCAAGCGATATCAAGATACAGGCGGAGCATATTCTGCGCATCAAGGACAGAATGACGCGCATTCTCGCCGAAAATACGGGCAAGCCCTACGATGTGATCGCGCGCGATACCGACAGAGATAACTATCTCAGCGCGGACGAAGCGCTTTCCTACGGACTTATCGACAGAGTGTTTGTGAAGCGTTGACGCGCCTTTCTGCACCCCGCATTGCGGACATGGTGGGCACAAAACGCTTTTAGCAGAGGTAATTATGGCAAAATACGAACAGCGTTGCTCCTTCTGCGGCAAGGAGAAGGCGAAAACAAAGAAGCTCATCGCGGGTCCCGACGGGATCTTTATCTGCGACGAGTGCGTGGAGCTTTGCAGCGATATGCTTTCTAAAACGCCCTCCAATTCCGCGGCGCAGGAGGTGGAGCTGAAAAAGCCTGCGGAGATCAAAAAGGAACTCGACGAATATATCATCGGGCAGGACAAGGCAAAGCGCGTTCTTTCCGTCGCCGTCTACAACCACTATAAGCGCATCAACGCGATGATCGCGGGGAAGAAGGACGACGACGTGGAGATCGAGAAGAGCAACATCCTGCTCCTCGGGCCTACGGGCAGCGGAAAGACGCTGCTCGCGCGTACGCTCGCGAAGATCCTCAACGTTCCCTTCGCCACCTCCGACGCGACGACGCTTACCGAGGCGGGTTATGTCGGCGAGGATGTGGAAAATATCCTTTTGAAATTGATCCAGAACGCGGACTACGATATCGAACGGGCGCAGAGAGGGATCATCTATATCGACGAGATCGATAAGATCGCGCGCAAGGGCGAGAACGTTTCCATCACGCGGGACGTCTCCGGCGAAGGCGTACAGCAGGCGCTCTTGAAGATCATCGAGAGCACGATCGCCAACGTTCCCCCGCAGGGCGGCAGAAAGCACCCCCAGCAGGACTGCATGCGCATCGACACAACGAATATCCTCTTCATCTGCGGCGGCGCCTTTGTGGGGCTTGACCGCATCGTGGGCGCCCGCAAAGACGATTCGGGCCTCGGTTTCGGCGGCAAGGTGAAGCTCGGCGAGCACGAGGTGGATTATACCCTGCTCGAAGAAGTCAAGCCGCAGGATCTCACGAAGTTCGGGCTTATTCCCGAATTTGTGGGTCGCGTGCCCATCGTTGTCTCCCTGCAAGCGCTCGATGAGAATGCGCTTGTCAACATTCTCACCCAGCCCAAGAACGCCATTATCAAGCAGTATCAGAAGCTCGTCGGAATGGACGGGGTAAAACTTACCGTCGAAGACGCGGCCGTCCGCGAGATCGCGAGCACCGCGATCCGCTTGAAGACGGGCGCGAGGGGACTTCGCACCATTATCGAGGGGCTTATGACCGACGTGATGTACGATATCCCCAGCGAAAAGAACGTGGAGGAAGTCATCATCACCCGCGATTGCGTTGCGACGGGCGCGAAACCCACGCTCATCTACAAAAAGACGGCATAACGGATCGCCCGCCCGAAGGGGCGGGTTTTTTGTGCACTTTTCACAATCGGCGGCGCATATCCCGTGCGGTTTGCCGTTGACGCGCGAGAGTTTTTGCGCTATAATCATGGTATTCTACAAATCGGAGAAAAAGCTATGGCAAATGTAGTCCTGAAAAATATCGGAAAAGTATACCCCGGCGGCACGCAGGCAGTCTACGATCTCGATCTCGAAATCGGGGACAGGGAGCTGTTGGTCATCACCGGTCCCTCGGGCTGCGGAAAATCCACCGTTCTGCGCATGATCGCGGGCTTGGAGGATATCACTTCGGGCGAGCTTTTCATCGACGGCAAGCCCATGAACGACGTTCCCCCCAAAGACAGGGATCTCTCGATGGTCTTTCAGAATTATGCGCTCTACCCGCACATGACGGTCTATGAAAACATGGCGTTCGGGCTTACGCTTCGGAAGGTCCCCAAAGAGGTCATCGACGCGCGTGTGAAAGAGGCGGCGGCGATCCTCGGCCTCAGCGAGTTCCTCTCCCGCAAGCCGAAAACGCTCAACGGGGGGCAGCGCCAGCGCGTCGTGTTGGGGCGTACGATCGTGCGCGAGCCAAAAGTGTTCCTGCTCGACGAGCCTCTTTCTCATCTCGACGCGAAACTGCGCGCCCAGATGCGCGCGGAGATCTCCAAACTGCACCTTCGTTTGGGGACGACGTTCGTCTATGTCACGCACGATCAAACCGAGGCGCTCACGATGGGCAGCCGCGTCGTCGTCATGAAGGACGGGTTCATGCAGCAGGCGGATACGCCGCAGAATCTCTATGATTACCCCGTCAACCTCTTCGTCGCGGGATTTTTCGGCTCGCCGCAGATGAATTTCCTCCGCGGCGTGAAGATCTCGGAAGAGAACGGGGCGATATTTGCGCTTCTTCCCGGCGGATACAAGCTCCCGCTGCCCGAAGAGGTCGTCTGTCGCTTCGGCGATCTTGAAAAATACAGGAATACGGAAACGCCGCTCACGCTCGGCATTCGCCCCGAGGACGTTCGTATCGACGCCGCTTCGGAGAGCGGCGCCGAGGCGACGGTCGAAGTGACGGAGAGCCTCGGATCGGAAACGCTCGTCCATTTCGATCTCGACGATCGGAAGGAGAAGACGATCGTGGACAGCGGCGCGCAGATCGTGGCGCGCATGCCCTCGCACACCGAACTTCAAGTCGGCGATACCGTGCGCCTCGGCTTCGACATGCGCCATATCCATTTCTTCGATGAAGAGACGGAGCTTGCCGTCCTCGGCCGCGACAGCGGCTACGAGGCGATCCCCGAAAACCGCGAGGCGGCTTACATTCCCCCCACCCCCGCCGAGATGAGAGCGCGCGCAGAGGCGGCGCGCCCCGCAAAGACGAAACAGGCGAAGAAGGGGGCGCGCCGGAGCGCAGACGAGGAACAGCCGAAAGAGGAAGAGGATGGCTCGCTTTGAGCGGTCTCCCGCGGCGGAAAATGCCTCCGTTTGCGGAGAAATCGTTGACAAAGCGGAAAAAAAGGACTAAACTGAACGAAGAAAGATAGGGGAGGAGACCGCTATGTGGGATGTCGTATTAGACGCCGTTCTCGATACGCTCAAACTCTTCCCTTTTTTATTGATCTTATACGTCCTCATCGAGCTGTTGGAGCACAACACAAGCGTCGGAAAGCCGCGGAAGGCGCTCGCGGGAAGGGGCGCGCCCGCTCTCGGGAGCGCGCTGGGGCTTGTGCCCATGTGCGGATTTTCCGTCATGGCGGCGAAGCTCTACGAGCACAGGCACATCACATTGGGAACGCTTGTCGCCGTGTTCACCGCGACGAGCGACGAGGGTCTTTTGGTGCTCCTCCTTTCGAGCGGAATGGGCTGGGAGCGCGTCTTTTCCGCCCTCGCGCTCATAGGATGTAAATTCGTGCTCGGCGTCCTCGCCGGATACGCGCTCGACGGCTTGTTCCGAAAACATGCGCTTTCGCCCCTTCCCGAAAGCGGACATGCACACCATGTCCGCGAGGAAGGGCATAGAGAGGAAGGGCATAGCGAGGAGGAGCACGGCGAAGAGGAGCACGAGCACGGCGCGTGCGGATGCGCCGAACTCTCCCCCTGCGAACATAAAAAGAAGAGCGCGGTCACGCTCTATTTCTTCTCGCCCCTTTTGCACGCGCTCGAAGTCGCGGCGTTTGTGCTCGCCGTGAATCTCGCCTTCGGCATGCTCTTCTATTGGTTGGGCGAGGCGCGCGTCATTTCCTTTATGCAGGGCGGCGGATATTGGCTCCAACCCCTCGTATGCGCCCTCGTCGGCGCGATCCCCAACTGCGCTTCGTCCGTCGTGCTTGCCGAGGTCTACGCCCTCGGCGGCATCGGCTTCGGCGGGCTTTTGGGAGGGCTTGTCGTCAACGCGGGGCTGGGCTATCTCATTCTTCTCAAAAAGCGCACATGGAAGGAAGGGCTTGCCCTTCTTTCGGGCATGATCGTGTTCTCCGTTGCGGTGGGATATGCCGCGAACGGGCTGGCATTATTGATATAGAAAAATCAGAGAGGTGCATATGCGGACTGCCGCAGATCCCGTACGAAAGACGACTTCGGAGGAAAATTTGTACGGAAGCGTCCGTTTCGCGCAGGCGGCGGAGGAGATCGGCAGGTTTTTCGGTCGGACTGCGGGCAAGATCGTTGCGGTGATCGACGGCTCCGCGCTCTCCGTGCTTTCCGCGGCGTCCTGTGCGCGCACGGTGTCCGTCGTGTTCGAGGGCGACGCACTCCCCCTGTTCTCCCTTCCCGAGGCGGGCGGCGTGATCGCCTGCGGGGGTGCGGAAACGCTGAAAGCGGCGCGGTTCTTTGCCGGACTGCATCGGATCCCCTGCCTCGTCGTGCCCTCGCACGCCTCCCTCGAAGGCGCAATATGCCGCACGGGAGAGGTCGTCACGGACGGCGTCAAAGTGCGGGCGGCGCTCGCGGCGGGAGACGTCGTTTGCGACCTCGCGCTTCTGAAAAACAGCCTTGCCGCGGCGTACGGCGGCCTCTTGCTCGCCCGCCTTGCGGCGTTTGAAGCGAAGGCGCTCGCGCGCTTTTCCCTCGGCGTCTATCCCGAAGTATGCGAAAAAGCGGTGGCGGCGCTCGCCTTTGGGGAGGAGCCTGTCGGCTCCGAGATCGTTCTCGCCTGCGCCGCGCTGCGCGCCTTCGAGGAGGAGGGCATGCCGCAGGGCGAGGGGAAGACGCTTGCGGCGGCGCTCCCCCGCGGCGGGGAGATCGCCGCCTACCGTGCGCTGTGCGCCCTCTACGCCGCCTTCTTCGCCTGCGGGAAGCCGCGCCGCTACTTCGTGGCGGACTACAAGAAACGCGCGCAGGAGGCGGGTTCGGACTATGCCGACGCGCGCATTCCGGCGCGCGCGGAGTATGCCGCCCGCGCCCTTGCGCTCGAAAAGATGCGCGCGGAGTGCAATTTCGAGCTATGCGCGATCATGCGCAAAAACGACGCGCACCTGCGCACCTTCCGTGCACTGGGCGGAATTATTCCCGAGATCTCCGTCTTGCGCGAACTGCAAATTCTTCCCGAGCTGTGTCCGCACGGTCTCTCCGCGCTGATGCGGGATTTCGGGCTTATGGAGCTGACATGACGAAAGAGCAACTGCTGCGCGAGACGGATGTGTTTCTTCTCGATTTAGACGGGACGGTCTATGTGGACGGCGTGCCCGTCGGCGGCATGCGGCAGACGCTTTCGCGCCTGCGCGCCCTCGGGAAGCGCCTCGTCTTTCTCACGAACAATTCCTCCAAAACGGAGGATGACTACCGCGCCAAGCTCCTTTCCATCGGGCTGTATGCGGAGGGCGACGCGGTCTATACTTCGGGAATGGCGACGGCGGAGTATCTTCGCGCGCACTGCGCGGGAAAACGCGTCTTTCTGCTCGGAACGGAGAAACTCAAAGCGAAGTTTTGTGCGGCGGGGATCGTTCTCGACGACGTTTCGCCCGACATTCTCGTGCTCGCCTACGACGTGGAGCTTACATTTGAGAAGATCAGGCGGTTCGACCGTTTTTTGAGGGCGGGGCTGCCCTTTCTCGCAACGCACGCCGACGCGGTGTGCCCGACGGCAGACGGTTCGATGCCCGACGTCGGCTCCTTTCTCGACCTCTTTGAGCGCTCCTCGGGGCGCAAGCCGGACGTCGTCATCGGCAAGCCGAACGTCTATATGGGGGACGCTCTGCGCAAATTTGCGCCCCATGCGCATATGTGCATGGTAGGCGACCGCCTGTATACGGATATCCGTTTCGCGCGCAACTGCAACATGAGGAGCATTCTCGTGCTCTCGGGCGAGACGAAGCGGGAGGACGTCGCGCGCGCCTCCGATCAGCCCGATCTCATCCTCTCCGATCTCAACGAGATCTTCTGAATTTTTCAAAAATTGTTTGAAGCCGCTCTTCGGGGCGGTATATATAAAATAGGACCGCGCCTCGGTGCGCGGCGGAGGTATCTATGCAGGAACTCACAATCCTCTCCCGTTCCCCCGTGCTCGGATTCGGGCTTTCGGGCGAGATCGATTCGCAGAATGCGGAAGAATTCTTCGGGGAAGTCATGAAGGAATATGCGCTCGCGCCCGCCGATATCGAATTCGACTGCGCCAAACTTGCCTTTATCGACTCGACGACGCTCGGGACCTTCGTCAAGATCTTAAAGCGCGCCAAAACGGACGGGCATACCGTGTCGCTCAAACGGCTGCAACCCCGCTTGAAAAAGCTGTTCGTCATCTGTGCGCTGGATACCATTATGGAGATATCGTGATGAAAGAGATTACGATGCGCATTCCGCTCAAAAGCGAGATCATGACGACGGTGCGCCTCACGACGGGGGGCGTGTGCTCGCTCGCGGGGTTGGATATCGACCGCAGCGAAGACTGCAAGGTGTGCGTTACGGAGAGCCTTCTTCTCCTGCTCCACGCGGGATACCGCGAGGCGACGATCGAATTTGCCGCAGAGGACGGGTTGAAGATCTCCATTGCGGCGGCGGGCGAGAGAGCCGAGGCGGAGCTTGCCCCCGAGGACGAAATTTCCGCGGCGCTTCTCGGCGCGCTTGCGGCAGACGTGTGCACAGAAAAACGCGGCGGCACGGTGTGCGCCGTCTCTTTCCGCTTCGATTCGTAATGGAAGAAAGGGAACTTTTTGAAAAATACAGGGAAACGGGCGATCCTGCGCTGCGCAACGAGATCGCCGAGAAGTACCTCTATATTGCGGCGGTGATCGCCAAAAAATTCGTGGGGCGCGGCGTGGAGTACGACGATCTGTATCAAGTCGCGTCGCTTGCGCTCGTCAAGGGCGTGGAGCGTTTTGATCCCTCCAAAGGCATCAAATTCTCCACCTATATCACCCCGACGATCACGGGCGAGATCAAGAACCACTTCCGCGACCGTTCCCGCCTCGTGCATCTTCCGCGCAAGGTCGCGGAACTGCGCACCGCGATCAGGAAGGAGACGGAGCGTTTTTCCGCCGAAATGGGAAGGACGCCGACGGCGCGCGATCTTGCCCTTCGCTTGGGCGTTTCCGAAGAAGAGATCGTGCGAAGCGCGGAGGCGGGGAGCACCGTCTCGCTCGATCGTCCCGCGCGTGAGGAGGACGGCGGAAGTTTTCACGAGCTGGTGGCTTCGGAAGAGGAGAGCGAGTTCGAGCGCTTTGAAAACCGCGAGGAACTCCTTTCCGCGCTCGAAGGGCTGAACGATTCGGAGCGCATGCTCGTCCGCCTGCGCTACGGGCAGGAACTCTCGCAGACGGAGACGGCGCGGCGCATGAACGTCTCGCAGATGTATATCTCCCGCCTCGAACGCAAGGTCCTCGCAAAACTCAAAGATACGCTGAAAAAGGGAATGGCGTGATGTTGATCGAAGACGGCAACGCGCTCAAAAGGGCGCTTCATGAGATGTGCGAACGCTTGCGGGCGGATATGGTCCCCGAGGCGGCCGTGTTCGACTGCAAGGTCGTCGCGCACGAACTGATCGAGAACGCGCTACAATACGGCGGCGGGAAGGCGTACTTCTCCTACGAAAGAGCGGGGCGCGAACTTCGCGTCACCGTGCGCAGCGAGATATCCTTCCGCCCGCCCGATGTCATCGTTCGCGCCGACGTCGAAGCCGAACGTGGAAGGGGGCTGTATCTGGTGGACGCGCTCTCCGCAAGCCGCAAGTTTTCCGAAAAGGAAGGGATCTGCGCGATCATCGAGATCTGAATCCCACAAAAAAAGCCGCTCCGTGGGGAGCGGCTTTTCTTTACGCTTTTCAGTGGTTGATATGGTCGTAGATCTTGCCGAGCAATTCGGAGGAGATATACGGACGGACCTTGCCGAGGGCGACGAAGAAGATCTTGAAGAATTCCTTGTTGTCGCCGCCAACGTTGTAGACGGGAAGCCCGAGATCGCCCTTCGTCTGGCCGATGAACAGATTGCCGAACTCATCCTTCTCACTGTTGGTGAGGGAGTTGAAGAAGGGATCGTATACATAGTTGCTCTGTACGGGCGCGGGCGCAGCCGTAGGTGCGGGTGCAGGCGCGGGAGCGGGAGCAGGCGCTGCCGTAGGTGCGGGTGCGGGCGTTTCCTCTTCGCCTCTTGCAAGCGAAGCCATTCTGCGCTCGAATTCGCTCATGGGCGTCTCTTCGTAAGGCGTCACTTCCGCGGGAGCGGAGGCGGGTTTCACGGGCTGAGGCGCGGGTGCGGGTGCGGGCGTTGCCGCAGGAGCGGGCGCGGGCTGAGGCACGGGTACCGCAACGGGCTGAGGCACGGGAATGGGCTGATAGTAAGGCATAGAGGGCATGGGCATGGGCATGGGATAGTACATGGGCTGCGGCGCTACGGGCGCGGGCGCAGGAGCGGGCTGAGACGCAAGCTGAGGCGCGGGAGCGGGCTGCTGATAGATCACCGTTGCGGGAGCGGGTGCAGGTGCAGCCGCAACTGCGGGAGCCGCAGGCGAATTGATGTTGGTGATGTAGGTGGGAGCGAACTGGTTCTTCTGGTTGTAGATGCCGTCGTCCTCGTCCTCGCCGCCGTTCTCGCCGTAAAGCTTTTCATACAGCTCGGCGCGCTTTCTGCGGGTGTTGAGGATCGCAAGAACAAGGAACACAACGAATGCGATGAGCAACGTCGCAAGGAGAATGATATTCGCAATGAGTTCGTCGGTCGAAGGATTGAACGCAAGGGCGAAGTCTTCGAGGGCGACGATGAGCGCGATGAAGTAGCCGAGCGTAAGAAGGAACAGCACGCAGTAACGGATCGCGTCGAACACATAGGCGCGCCCCGTCGTAAGGCGGCAAATGGAGATCGCTACGTTGATGAGAAGCAGATACGTAAGGATGAATCCGATCGCAAGGAATGCGTCTGCGGAGAACACATCGGTGATGCCTGCGAGTGCGGACATGCCAACGCTGTTCAAGGTGAGCGCCGCGGGATAGGAGAGCGCGAAAAAGGCGCCGATCGAAAGGATCATGCCGATGAAGTTCGCAACGCCCGTGCCCTTCGAGACCGCAAATCCGTGGACGATGAGAATGATGATCGAGACCGCGGAGATGATCGTGAGGGGCAGATCGAACATTTCGATGGCGAACGAACCGGTCACCGTCGAGCCGATGAAGTTTGCGATCAATGCAAGGAAGGTGTACGCAATGGCGACGAGAACGCCCGAGACGAGCGCGCTTTTCTTTGCGGCCTTCTTGGAGCACATCGCCGTAATGAGGCAGATCAGGGAAACGACGACGGAGATGACAACAAGGAACACGAGCACGAGTTCGAGATATTGCCATAACACAAGGCCTGCCGATCCGCCGTTGAACAGGTTCTCAAAGACGACCCAGATATAGGCGAACAGCGAACCCTGGAAATCCGCGGGAACAGTTGTGCTGGTGACGACCGCGTACAACTTACCGACGAAGTAGCCGGAAACCGATTGAAGAAGCCCGAGGAACAAGCCGCCGGCCGCGAGCAAAAAGAAGATGACGCTCAGCGTGCGGTATGCGCTTGCATGGGTGCGAACTTCGCCGTTTTCCAATTCATTTTTCATATCAAACCTCCTGCTTTCGTAGCGAAAGCTACCTTATCGCTCCTATTATATCATGGCTTTGTGAAAGTGTCAACATCAAAAATAAAAAAAAGACGCTTTATTTGAAATTTGTGCAAAATATTTTTGTATTTCAGGCACACGCCCGCTTCCCTTTTTTGGCAAATTCGGGCAATTTGGGAAACAATGCTTGCAAATCCCGCCTCGGCATGGTATAATGCGGGCAGAAACGCCGAGGGCGTTTTTTCGAGGTGAACATGGAAAACCCCACGCAGCTTTCGGCTTTGCTCGCGCGCATCGCGGAGACGACGGGCGTAAAGGTCTCGCTCGTGCCCTCGCAGGGGACCGCCGCGTTCCCGCTCTCCTATGCGGGTGAAACGTACACGGCGTACGTCGAGGGCGCGGGGGAGGAAGGAGAAAAGTTGGGCAAACTGATCTCCGCGCTCGTCAGCGCTTCCGACGCGCGCCCGCAAGGGGAAAGCGATCTCTACGGCGCCCTTCTCGGCGACGGGGAAAAAGCGAAGCGGTGTATGGAACGGTATTCCTTCCCCCGCGGGGCGTGCTATGCGCTCGATCTTTCCGCGCCCCGCCTCGGGGAAAGCGCCGCGCTCCTCGAATCGTTCACGGGCGGGAAGGGCTTTGCGGTGCAGACGGGCGCGGAACGCTTTGCGATCGTCAAATTCCGCGAAGAGGAAACTCCCGCCGAGTACGCCGAATTTCTCGCGCAGTTCCTTTTAGAAGAGCTTGGCGTGAAGGCGAGCGTGGGCGTGGGAGGCGCGGTGAGCGGCTTTTCGGAAATCGCCGTATCGTACGCGCAGGCGGTCGCGGCGTCGCGCATGGGGGGCATGTTCAAAAGAGAGGGCGGGATCTGCTCCTATCGCGAGTTTCTTCTCTGCCGCGTCCTCGAAGAACTTCCGCGCGAAAAACTCGAAGAATACATCGCGGAATATTGCGGCGAAGGGGCGGCGGAGATCTTCTCGGACTTCGAGATGACGGAGACGGCGGAGGCGTTCTTCGAGAGCGGCTTCAACCTCTCCGAGGCAAGCCGCGCCCTCTACATGCACCGCAATACGCTCTCGTACCGCTTGGAGAAGATCGAGCGGGCGACGGGGCTGAACATCAGAAAATTCTCCGACGCAGTCACCTTCCGCGCGCTCGCCCTCGCATTTCGGCTGTTGAGGATCCGTCAAGGAGATAAATAATGGATAAACGAAATAAAACGATCGGGCGGCTCTATCTTGCGGTCGGCATTCTGCTCGCGTCGGCGGTCGTATTCGCCGCGGGCTGGCTCTCCCGCTGGTTTGCGCTCGGCGACAAGACGCGCAGCCTCATCTGGGCGATCGACGCGACGAACGATTACTTTTACGAGGACGCGGAGGAAAAGCTCTACGATCGGCTGTTCGACGCCCTTTCCCTCGACCCCTATTCGGCATACTATCCCAAACAGGATTACAGCGACGTCGTCTCTTCCAATGCGGGCAACGCGCTCGGCACGGGGCTTTCGCTCTGGTCAGGCTCTTCCACTCCCCGCATTTACAGCGTGACGGGCAATTCGCCCGCCGAGCACGCGGGGATCCGCGCGGGCATGACGGTCTATGCCTACGGCGAGAGCGGGGAAACGCTCGTTCCCGTGCAGGATCGCAACGAGCTTACGTCGTTCGTCGGAAAACAGGAGGATACGTTCTATCTGCGGTGCGGATTTTCCGAGGAGCGGGCAGAGACGTATGCCGTCACGCCCGCGGCGTTCCGCATGTCGTACTGCCTCTACCGCGACAGCGAAGCCGCCTTCCGCTTCGATCCCGCCGCGCTCACGGAGAAGATCGATGTGGGCGAAGGGCTTCCCGAACTCGGAGAGAAAACCGCATATATCCGCCTCGAACGGTTCTATGGCACCGCCGCGGAGGAATTCCGCGCCTGTCTCACCGCGATGAGGGAGCGGGGGAGAACGGATCTCGTCATCGACCTTCGTGGCAACGGCGGCGGCTCGCTCGCCGTGTTCTGCGAGATCGTCTCCCACCTCATGCGCGACGCCGAGGGCAGCGCACCCGTTGCGGCGCTCGCGCGCTATCGGAACGGCAGCGAAAAATATTTTTACGCCGACGGCAACGATTTCAACAGCTATTTCACGGCGCAGTCGGAGGTTTACGTGCTCGCGGATATGAATACGGCTTCCGCCTCCGAATGTCTCATCGGCGCGCTCGTCTCGTACAACACGCTGGATCGCTCGCACATCTTCCTGCGCAAGAATACCGAAAACGACGTCGCGCGCACCTACGGCAAGGGCATCATGCAGACGACGTACACCGATCTTGCGGGCAACGCGCTTAAACTGACTACTGCGCGCGTCTATTGGCCGGACGAGAAGACGAGTATCCACGGGGTGGGCGTCACGGAAAACGACGGCGCCTTCGGCTTTGCGGCGTCCGCTCTGCCCGGCGAGACCGACAAGCTACTCCTCTACGCGCTCGAAAACCGTTAAAAAGATCCCAAAAACTGCTCAAACACCGATCCCGCGCCGTCCCCTTCCCGGGGGCGGTTTTTTTCTTGTCCGCATTCTTCCGAAGGGCACTGTTCGGACATGGTACCCTCGTTTTTGGCGAACGCGGTGAGAAAATCGCGGTTTTCGCGGTAAAAGGCGAGGAAGGAGCGGAAATTTTCGCCGAACTTGGGGTCGTTGCTTGCGGTAAACAGCAAAAAGAGAAGAAGAATGTTCATGGTCTATGGTATGCGGGCGCACCAAACCGCGGTTCGCTTCATACGATAAAAAAGAGAGGTGACTATGGATTTTGCAAGCTATACGCCCAAAGGAAGCGACGACGATTGGATCAAGGAAGCGGAGGATGTGCTGGTAAAATACCGCGGGAAAAGCGATGCGGAGATCGTCAAGGCGATCTATGCGCGCGCCGCGGCGGGCAAGAGAGACGGCACGCTCACCAACGAACAGATCGACGCATTTTACGCGCGCTTTTCGCCCATGCTCGACGGCGCGAAAAAAAAGCGCCTCAAAAAGCTCGTGGAAGAGTTGAAGCGCATGTGATCTGTTTTCAGGCGCCGATCTTTTTCAGCGCGCCGACGAGGGCGTTTACTTCCCGCATGCTCTGATAGGGGGAGAAGGACGCCCGCACAAGCCCGTCGGGGAAGGTGCCGAGCGCCTTGTGCGCGAGGGGCGCGCAGTGCAATCCGCCTCGCACGGCGATGTCGAAGCGCTCCGAGAGAATGCCCGCAAGCTCTTCCGAGGGGATCCTCTCGTGGGAAAACGCCGCGATCCCGCACGGATTGGGGGAGAAATACGCCCGATACGCGGGCAGCGCTTTCAGTGCGGAGGAGAGCGCCGCGGTCATGCGGAGGAGTTCTTTCGCCCCCTCCGCCCTTCGCGATTTTACGACGAGCGCCCCCTCGAAGAGGGAGCAAACGGCGGGATAGGAGATCGTTCCGCTTTCGAGGCGGTCGGGATAGAAGGCGGGCATATCGGGGTTGAAGCTCTCGCTGCCCGTCCCGCCGAAGAGCACAGGCTCGGGGGAGAGGCGTTCGGAGAAGAGCAGAGCGCCTGCGCCCTGAATGGCATGAAGCCCCTTGTGCCCCGCGAGCGCGAGCGCGTCGATCCCCGATTTTCGCATCGAGATCGCGACATGCCCCGCCCCTTGCGCGCCGTCCGCAAAAAATAGGACGCGCTCAGGCAGTAATTTTCTGATCGCGGGAAGGTCGGGCGTCTCCCCCGTGACGTTGGAGGCGGAAGTCACGCAGACGGCGCGCGTATTCTCCTTGACGAGCGCGGCGATCGCCTCGGGGCTGCACTTCCCGTTTTCTGAGAGCGGGGCGACGTCGTACTCCACGCCCGCGGTCTTTTTGAGATGTTCGAGGGGGCGGATCACCGAGTTGTGCTCAAAGGCGGTAACTACGACGTGATCTCCTTGTTTGAGCGTTCCCAAAATGGCGTAGTTGAGCGCTTCGGTGCAGCTTCTCGTAAAGACTACGCGCTCGTATCCGTATCCGTCGAAAAGCTCGGAGAGCAGATTTCTGCACGCGAGCACGTGTTCGGCGAGCGCGAGAGAGAGGCGGTGTCCGCTTCTGCCGGGATTTGCGCACATGCGCATGGAAGCAAGTACCGCGCTTTGTACGGACGCGGGTTTGAAGCCCCCGGTCGCGGCGTTATCGAGATAGATCATATCCTTCTCCCCATAAAAAGATATTGTATTATACGAAGGCAGGGAATCGATCATGACGGTTTTAGCGGTATTCCGTTCCCGCGCGCAGACGTTGGATTTCGTCGCCGCGCTCAAAAGCGCGGGCGTGCCCGCGCAGCCGGTATCCACGCCCAAAGAGGCGGGCGTTGGGTGCGGGATCTCGGCAAAGTTCGACGCGCGCTTTTCGGAGCGCGCAAAACTCGTGCTCGCAAGAAAGAGTTATTCCTCCTTCTCGGGATTTCTCCGCGGAGGATCTTATTGGGGCGGTTGACTTGCAATTCGGGCGGGAATGCGCTATAATGTACATATGAACACGCAAGAGATCTTGAAAACGCTCGCCGAACTCTACCCCGACGCAAAGCCCGCACTGCACTTTTCCAGCCCCTACGAGCTTCTCGTCGCGGTCATCCTCTCCGCGCAGTGCACCGACGAGAGGGTCAACAAGGTGACGGCGGTGCTTTTTGCCGAGCACAACACGCCATCTTCCATGCTGCAACTTTCCGCGCAGGAACTCGAACGCTACATCTATTCATGCGGATTCTACCGCAACAAGGCGGCGCACATTCTTTCCGCCTCGCGCGATATCATGGAAAAGTACGGCGGAGAAGTGCCCTCTACGCTCGAAGAATTGCAGACGCTCGCGGGCGTGGGGAGAAAGACGGCGAACGTCGTCTATTCCGTCGCGTTCGGCGGCGACGCGATCGCCGTGGATACGCACGTGTTCCGCGTGGCGAACCGCCTCGGGCTTGCGGAGGGTAAAACGCCCGAAGCCGTCGAACGGGGGCTGATGCAGGCGATCCCGCAAAATTTGTGGTCGGCTTCCCATCACTACCTCATCTGGCACGGAAGGCGCGTCTGCCATTCGCAGCGCCCCGCATGCGGAGAGTGCGCGCTCGCGCCGCTCTGCAAATACCGCAAGCAGCATCCGTGAAGGCGCCGTATTTTCTTCGCGCCGCGTATGAAAACCTCCCGCATTGGACAAACCCCTTGCAGGAGGTATTTTTATGACCAATCTGACCGCAAAAGATTTGGATGTGCTCGTCCACGTACTCACAGGGGAAGAAATGGCATGCAAGAAGGCGAGGATCTATGCCAACACGCTCATCGACGCCGCGCTCGCGGGGGAAATGGAGGCGATCGCGGCGCAGCACGAACAGCGCTTCACGGCGCTCTGCGCAATTTTGGGAGGGAAGAAATGAAACAATCCAAGCGAGACACCACACTTTCGGAAAAGGACGCACTTCAAGATCTGCTCGACTGCGAAAAACTGCTCATGAGCTACTATTCGATGGCGCTCACCGAGGGAAGTTCGCAATCCTTCCGCAAGGCGATCCTCAAAAATTACAGCGCGCACGCGGAAACGCAGTTTCAGGTGTTCGAGCAAATGCTTTCGCGCGGGTACTACGAGGTCCAGCCCGCCGCAAAGATGATGATCGACCAAAATGCGGAAAAATTTGAAAAAATAAAAAAGCAGATCTCCGCCCAATGACGTTTATTTTCACAAAAGAGAAGGATACTGTAAAAGAGGGCAAAATGGCAAAGAAAAAGAAGAAGATCTACGCGCACAATCCGCGCTATTGCATGATCTTACCGGACGCCTCGAAGGATAAGGAAAATATCGCTTCGACGGGGCAATCGTAACGCGATCCGACGGAATTCCGTCGGATCATTCTTTATTTAGATAAATATCGAAATAGTTGAAAAAAGCATTTCTTCCGCGCCGCGCATACAATGGGGCATGACGCTATACGAGTGCACGACGCGGCAGCTTTTCGATCTCACGCATTCCCTTGCGGGCAGGTTTTTGGCGGAATTTCTCTATCCGTGGCAGATTGTTCCGCATATTTTCGACATTATCAACATTATTTCGACATCTATCGAAATAGAATTTGAAGAGGTAAAAACGGGCGTTTTCGTCCATAAAAGCGCAAAAATCGCCCCGACAGCCGCGCTTGCGCCGCCCTGCGTCGTCTGCGCGGACAGCGAGATCCGCCACGGAGCCTATCTTCGCGGCGGCGTGCTCGTCGGCGAAAACTGCGTCGTCGGCAATTCTTCCGAGATAAAAAATTGCATTCTCTTCGACGGGGTGCAGCTCCCGCACTTCAACTATGCGGGCGACGCCGTTTTGGGCTATCGGGCGCACCTCGGCGCGGGGGCGATCGTCTCCAACGTGCGGGGAGATCGGAAGCCCGTCTCCGTACGGATCGGGGAGGAGCGCGTCGAAACGGGGCTGAGAAAGTGCGGGGCGTTTTTGGGCGACGGCGTTGAGATCGGCTGTAATTCCGTCGTCAATCCCGGCGTCGTCCTCGCAAAGGGCGTGCGCGTTTTGCCCCTCGTCTCTGTCCGCGGCTCCCACCCCGCGGGTAGCATCGTAAACGACGGCAAATTGCAATGAAAGGCGGCAAAGCTGTTATGCAAACAGCGCCTCCATGGGGAGATCAAGCACGCGGGAGATTGCAAGAACCTCCTTATCTGTGGCGATGCGCACCTGCCCTTCGAGCTTGGAATAGCTCGTCGGGTTGATATCCAGTCCCGCAACTTGCAGGCGGGCGATAAAATCCTTCTGCGAAATGCGTCGCTCCTTTCTCAGTTTCTCCACATGTTTTCCGATGAGGTTTGCGTCGCCATATTCCCTCTTTCTAATTTTCATACCATTATCCCATATTTCTTTTTCGGAATTTTATCATATGAAAATCTTGACATAATTCCGTTTCGGAATTATAATTGACCTATGCGGCGGATTTTATGAGTTCGCAGGGAGCCAAGTTTTTTCGGCTTGTCAGAGTCATGGTATGCAAATGAAGGAGCGCCCCAACCGCCTCGTCGGGCAATGGTCGTTGGGTCGCCGTATGTGCGGCGACTTCGAGCTTGAAGGGGATCACATCACCGTATATAAAACGCGCTTTGGAGAAAGGGCGCTCTTCGGCGTGGGCAGATTTCAAGACGGGGCGCTTCATCTCAAACTTTCCGCTCTCGACGACTTGGAAGCAGAGGCGGCTTTTGCGGTTGGGCAGCAAGTTCCGAAGGCGCAGGCGGCGATTCTTTACACGACGGATGAAAAGAGCGGCGGATGCGTTGCGGCCGGCTCGAAAGAACTCAAAGGCGAGGCCGTTGTTGCGGACATGAGTGGGGGAAAACGCGTCGTGGCCCTGAAAGAAGGCGCCTTCGAGGGGTGCAATTTCATCACGAAGATCACCCTTCCGACAGGGCTTACTTCCATCGGAGCGCGGGCATTTTTCGGGTGCAAAAGTCTCAAAAGCGTCGCTCTTCCGAGGGGGCTTCGCCTTATTCCGGAGTACGCCTTTTTCGGCTGCAATGCGCTCGAAGAGCTCACCCTTCCCGAGGGCGTCACGGAGATCGGCAGTCATGCGTTCGAGTTTTGCCGCTCGCTTCGGCGCATTTATCTCCCCGCGAGCGTGAAGCGCATCCGAGGCGGCGCGTTCTGGGGGTGCGACCGCCTCGATGAAGTCGCCATTTCAGACCTTGCCGCGTGGTGTGCCGTCAAATTTGAAGGGGCTGACGCCGGCCCACTCTTTTGCGGGGCGGAGCTTTTCGTCGGCGGAGAGAGGACGCGCTTTGCCGAGATCCCCGCAGGCGTTTTCGAGATAGGGTCGTATGCTTTTGCGGGGAGCAAGCTCGAAAGGGTGAGCATTCCGCAAAGCGTCAAGCGCATTGCGCCGAGCGCATTCGAGAATTGCAGAGCGCTTACCCATATCCAATTCGGGGGAACAGCGGGGGAATGGCTCGCGCTGGAAAAAAAGAGCTTTGCGGACGGGACGGCGGACTTTACCGTCATCTGTGCAGACGGCAAAATAAAAAAGGGCGGGACGCTCCAAAAAAAACCGAATACAAAAAAGCCGCCGTTTTAAGGGAAAAGCGACGGCTTGATTTCTATATACGGTTTTATATCAAACGTTGAAGCGGAAGAGAACGACGTCGCCGTCCTTCATCACATAGTCCTTGCCCTCGGAGCGCACCTTGCCCTTTTCGCGCGCGCCCGCAAGCCCGCCGCATTCGAGCAGCGTCTGCCATTCGACGACTTCGGCGCGGATGAACCCTCTTTCAAAGTCGGTGTGGATCTTTCCCGCCGCCTGCGGCGCTTTGGTGCCCTTGACGATCGTCCATGCGCGCGTCTCTTTTTCCCCCGCCGTGAGGAAGGAGATAAGCCCTAAAAGGGAGTAGGAAGCCCTTACGAGTTTATCAAGCCCGCTCTCTTTCAGCCCGAATTCCTCCAAAAAGAGCGCCCTGTCCTCTTCGTCCATCTGGGCAAGCTCTTCCTCCGTCTTGGCGCACACAACGATGGTCTCGGCGGCGTGCCGCGCGGCGTATTCCTTGACCGCGCAGACGAGGGGAAGCTCCGCTTCGTCCCTGCCCATATCGCGCTCGGCGATGTTGGCGCAGTAGATCACGGGTTTGGCGGAGAGCAGGAAGAGGTTGTCGAGGAGGGGTTTTTCCTCCTCGGTGAGGGGAAGTGAGCTTGCGGGCTGTTCGGCTTCGAGGTGCTTTTGGAGCTTTTCGAGGAAGGCGAACTCCGCGAGGGCAGACTTATCCGACCCGCCCCGCGCGGCGTTGCGGATGCGATCCTGCCGCTTTTCCACCGCCTCGATATCGGCGAGGATGAGTTCGAGATTGATCGTCGCGATATCGTGGACGGGATCGATCTTATTCTCGACATGGGTGATGTTTTCGTCCTCGAAACAGCGGACGACGTGGACGATCGCGTCCACTTCGCGGATGTGCGAAAGAAACTTGTTGCCCAGCCCTTCGCCGCGGCTCGCGCCCTTTACAAGCCCCGCGATGTCCACGAATTCCACGACGGCGGGCGTCACTTTTTTGCTCGCGTACAGCGCGGCGAGTTTTTCGAGCCGCTCGTCGGGAACGGCGACGACGCCGACGTTGGGTTCGATCGTGCAGAAGGGATAGTTCGCCGCTTCCGCGCCCGCATGCGTGATCGCGTTGAACAGAGTGGACTTGCCGACGTTGGGCAGCCCTACGACACCTAATTTCATACTTGCTCCTTATCGTTGATCGCATATATTATAGAACATTTCTTTGCAAACGGCAAGCCATTCGGTTGTCAAATTCGGGAAAATATGTTAGAATACCTCTCGAAAAAGATTTGGGAGCAAAAGCAATGGATTACAGAGCATATATTGCGGCGCGCATTCAGGCGGGAGGCTTGTCCCGCGAGGAGATCGCGGAGGCGATCACCGTCCCGCCCGATCCCTCTCTCGGGGATTACGCGCTTCCCTGTTTCAAATTCGCAAAGGCGCTGCGAAAGTCTCCCGCGGCGATCGCAGAAGAGCTGGCGGCGCAATATCCCGCCGATTCCGTCATCGAAAGCGTGGCGGCGCTCAACGGCTATCTCAACTTCCGCGTGAACAGAGCGGGGCTTGCCGAGGAGACGCTTCTCTCCATCGAAAAGCAAGGATCGGAATACGGTTCTTCGGACATGGGTGGCGGGAAAGTCGTCTGTATCGACTATTCTTCGGTGAATATCGCCAAGCCTTTCCACATCGGGCACCTCTCGACGACGGTGCTCGGCGGAAGTTTATACCGCATCTTCAACTTTCTCGGCTACCGCGCGGTCGGGATCAACCATTTGGGCGACTACGGCACGCAGTTCGGCAAACTCATCGCCGCTTACAAGCATTGGGGAGACCGCGAAGAGGTGCAAAAGGGGGGAATTCATGCGATCAACGCGCTCTATGTGCGCTTCAACAACGAGGCGACGGAGGAAATGGAGCGCGAGGCGCGGGAATACTTCCGCCTGATCGAGAGCGGCGACGCGGAGGCGAACGCCCTCTTTGAATGGTTCAAGGAGCTTACCCTCGCCTATGTGGAAAAGATCTACGAGCGGCTTCATATCACGTTCGACAGTTACGCGGGCGAGCGTTTCTACACCGATAAAATGCAGCCTGTGATCGACGAACTCGAAGAGAAGGGGCTGCTTACGGAGAGCCAGGGGGCGAAGATCGTCGATCTCGAACCGTACGGCATGCCGCCCTGCCTCATTCTTCGCTCCGACGGCGCCTCTCTTTACGCGACGCGCGATCTCGCCGCGGCGATCTACCGCAAAAAAACCTACGATTTCGAGAAATGCCTCTATGTGGTCGCCTATCAGCAAAATCTCCACTTCAAGCAGGTCTTCAAGGTGCTTGAACTCATGGGGAAGGATTGGGCGAAGGATCTCGTGCACGTCGCATACGGCATGGTGAGCCTCGAAGAGGGCGCCATGTCCACGAGGAAGGGCAAAGTCGTGTGGCTGGAAGACGTCATTTCCCGCTGTGTGGAGAAGGCGTATACCGTCATTGCGGAGAAGAATCCCTCGCTCGAAAACAAGGAGCGCGTCGCCGAGCAGGTGGGCGTGGGCGCGGTGGTGTTCGGCGCGCTCTACAACAACAAGATCAAGGATATCGTCTTTTCCTACGATAAGGCGCTCAATTTCGACGGGGAGACGAGCGTCTATGTGCAATACACCTGCGCGCGGGCAAGTTCCGTCCTCTTCAAGGCGAGGGAAGCGGGGATCGCCCGGACGGACGCGCTCCTTCCTCCCTGCGACGCGGAATTCGAGCTTGTGAAGGCGCTCGCCGCCTTCCCCGAGTGCGTCGTTTCGGCGGCGAAAAATTACGAGCCCAGCGTTGTCGCGCGGTTTGCGGTGGACGCGGCGCAGAAATTCAATAAATTTTATATCGAATGCAAGATCTTGCAGGCGGAGACCGAGGCGCAGCGCGCCTTCCGCCTTCGCCTCACCGAAGCGACGCTCACCGTGCTGAAAAACGCGCTCACGCTGCTCGGGATCGGCGTTCCGGAGAAAATGTGATGATAGAGGCCGCGATCTTCGACCTCGACGGGACACTTCTCGACACGCTTCCCGATATCTGCGAGAGCGTCAACGCCATGCTCCGCGCGTTCGGCTATCCCGCGCTTTCGGAGGAAGCCGTCAAGGAGCGCATCGGGCACGGCGCGCGCTATCTCGTCGAAAGGGCGATCCCCGCGGGCGCCGACGCCTCTTCATGCTACGAATGGTTCTGCACACACCGCGCCGAGCACGGAAAAACGCGGCATTTTGCGGGCATGGCGGAGCTGATCGCGGCGTGGAAGAACGATCTCAGGCTCGCCGTCATCACCAACAAGACGCAGAGCACCGCCGAACGGCTGCTTTTTCGGCACTTCGGCGAGGGGACGTTCGACTATATCGGGGGAGACAACGGCAATTTCCCCTTGAAGCCCGATCCCGCGCAGACGCGCTATGCGGCGCTGAAACTTCGCGTCGCGCCCAAGAATTGCCTTCTGATCGGCGACGGGGAGACGGACGCGGAGACGGCGCGGCGCGCGGGCATGATCGGCGTCGCCGCACTGTGGGGATACCGCACGCGGGAACAGCTCGCGGGGGCGGGGGCAAGGCTCTTCGCCGAGACGCCCTCCGATCTTGAAAAAATCCGTCGAAGTTTTTCGGAAAATTCTTGATAAACCCAAAGGAACGTGATATAATAAAGCCAAATTTTATGGGAGGAAAACAAAGATGAAAAGATGTGCAGTTTGCGGCGAGATCGTCGCGGACGACGTAGAAGTCTGCCCCGTCTGCAAGGCGAGAAAATTCGAGCCGATCGAGGAGAAAGCCTTTGCATGCGAGCACCATGTCGGCGACGGCGTCGTCGAGGATAAGGAAGTCATGGACGGGCTTCGCGCCAATTTCAACGGCGAGTGCTGCGAGGTGGGCATGTACCTTGCGATGGCGCGCGTCGCGGAGCGCGAAGGGTATCCCGAGATCGCAGAGGCATACAAGCGCTATGCCTTCGAGGAAGCGGAGCACGCCTCCAAGTTCGCCGAACTGCTCGGCGAGGTCGTGACGCCTTCCACCAAGAAGAATCTGGAACTGCGCGCGGCTGCCGAGGCGGGCGCATGCGAGGGCAAGCTCATGCTCGCAAAACGCGCAAAGGAACTCGGGTACGACGCGATCCACGATACCGTGCACGAAATGGCGAAGGACGAGGCGCGCCACGGCGCGGGCTTCAAGGGGCTTCTCAAACGCTATTTCTGATCGATATCTTTCACAAATGAGAAAAGGGGCGGGCAACCGCCCCTTCGCTTTTGCAAAAAAAGGGGATATTGTTCATTTTGCGATTGGGTAGAGAGGAATTTTCGCACTCTACTCACAGTAGAATCCTTGACAATCGCGCGCGCACGCTGTATAATCGTTCATATGGAAGAACAGGATCTTGCCGTCATCATAGGGAAAAATATCATGCGGCTTCGGAAAGCGGCGGATATGACGCAGTCGGAGCTTGCCGAAAAGCTGAATTATTCGGATAAATCCGTCTCCAAGTGGGAACAGGGCAATGGCATCCCCGATGTGCGCATTCTCGTGCAGATCGCGGAATATTTTCACGTTTCGGTAGACGATCTCCTGCGGGAGCAGCCCGCAAAACCCGTCTTGCCCGCCCGCACGAAACTCTTTCGCCGTCTCGTCATTTTGGCGCTTTCGGTGGGGCTGTGTTGGCTTGCCGCCGTCGTTTGTTTCGTACTCGGCGGCATTATCTCGCCCGCGACGGGCGGAATGTGGCTCGCGTTCGTCTATGCAGTGCCCGCCTCCGCGGTCGTCGTGGTCGTTTTCAGCTGCGTATGGTCGTGGAAATGGGTGCGCTTTGTCTCCGTCTCCCTTCTCGTTTGGTCTACGCTCGCCTGCGCCTATCTCACCGTGTGGTGGGTCGTGCCCCATCCCACGCTGTGGCTCATATTTCTCATCGGCGTTCCCCTGCAATTCCTCGCGGTGTTCGGGCTGCTCGGCTGGAAACGCCTGAGATTCTTCAAATAATTCGGAGCAGTGCAAGATACCATGAAGGAAATCCCTCTCCCGCGGGCGGAAAAGCTCGCCCGCATGCGCGTGCGCGTCAAGCGCAACTGCACCGCGCTCAATCTACTCGCCATCGCCGTTTCCGTGCTTGCGGCGCTCTCTATGCTCGGCGTGCTCGTCGCCGTGATCGTTGCGGAGTTCAACCGCGGGAGCAGCCGCCTTCTGTACATTCTCGCGGGGTCTCTCGCGGGCGGCGCGGGCGTTTTTGCGCTGTGCGCAGTCCTTTTCAGCAAACTCTCCGCCCGTGCCGATGAGCGCGCGCTCGATTTCTTTGAACGGTGCGACGGCGAAAACAGCTTCTTCGTGGGCGAAGGCACGCTTGCGACCTTCGGCGAAGCGCTTCTTCTGCATGCGGAAAACGGGGGCAGACGGGTGAGCGTTCCCTACGGCGAGATCCGCGCCTTCTCCGTGTGTACGAGGCGGCGCCCCCGCGAGCGCGGGGAGTGGTCCGTCGTGTTGGAGATCCCCGCACGCTATCTCATGAAGGACGGGAAGGGCGACCCCATTCTCATCCAGACGAACGCAAAGGAGCGCCTCTGCCGCGCGCTCGAAGCGCACAATATCCCCCTTCTCGGGGAAGAGCGGAAGGAGCGCGAAAACGTAAAATTCTCCTGTTTGAAGAAATTTTACCTGCCCGACCGCAAAAAGCGGAAGCGTTCCCTCGCCGTGATGATCGTCGGGATCGCGGCGGCCGCCGCGTCCGTTCCGCTCGCCGTCTTTCTCGACGCCGCGATCGGCGCCGTGCTCGCCGTGTTCGGCATTTTCGTGGGAGGGAGAGCGGCAGACGTCTTTGTCCGTTCGCGCGCGCTGTTTGCGATCTACCGCGAGGGCGTCTATTGGCGTGAGAGCGGGCGGGGCGAGAGTTTCTTCCTCAAATGGGAGGAGATCGAAAAGATCTCGGCGAAAGAGCGCGAGGGCTACCCCGTTCTCGCCTTTCGGTGCGCCTACGGCGAATACCATGTCCCGCGCGCGGCGGGAGCGTTTGAATCCCTGCTTGAAATGCAGCGCGAGAAATGCGAAGCGTAGAAAAAAGAGCCGGGAGCGGAGGAAACCGCTCGGAGCTTGCAGAATAATTCGAGGTGCTTGAACAGATATGCTCTGCACAAGCTGCGGGAAATATCCCGCAAAAACGTATACGAGAGAGGTGGGCGGAAAGAAGCTCGTCTTAGAGCTGTGCCCCGCCTGCTTTGAAAAGCTGTACCCCGAGCGGGAGGAGGACAGCGACTTTTTCGCGACCTTCGTGCGGGCGGATTCCGCATGGGACAGGGCATGCCCCGCCTGCGGGACGACGCTCGACGACTTCCGCCACACAGGGCTGTTGGGCTGTGCGTTCTGCTATACCGCGTTCCGCAAAGAACTTCTCCCTTCCGTGCAATATGCGCAGGGAAAGGTGCGGCACGAGGGGGGATCTCCCAGCGGAGGGGCGGACGACGCGCGCTACGATCTCATCCGCGCCCTTGTCCACGAGCAGGAGCAGCTCAAAGCGCGTATCCGCGCGGCGGAGGAGGAGGGCGAAAGAGACGTCGTGCGGCAGCTCAAAGCGCAGCTCTCCGCGATCAATAAGCGGCTGTACGGCGGGGAGGGCGTGTGATGGAACCGAGGATAGATTTCGAGAGCGTCGCCGTCTCGTCCCGTATCCGCCTTGCGCGCAATTTCAAGGACTATCCCTTCCCCGCGCGGCTGATGAGGGATCCTCACGCCGAGGAACAGGCGAGCGAGATGATCCGCATTCTTGCGGCGGAGCTTACGAGCCTCGAAGAATTCCGCCTCTATGAAATGAGCGGCATCTCCGACGAAGACGCGGAACTTTTGAAGGAACGGCACCTCATTTCCCGCGATCTCATCGGGCACCGCGGGATCTCCGCCGCGCTCGTCTCGGAGGACGAAAGTATCTCGGTCATGATCAACGAGGAGGACCATGTCCGCGAGCAGTACTTCATCAAGGGCTTCGATCTCAACCGCGCCTACGAGCGCATTTCGGGGATCGACGAGATCATCTCCGATTCCATTCCCTTCGCCTACGACGAAGAACTCGGCTATCTCACGGCGTGCCCGACCAATCTCGGGACGGGGCTTCGCGCCTCCGTCATGCTGTTTCTGCCCGCGCTTTCGCGGCGCGGAAGGATCGGGAGCGTCGTTAGGATCCTCATGCGGCTCGGCCTCACCGTGCGCGGCGCGTTCGGCGAAGGCAGCGGCGCGGAGGGGGACCTCTTCCAGATCAGCAACGAGATCACGCTGGGAAGTTCGGAGACGGAGATCCTGGACGTCGTGGGGCAGGCGGTCGAAAAGCTCGTCGATATGGAGCTTGCCGAGCGGCTCCGCATGAAGGTGGAAGAGGGGCGCGCCCTCGAAGATAAGATCATGCGCGCATACGGCGTCCTCACGCACTGCCGTCTGCTCGAAGAGCGGGAGTTTTACAGCAGGATCGCCGATCTCAAATTGGGCGTGGCGCTCGGCATGTTCAAGCCGTGCGGCCCGCGGGACGACAGAATGGAAAAGCTCGACGCGCTCGCGCTCGCCATGCGCCCGGGCGGGATCAATTTCAAAAGCGGCGCCGCCCTTTCGCACGAAGAGCAGAGCGCCTACCGCGCGGAATACGTTGCGAAAGAGATCGCAGAATTGGGGCTTCTCTGACCCAAAGGGGGTAATCGGTTTGGATCCATCTCGTTACACGGAACACATGCAGCAGGTCTTTCTCGTCGCCAACGAAGCGGCGAAGCGATTCGGCACGACATATATCGGCAGCGAACATATCCTGTTCGGAATGCTGTGCGTGAGCGACAGTACGGCGGGGAAGCTCCTCGTCGAATGCGGGGTTTCGCTCGAAAGCTACACCGAGCCTTTCCGCCGCACCGTGCAGCATAACGTCGCCATCTACGGCTATACGGCGCGCACGAAGAAGGTGATGGAGCGCGCGCTCGAATTCTCTCTGGCGGGCGGGACGCTCAATCCCCTCGTCGGGACGGAGCACATGCTCCTCTCCATTTTGGGGGAGGCGGATTGCCTCGCCGTGCGCCTTCTCCAACGGATCGGCGCCGACCTCAAGCGTCTCGAAGAACGCCTCGATACCTTTATCGGAACAGACGACGACGCGCCGGAGGCGCGCCCCGCGGCGGAGCGCATCCGCAAAAAGCCAGAGGAGATCTTTCCCCTCGAAAGCGGCAAAAGCAGCCCCTTTACCCCATACGCGGAGGAAGAGGAGTCGCCCGATTATCTCAAATACGGCGTCGATCTCACGCGGCGGGCGCGGGAAGGCAAGCTCGATCCCGTGATCGGGCGGCACAAGGAGATCGAGAAGGTCATTCAGATCTTATCGCGCAGAACGAAGAACAACCCCGTTTTGGTGGGGGAGCCGGGCGTGGGCAAGAGCGCCGTGATCGAGGGGCTTGCACAGGCGATCGTGAGCGGCGAAGTGCCCGAACTTCTTCGGGGGAAGAAGGTCTTTTCACTCAATCTCACGGGGCTTCTGGCGGGGGCGCGCTACCGCGGCGACTTCGAGGAACGGTTGAAATCGGTCACGGACGCCATCGTTCGCGATAAGAACGTGATCCTCTTCATCGACGAGATCCACATGATCGTCGGCGCGGGAAGCTCTTCCGAGAACAATATGGACGCTTCCAATATCCTCAAACCCATGCTCGCCCGCGGCGAATTACAGACGGTCGGGGCGACGACCAACGAGGAATATCGCAAATATATCGAAAAGGACGCCGCCCTCGAACGGCGTTTCACGCCCGTCCCCGTTGAACAGCCCAACGTGGAAGACGCGATCGTCATTCTGCAAGGGCTGAAAGATAAGTACGAGGCGCACCACAACGTTGCCATTACCGACGCCGCGATCGAGGCGGCGGTGAAACTCTCCGACCGCTACGTTACGGACCGCTTTCTGCCCGACAAGGCGATCGACCTCATCGACGAGGCGGCTTCCCGCGCGCGGCTCAATTCGTATAACGGCCCCGCGGAACTGCGCGAGCTTGAAGATCAGATCGCGCGGTTGACGGCGGAGCGGGAGAAGGCGGTCAAGTGGCAGGACTACACGCGCGCAGCCAAACTCACCGAGCAGATCGGGGAGCGCACCGCAAGGCACGACGCGCTTCGGAGCGAGTGGGACAGCAAGCGTTCCGAAACGTACCTCTCCATCGGCGCCGAGGAGATCGCCGAGATCGTGAGCGATTGGACGGGCGTTCCCGTCGCCAAACTCACCGAGGAGGAGAGCGCGCGGCTCATGCACCTCGAAGCAGATCTCCATAAGCGCATCGTGGGGCAGGACGAGGCGGTCGCCGCCGTGTCGCGGGCGATCCGCAGGGCGCGCGCGGGGCTGAAAGATCCCAACCGCCCCATCGGTTCCTTTATCTTCGTCGGTCCCACGGGCGTGGGAAAGACGGATCTGTGCAAGGCGCTCGCTGAGAACATGTTCGGCGACGAGCGGACGATGATCCGCCTCGATATGTCGGAATTCATGGAGAAAGGTTCCGTCACCAAGCTCATCGGCGCGCCCCCCGGTTACGTCGGCTTCGACGACGCGCAGGGCACGCTCACCGAGCGCGTGAGAAGGCGCCCCTATTCCGTCGTTTTGTTCGACGAGATCGAAAAGGCGCACCCCGACGTCTTTAATCTGCTCTTGCAGATCCTCGACGACGGCAGGCTCTCGGACAGCCGCGGCAGGGTCGTCTCCTTCAAGAACACCATCGTGATTCTCACCTCCAACGTGGGCGCGCATGAAGTGAAGGAGATCTCCGCGCTCGGCTTCGGCAGCGGAGAGGGGGACGGATACGATGAGATGAAGGAGCACATCGAGGACGCGCTGAAAAAACAGTTCAAGCCCGAATTTTTGAACAGGATCGACGAGATCGTGATTTTCAGAAAACTTTCGAGGGAGGACGCGGCGAAGATCTGCGACAAGATGCTCTCCGCCCTTCAATCGCGGCTTTCGGAAAAGCAGATCTCCATTCTCGTGAGCGCGCGCGCCAAAGCCAAGCTCGTGGAAGAGGGATACAGCGAGGAATTCGGCGCGAGACCCTTAAAGCGCGTCATTCAGCGCCGCGTGGAGGATAAGCTCTCGGAGGAACTGCTCAAAGGCAGGATCGCCGCAAAGAGCACCGTGACGCTCGACGAAGCGGACGGAGAATTCTTCTTCCGCGTGTAAAAAAACCGCCGCCCCGACGATTCGTCGGGGCGGATTTTACAGATTGCAAAGGGGGCATGTCAGCGGTTCAGATCCCAATCGATGGGCGCAATGCCGTGCGCGGCGAGATACTCGTTGGTCTTTGAGTAATGGCGGCAGCCGAAAAAGCCGGAAAACGCCGAGAGGGGCGAGGGGTGCGCGCATTCCAAAACGAGATGTTTGTTTCTGTCGATGAGCGGCTTCTTTCTCCGCGCGTTGCCGCCCCATAAAATGAATACAAGATTGGTCTTTTGCTCGCTCAAAATGGAGATGACGCTGTCTGTGAACCAGCTCCACCCGCAGTTTGCGTGCGAATTTGCCTGATGTTCGCGCACGGTGAGCGCGGTATTGAGAAGGAGCACCCCCTCCTTCGCCCACTTGGTGAGATCGCCCGACTTCGGGGGCGCAAAGCCGAGGTCGTCTTTTAGCTCTTTGAGCATATTTTCGAGGGACGGGGGCTTTTTTACGCCCTCTTTCACCGAAAAGCACAGCCCGTGCGCCTGCCCTTCTTCGTGGTAGGGATCCTGCCCGAGAAGCACGGCCTTCACGTTCGCAAAGGGCGTAAAGCGGAAGCAGTTGAAGATATCGTACATATCGGGATAGACGATATAGTGCGAATATTCGTACTTCAAAAACTCCCTGATCTTTCGGTAGCGTTCATCCGAAAAGAGGGGGGATAGAGGCTCTTTCCAATCGCCGAGGTCGATCATGGTATGCTCCTTTTTTGTTTGATTGCGTCATCCTGAGCCGAATTGTATTACGCAGTTCGCGCGAGCTTATCCTCGAAGGATCCCCCAAATAGAAAACACGGACTTCGTAGTTCGGGATTCTTCGCTTCGCTACTTCGCGCCGTTGGCGCTCGTGTCGTACTTAGTCTACAAATAGAAGCCTCGCACGGGGCAGAATGACGCGGTGGCGGCTCAGCATGACGTGATTAGATGCTTTAATAGCATTCAGTATGACGATTTATAGGACTCCGAAAATTTCGGGAAGTCGCGATTTGAGTTCGAGCAGGGCAAGTTTGCAGTTCTTGCGGAATTGCTCCGTCGTCGAACCCGAGCCGTACACGTCGGAGATCGCCTTCACGCTCACAAAGGGCACGCCCGCATACCGGCACACTTGGGCGATCGCGCCCGCTTCCATCTCGCGGATATCGCACCCGAGGCGGAGGAGAAGGTCGTGGTCTGCGGGGGAATCGTCGAACCTGTCCCCTGTGCCCAAAGCGCGGCGGGGATAGGGGAGGGGCGGGCAGAAGAGGGGCAGAAAGTTTTCTTCCTCCCCGGGGAGCGTGCCCACTTCCCTGCCCGAAAGCTGTTTGAGATCGAAATCGTACTGCACCGCCCGTTCGATGAGATACACTTCGCCGACCTCTGTCCTTTCGGGCGTTAAGCCCCCCGCGACGCCGAAGTTCAGCACGACGTCCGCACCCACGGCAATCGCGGCGCACGCGCCCGCGGCAGCGTTGACCTTGCCCTCTATCGAAAGGACGAGGGCGACGTCTTTTTTGAACGCCTTGCCGAGATACACCGCCTTTCCGAACAGCGTTTTGGTGTTTTGTACTTCCATTTGGTCGAGGAGGAGGTCTGCCTCCCTGTCCATAGCGATGACGCAACCGATCATAGTTTTACCTCAAAATTCCGAGATTTCCGTTCATGCCGAAGATCATTTCCAAAAAGCATTTGCGGAAGGGCACAAAGGTCCCGTCCGCAAGCATTTGGAAGACTTCTTCCCGCGTCGCCCACTTTGCATCCGACACTTCCTCCTTCTGAAAGACGAGGGAGGAGAGCGGGATATCCGCTTGGGTGAGGAACACGTCGTTGAAGCCCCGCCCGAAGTTTGCGGTGAAGGAGGGGCGGGGGAGGCGAAGAGAAATCCCCATTTCCTCCGTAAGTTCCCGTTCCGCCGCCTGCTTGCTCGTCTCGCCCGCGAGCGCGCTGCCGCCCGCCGTCAAGTCCCAAAGTCCGCCGTAGTTCTTCTCTTGCGCCCGCCGCGAGATGAGCATTTTTCCGTCCGACGAAAAGACGCAGACATGCACAACGAGATGATATTCGCCCTCTGCGAGCGGCGTGACGTCCCGAATCGCCGTTCTGCCCGTCTTGCGCCGCTCCTCGTCATAGATATCCCAAACTTCCATATCGTGTCTATTATAACAACTTTTCCGCGATTTGGCAATCCCTCGCATACTTTTTTGACGAAAGGAAAAACTTTCCTCGAAAGGAGGGATCAAATGAATCCGTTTGATTTGAAGCCGCAGAAAGCGGACAAAGTTTTTACTTCATGGAATAAAGTGCTCGTAAAGCCCTACGACAAGAACGAAGTAGACCCCTACACCCGCACCCGCGTCATCTTGATGTCCGGCACCGAGTTCGAGAGCGTGCGCCTTTCCAACTCGTTCACCCGCATGTGCCCCAACAACGACGTCAGGCGCCGTCTCGCCCGCATGCGCCGCGGCGAACAGATCCAGCAAAAGCGCGTCGCAAGCCTCAAACCCGCGAACGAGAGCATTTTGGAGCACACGATCGGTTACGAACAGCTCGCCGTCGATCTCACCGCCAATCTTGCGATCTCGGAAAAGAACAGCTATGTGAAAAAGCAGCTTGACTTCGCCCTTTTGGAGGACTTCGACCACCTCTATCGCTACTCCGACCTCATGGAACTTGAAAAGGGGGGAGATCCCAAGCTCCTCGTTGGGAGCTACACGGAGATCATGCCCGGCCGCCCCACCGTCGCCGAATACCGCCACCCGAGCGACGACGTAAACTTCTATATCAACGGCTATCTCAGCGACCTGAAAACCAAGCTCAATATCAACATCATCACGGGGGCGGAACAGCAGACGATGAACTTCTATATGAACGTCGCCAATCTCTACGCTTCCCCCCTCGGCAGAAAGCTGTACAACGAGATCGCCATGATCGAGGAACAGCATGTCACGGGCTACGGGAGCTTAAAGGACCCTACCATGTCGTGGTGGGAGTGCCTTCTCATGAACGAATACGCCGAGTGCTACCTCTACTATTCCTGCTACAAAGACGAGAAGGACGAGCGCATCAAAAAGATCTGGGAGATGCACTTCGAGGAAGAGGTCGCACACCTGCACGAGGCGGCGGAACTTCTCAAAACGTACGAGGGGAAGGTCTGGCAGCAGGTGCTTCCCGAAGGCGGGGAGTTCCCCGAACTCTTAAAACTGCGCCCGCAGAAGGAGTATATCCGCGAGATCTTGAAGAGCGTGCGTCTCACGGGCGTCGAAGAGGGGTGGGAAGAGCTTGACAAGGTGCCCGATTCCTTCCGCTATTTCAACTACAATTCCAAGATCAACGGCGAGCCGCGCAAGGTGGGCACGCACACCGTCATCGAGAAGGCGATCGTGAGCCTCGGGCAGGACTATCGCGTGCAGAACGCCGAACACCCCGTCAAAGCGCTCTCCGACCGCAGGAAGGACAACATCGACGTCGCCCGCGTGAAGGGAAAGTGAGAAATAAGGCCGCTTACCGCGGTCTTATTTCTTGCAAAGTTTTCGCCCCCGTGCTATAATCGAGAAAAAACGGAGGCGAAGCGGCATGAGAGGAGAGATCGCGGAACGGTATTTCAAGGAGGGGCACAACTGCGCGGAGTCCGTCGCGCTGGCTTTTTCCGATCTCACGCCCCTTCCGGGCGAGACGTTGCGGCAAGCCGTGCTTCCGCTCGGGGCGGGCGTGGGGAGGCTCCGCGGGATCTGCGGCGCGGTGAGCGGCGTCGCCGTGTGCGTCGGGCTTATCTTTCCAGAAAAGTCCAAGAGCGAGCTATACGCGCTCGTGCAGGAGGTCGCCCGCGGCGTCGAGGCGGAATTCGGCTCCGTCGTGTGCCGCGAACTGTTGGAGGGCGCGGGCGTGAAGGCGAGCGCTTCCCCGCAGGCGGAAGAGCGGACGCACGCCTTCTATGCGGGCCGCCCCTGCGCGGCGATCGTGCGGCGGGCGGCGGAGCTGTTCGAGGCGGTTCTCATACGGCACGGCAAAGCGTGATTTAAGGTATATTTTTCCGAAGGAAAGCAAATACTTTCCGCATGAGGAAATTCTTTCTTGCGGTGTGTACTTTGGTCGCTCTTCTCGCTGTCGCGCTCTCTTTTTCCGCCTGCGACGCGGAGGAGCTTGGTTCCCTCGAAGACCTTTCAAAGCCCTATGCGGGCTTTTATGAGTGCGAAAAACTCACGCTCGCGGGCGAGGATAAGTCGGCGGCGTTCGATTTCGTCCGCCTCGAACTCGGCTACGGCGGGGAATTTAACATCTCCTATCGGACGAAAAAGGGGAACGCGGGGACGCTCGGCGGCGAGTACGACGCCGATCCCGAAAAGGAGGAGATCACCTTCCGCGTCAAGCAGGGGCTGAGGTCGGTCTCCCGCACCTTCCCCTTTGAAAACGGGGTGATCCGCGTGGAGGAGAGCGTCTTGGGCAAGCTCCTCTATGCGGAATTCAAAATGGAATGAAGCCGCGCCCGTGCGCGGAAAGCCCCTTCGGGGGCTTATTTAATTTTTTTTGCGCGGTTTGAAACAAACGTTTGCCTTTTTTCGTACAGTATGATATAATTGCGGTATGAAACAGGAAGCTCTCTCCCGAAGCGTGACGCTCACCTCCGACCAAGCGGAGGCGGCGGCGCTCATCGAAGAGTGGTTTTTGCATTTGAATACGCAGATCTTTGTGCTCTGCGGCTATGCGGGAACGGGCAAGACCTTTCTCGTGGACTACGTCGTGCGCCGTCTCGGTCTCGTTCCGGGTGAGAGCGCGGCGTTCGTTGCGCCCACAGGGAAGGCGGCGTCCGTGCTCATCCGCAACGGAAGCCCCGCGACGACCGTGCATAGTCTGATCTACACGCGGGAAGAGGATATCGAAGTCAACGAGGACGGCGAGGTGATCTCCGAGCGGTTTCTGCGTTTCGTGCGCAAGGAGAGATTGCCGAAAGATCTCCGTCTCATCGTCGTAGACGAGACGAGCATGGTCTCCGACGACACGCTGCGCGATTTGCTTTCCTTCGGAATAAAATGCCTGTTCTGCGGCGATCCCGCACAGTTGCCGCCCGTCGGCGGGAGCAATTCTCTCCTTACCATGCCCGTGATCACCCTCAAAGAGATCGTTCGGCAGGAATACGAGAACCCCATTATCCGCATGGCGGAGGCCGTGCGCACGGGGAAGCCGCTCTCCTTCGGCTCGTATGGGGAAAACGCTACCGTTCTCTCCGCGAGGAGCCTTACGCAGGCGGCGCGAAGGGAACTCTTTATCGGCGCCGATCAGATCATCGTGGGCACGAACAGAACGCGCATGCGCGTCAACCGCGAGGTGCGCGCCTACCGCGGTATCCCGCCCGCGTGCGCCCTTCCTCTCGACGGCGAAAAGCTGGTCTGCACGCTGAACGATTGGAGCAAACCGCTCGACGAGCGGGGAGATTTCCACCTCGTCAACGGGATCATCGGGGAGTGCCGCAACGTCCGCGAGCAGGAGGACGGCTTGGGGCTTCTCGATTTCCGCGCCGATTTTCTGCCCGATACCGTCTACGACCTTCCCTTCGACGCGGGCGTCTTTACCGAAGGGAAATATTTTCATTCGTACGGCGAAAAAGCGTATCTTCTCGCGAACGGCAGGCTGGTGCACGAGGACAACGCGGAGGCGCTCCGAAAGAACCGCGTGCGGAGAGAGGATACGATCTGCCGCTTTGAATTTGCCTATGCCGTGACCTGCCATAAGGCGCAGGGTTCGGAATACGACTATGTCGTCGTATTGGACGAAAGCCGCCTCTTCGAGAACGGCAACGCGTGGCTCTATACGGCGGTCACGCGGGCGAAGAAAAAACTCGTCGTCATCCGTTGAGATATACCCATGTCCGAATGCCAAGCCCCGCACAGCTCTTGTTCGGAGCCGCCGTTAGGGGAGGGAATATGGGGCAGGAAGGCTTTGGGGCGCATTTTTTCCATGAAAATTCGTTGACTTTTTCGCAAAAAAACCGTATAATAAAACTATAATTTCATCGAACGAAACGACACATGTGGCGCACGTTTGGGCGCGTAAATCTGATCACGGTACGCGGCGGCATGTGTCTTTTTTTATGGAAGAGCACATGCGGCGGCATGTGTTTTTTTGTTTACGGAGGCCTTATGGAAGAGACAAAAAACAGCTTTCTCGGGGAGGGGAAACTCGGCAAACTCATGCTGAAATTCTCCATTCCCTGTATTTTATCCCTGCTCGTCAGCGCGCTCTACAACATTGTAGACCAGATCTTCGTCGGCAACAGCGAACTCTCCACCCTCGGCAATGCGGCGACGGGGGTCGTTTTCCCCATTTTTATCATCGCGCAGGCGTTCGCATGGTGCTTCGGCGACGGGTGCGCCGCCCACCTCAACATCTGTCAGGGGAAGAAGGATACGGCAAGTTCGCCGAAGTGCATCGGCACGGGGATCTCCGTCACGCTCTTTACGAGCCTTGCCCTCCTCGCCCTCTTCTACCCCTTGAAGACGCCCGTTCTCACCCTCTTCGGCGCGTCCGAGAACAGCATCGGATACGCGACGGAGTACTTCAATATCGTCCTTGCCTTCTTCCCCGTATTCATGCTCATGAATATGATGAACGCCGTCATCCGCGCGGACGGCAGTCCCGCATGGTCGATGGCGTCCATGCTCGCGGGCGCGCTCGCAAATATCGCCCTCGACCCCGCCTTCATCTACGGGCTGAAATGGGGCATGGCGGGGGCTGCATGGGCGACGGCGATCGGGCAGTGTCTCTCCTTCCTCATCTCGCTCTTCTACTTTCTGCGCCGCACGAAGACCTTCAAATTGAAGTGGAAGAACCTTGTTCCCGACTTCAAAGTGTTTGCAAGCGCCTTAAAGCTCGGGGCTTCCTCCTTCATCACGCAGATGAGCATCGTGCTCATCTCGCTTGTGTGCAACATCATGCTCGCGAAATACGGCGCACAGTCGCACTACGGCGCGGATATTCCCATTGCCGTCATCGGCATCGAGAGCAAAGTCTTTACCGTCGTCATCAACATCGTCGTCGGCATCGTCCTCGGGTGCCAGCCCATTCTCGGGTATAACCTCGGAGCGGGCAACCATGCCCGCGTGAAGAAGCTCTACCGCAATATTCTTCTGAGCACGATCGGCGTGGGGCTTTTCTTCACCGTCTTGTTTGAAGCCGCCCCGCGCGCCGTCGTTTCCGTCTTCGGCTCGCCCCAAAATATCCCCAATCCTGACGACTATTGGCTGTTTGCCGAGAAGACCTTCCGCATCTTTTTATCCCTCGTGACGTTTACCTGCCTCATCAAGATGTCGTCTATCTTCTTCCAATCGGTGGGAAGGCCCGTCCGCGCCGTTATTTCCTCACTCGTGCGCGATATCGTGCTCTTCATTCCGCTCGTCTGTATCTTCCCCGTTTTTTGGGGCGTGGAGGGCATTCTCTACGCCGCGCCCGTCGCCGACGCCGTCGCTTTCCTTCTGACCCTTGTTCTCACGATCACCTATTTCAAAGGGAAAAAAGCTACTCCTGCGCCTCTTCCCGTCGGGGGAGAATAAAAGAGGGCGCCCCGTCGTTTCTGAAAGTGAAGGTTTTTGCGAAGCGGGAAAAAGACGGCCTCCCCCGAAAACGGGGGGAGGCTGTCGCGCCTGCGCCGTGGCATTCGGGCGGTAGGACGGTTGCGGAGAACTGTCAAATGCTCTGCAAGGCTTGTAACAGAACGAAATCTGGGAAGTAGAGATCTCGCCGCGGATATGCGGCGATTTTTCTTTCCTCGGAAGGAAAGGCGGTCGATATACTTGACATTTATTTTCAATGGGACTAAAATGGAGAAAAAAACAAACGAAGGTACGACGATGTTTTATAGGACGCACACATGCGGCGAACTCCGCAAAGAGGACGTCGGCAAAAAGGTGAAGATCGCCGGCTGGCTCGACAGCAAGCGCGACAAAGGCGGGCTGCTCTTTGCAGTCCTTCGCGATTTCTACGGGGTGACGCAGGTCGTCTGCTCCGAGGAGCCGATGCTCTCCGCATTCCGCGAGATCCCCACGGAATCTACCGTGCAAGTGGAAGGCACGGTCGCGCTCCGCTCCGCTCCCAACGAAAAACTTCCCACGGGGCTTATCGAGATCGTGCCCGAGAGGGTGGAAGTGCTCGGGAAGCGCATGACGAACGCGCTCCCGTTTGAGATCTCGCACTCCACCGACGCGGGCGAGGACGCGCGCCTCAAATATCGCTTTCTCGATCTGCGCAATCCTGCGGTCAAGGAAAAGATCATACTCCGCTCCAAGATCGTCGCCGATCTTCGCCGTCTCATGACGGACGAGGGTTTTTACGAGATCTCCACGCCCATACTCACAAGCTCTTCTCCCGAGGGCGCGCGGGATTATATCGTGCCCAGCCGCATCTATCCGGGCGAATTTTATGCGTTGCCGCAGGCGCCCCAGCAGTATAAGCAGCTCTTGATGTGCTCGGGCTTCGATAAATATTTCCAGATCGCGCCCTGTTTCCGCGATGAGGACGCGCGCGCAGACCGCTCGCCCGGCGAATTTTATCAGCTCGATATCGAGATGGCGTTCGCGACGCAGGAAGACGTGTTCGCCGTGCTCGAAAGGGTGCTCCCGCCCGTGTTCGCAAAATATTCGGGCTGGGAGGCGGATAAGCCCCCGTTCAGGCGCATTCCCTACCTCACCGCGCTCGAAGATTACGGCACGGATAAGCCCGATCTTCGCAACCCACTCGTCATAAAAGACGTGTCAGATCTCGGACATGGGTGCGGCTTTGAAGCTCTCGCGGGCAAATATGTCAAGGCGATCGCCGTCTGCGGCGTCAACGCGGCGAGAAAATGGATCGACAAGACGGCGGAGGAGTTCAAGGTCAAGACGGAGGGCGGTACCATGTATTGGTTCAAGCTCGACGAAAACGGCGCGCCCGCGGGCGGCATCGCAAAGTTCGTCGTCGAGAACGCCGCCGCGTGGAAGGAAAGGCTCGGCGCCAAAGAAAACGCCCTTATCGCCCTCGTCGCCGAGGACAAATTGCAGGCCGCGCAAAAGCGCGCGGGCATTTTGAGGACGATGCTCGGCACGGGATTTGACCTTCTCGAAAAGAACGTGTACCGCTTCTGCTGGATCGTGGATTTCCCGATGTACGAGATCGGCGAAGAGAGCGGAGAGCTGGAATTCTGCCACAATCCCTTCTCCATGCCGCAGGGCGGGCTGAAAGCCCTCGAAGAGAAGGATCCCCTCGAAATCCTCGCCTACCAATACGACATCGTGTGCAACGGCGTGGAACTTTCCTCGGGCGCGGTGCGCAATCACGACCCCGAGATCATGCTCAAAGCCTTCTCCCTCGTGGGGTTGGGCAGAGAGGATGTCGTGAAGAAATTCCCCGCGCTCTACCATGCGTTTGAATACGGCGCGCCGCCGCACGCGGGCGTCGCCCCCGGGGTGGACCGCATGGTGATGCTCATCTGCGATACGCAGAATATCCGCGAAGTCATTCCCTTCCCGATGAATGCCAAAGCGCGCGACCTCATGATGAACGCGCCCTCGCCCGTCGAGAAGAAACAGCTCGACGAAGTGCATATTCAAATCAAAGAGGAAAAGAAGTGACGGAATTGTCAATCGTCAGCCGCCCGCCGTGCACAAAGCACGGCGGGCGGCTTTTGTCTGAAAGAAAACCGCGCGATCGTCGCGCGGTTCAAGAGAGGGACTATTTCAGACATGGTATGTCTGTTTTTCTTCAAAGAGATGAACTTGCAACTTTCTTTCCTTCCTCGTAGCATGCGCGGCGGTAGCGCGCTTCGCGATACTTCGCGAGGGCTTGCCGATATTGCGAATATTCTTCGTTATATACCTTCATCTCCGCCTCATAGGGCGCCATAATCTCGGGCGACTTCCACGGGTTTTTCACGCCAAAGAGCCTAACGGTCAGCTTTTTCCCGTGTTTGAGGCTGACGATCGCGGGGATATTGAAAATGAAGCAAATGATTGTAGTGCAGGCGGGTAGAAAGAAATCTCCCCGCAAGCCAGATCGGACGATACAGACAATCGTAAAAATAAGGGCAAGGATCGCGGCGCCCATCCCGATGACCGCCAGAGCCAACAGATCGTTTCGCACGCTTACCCGTTCAGGATGCCAGCCTTCCGGTTTTTTCCTTGCGGACAATACGATCGAAACCACGATCGCGTATATGATCGCCAACGAGGGTAAGCCGATAACAGTTATGATGGGAAAGGCAACACCCAGTGTTTCGGCGCGGTTGGGGCGAAAAGAGGCAATGAGAGCGATTGCGAGACAGAAGAAGGGGAGCGTGGATACCGTAAAACAGTAGCTCGCCCGCTTTCTTCTCAAATGTTTATTGACCTGTCCACGCAGTTCGTCCGTCTCCTCCACGACGGCTTGTAATTCGGGCTTTTTTGGCTCTTGCGGCTTATCGAAAGGAGCAGGTTTCCCCATTTCCGCGCGCGCAGCTTCTTTTCTTTTTTCGAGCGCATCTGCGGTGCGGGGGAAGAATGTCTTTCGGCATGCCCATCCGATATGCGCGGCGGCAGAGAGAAGGAAGAAGAAGAGGGTGAATACGAGTGTGCAGACGGCGCCCGCCCCGATCGCGAAACCCGTTTCGGCGCAGAGGATACAGCTCAAAATCAAGAGTATAAGATACAGCACATAAGCGGCGCGTTCCAACACGTCGGAGATACGCATGCGGCCCGCGCCTTTCCTCGTCCTCATCACGCGGAGAGGAATGGAGAAGCGGAAAATAAGCAGTACGACCGCATAGACAAGGGCGATCGCCGTAAACAGCACGAGGCAGAGGCAGACGTTTGCGGCCGTCCCTCCCATCGCCGTCCCCGCAGAACCTGCCGTATCATACACGTTCCCCATGAAGGCGAGCAGCCCGCCCATCACAGGCCCGATGTACGAGAGAAAGAGCACGGCGCAGCATACGGCAAAGAGCACGGAAAAGGCAAAGGGGAGAAGCCCCAACGCCTTTATGGAGGCAGGGGAAGCCCCCTGTGCCGTGTAGTTCGGCTTGGGTTGGGGCACGGAAGAGATTCCCGCCCTCAAAGTGCACCCGCATTGGGGGCAGAATTTATCCGTAGGCGAGAGCTTTGCTCCGCAGCTCGGGCACGCTTCCATCGGGGCGGGCGTACCGCAGTTGGGGCAGAACTTGCTTTCAAATTCCGTCCCGCACGTTTCGCATTTGTACATAAATAAACCTCCGATCAAAAATGTTATACATATTATATTACAAATGTAATGTATTTGTCAACAAGTTTGTTGAATAATTATCTTACTTTTATATAGTATGCTTTTGTAGAGGGAATCAAATGGAAGCGTATGAGATCATAGAAAAGATCGAAAAACTGCGCCTTGATCGGGGTTGGACGTATTATCGGCTTGCGGAGGAGGCGTGCCTGTCGCAGACGACGCTTTTCAACATGCGCGCCCGAAAAACTTTGCCGTCGATCACGACGCTTGCGGGGATCTGCGATGCCTTCGGCGTCACGCTCGCGGAGTTTTTCTCGGATGAAACAGCGACATCCGTCACGGCAGATGAGCAAGCGCTCCTCTGCGCTTACAGAAAACTTTCCTACGCGAACAAGAAAGCGGTCCGAACCCTCCTCGAAAATTTGGAACGAAAACCGTGACAGCAGCCGCCCGCCGTGCACAAAGCACGGCGGGCGGCTTTTTCGTTCATAGGACAAATCCCCTTTTTCATACGATAGAGAAGAGGTAAATCGTATGATGGAGCTGATTTATGCCGTTCTCGCACGGCTGTTCTTTTTTACGGGGCTGTTTTCCGACGGAAGTTCGTATCCCAAACCCCTCTCCAAAGAGGACGAGGAGAAGTATATCAAGTTGGCGCGGATGGGGGATGAGCACGCGAAGGATAAGCTCATCCGCCACAACATGCGACTCGTCGCGCACATTGTGAAAAAGTACACGGGCGCCGCCGAAACGGACGATATGATCTCGGTCGGCGCGATCGGGCTGATCAAGGCGATCAACACCTATGAACCCGGACATGGTACCCGTCTCGCAACTTACACGGCGCGATGTATCGAGAACGAGATTCTCATGCTGATCCGCGCGGGGAAGAAGCACAAGAGCACCGTGTCCCTCTCCGATCCCGTCGGGACGGATAAGGACGGCAACGAGCTTACCCTCATGGATCTTCTGTTCGAGAAGGAGGAGAAAGTCTTTGCGGGCGTGGAGCAGAGCCTCATGCAGGAAAAATTTCTCGCCGCGGTGGAGGCGTCTCTCACACAGCGCGAAACGGAGATCATCTGCATGCGCTATGCGCTGAAAGGGGGCGTGCCGCTCGCACAGCGTGAGGTCGCCCAAAAACTGAAAATATCCCGTTCCTATGTGAGCAGGATCGAAAAAAAGGCGCTCGAAAAGCTCCGTCAAAATCTTCGCCGCGAGGATTTCTTTGAAGAATAATGATGCCGCCATAGGGCTTCCCGCTTTCCATGCCGCCCGACGCGCTTTCGGTGAAAGCGCGTCGGGCGATCTATTTTGGGATAGCGATCGGCAAACATTTGACTTCGTTTTCCGAAAAACATATAATAAGGTGTGAACCGAGGAAAGGAGAGGAATATGGACGTAACGGCACTGTTCGGCTGCAATGTGTTTAACGACGAGGTGATGAAAAATTCCCTGCCCGCAGAGATCTATCGCTCCTTGAAGCGCACGGTAGACGAGGGCGCCCCGCTCGACAGTTCGATCGCAAGCGCTGTCGCCAACGCCATGAAGGATTGGGCGGTGAAGAAGGGCGCCACGCACTATACCCATTGGTTCCAGCCTCTCACCAATCTCACCGCCGAAAAGCACGATAGTTTCATCGAGCCTTCGGGCGACAAGGTGATCATGCAGCTCACGGGGAAAAATCTCATCGTGGGCGAACCTGACGCGTCGTCCTTCCCCTCGGGCGGAACGCGCGCGACTTCCGCCGCCCGCGGCTACACGGCTTGGGATCCGACTTCCCCCGCCTTTGTCAAGGAGGGGACGCTCTACATTCCCACGATCTTTGTCTCCCACACGGGGGAGACGTTGGATAAAAAAGCCCCCCTTCTTAAATCCATGACCGCGCTCGATACGCAGGCGAAACGGCTGTTGCGGCTCTTCGGGATCGAGTGCAGAAAGGTCGCGACGACGGTCGGCACGGAACAGGAATACTTTCTCATCGACGAAAAGGTCTACGAGCGAAGGAAGGATCTCGTCCTCACGGGAAGAACGCTGTTCGGCGCGCCGCCTACGCGCGGACAGGAGCTGGAAGATCACTACTTCGGCGCGCTCAAAACGCGCGTCTCCGACTTCATGCGCGATCTCGACGAAACGCTTTGGAGCTACGGGATCTTCGCAAAGAGCAAGCACAACGAGGTGGCGCCCGCCCAACACGAGCTTGCGCCCGTATTCACAACGACCAACGTCGCCGTGGACGCCAACCAACTCACGATGGAACTCATGAAGAAGGTGGCGAAAAAGCACGGGCTTGTCTGTCTTTTGCACGAGAAGCCCTTTGAAGGCGTCAACGGCTCGGGCAAGCACAATAATTGGTCTATTTCCACGGACGCGGGGCTTAATCTGCTCGATCCCGGGGAGAATCCCGAGAGCAATCCTCGCTTCATGCTCATTCTTGCATGCGTCATCGCGGCGGTGGATACCTATCAGGGGATCCTGCGCGCAAGCGTCGCTTCGGCGGCGAACGATCACCGCCTCGGCGCGGACGAAGCCCCGCCCGCGATCATCTCCGTCTATCTCGGCGACCAGCTCGGCGCCATTGTAGACGCGATCGCCTGCGGAAGGGCATATATCCCCCATAAGGCAGTCCCCGGCTCCATCGGCGTTCCCTCCTCGCCCATTTTCCCCATCGACACAACGGACCGCAACCGCACCTCGCCCTTCGCCTTTACGGGCAATAAGTTTGAATTCCGCATGCTCGGCTCGCAGGCCTCCGTCGCCGATCCCAACATCGTGCTCAACACGATCGTCGCGCAGGCGTTCTCGGAGGCGGTGGAAGCGCTGTCGGGCGCGGAAAATTTCGGGCTTGCTTGCAGGGAGTACACGGAAAAACTCTTAAAAGAACACTATCGTATCATTTTCAATTACAACGGCTACGGCCCCGATTGGGAGCCTGAGGCGGAGCGCAGGGGGCTTTTGAACCTCAAAAATACGGCGGACGCGGTGCCGCAGTTCCTCAAACGGGAGAACATCGAAGTATTCGTCAAACAGGGGGTATATACCGAAAAAGAGGTCGTCGCCCGCGCGAACATTTCGATGGAGACGTATGTCAAGACCATCAACATCGAGGGGCTGACCGCGGCGGAAATGGCGCGGCAGGATATCTACCCCGCAGTCAACGGCTATATCCATTCGCTTTGCTCCGTCATTGCATCGAAGCGTGCGGTGAGCGAAAAATTGGCTTGCAATGCGGACATGGTACTCGCGGAGAAGCTCTCCGCCATGAACGAGAAGATGATGGGGGCGGTGGAGAAGCTGGAAGAAGATCTCGCGCATGCTCCTATGGAGGCGCTTGTCGCCGCGCAGCATATGGCGCATACCGTCGTCCCGGATATGAATGCCGTGCGCGCGCTTGCAGACGGCATGGAGAAGCTCACCGCCTCCTCCTATTGGCCCTATCCGACGTACACCGATCTTTTATACAGCGTGAAGTGATTTCCGCGTCATCCTGAGCCGAGACAGCATTACGTAGTCCGCGAGAGCCTATCCTCGAAGGATCCTGAAGTACGAAGCCCGTGCTCTTGCCGCCCCTTATAGGGGAGATGTCGAAGTGTAGCCGAGACAGAGGGGTTATAACCCCTTCCCCCGCTTCGCGGGTACTTTCCCTTTCAAGGACAACAAGCGGACTTCGTAAACGGGGATTCTTCGGGGAGTTGCTTGTATGTTTTCATTTTTATTTTTCGGCTCAGAATGACGCGCTTCACCTCTTTAACTTTCGCTTGCAAAATATGAGACGGTGTGATAGGATAGGGGAGATGAAAAATCTTTATCTTCCCCCGAAAATCGCGGCTGAGGTGGGGGAGAGGACATTTTACCCGGACAAGATCGGGCAGTCCTCATCCGCCGTCCTTCTATCCGACGATTTTGTGCTCAAAATTTCCCCAAAGAGTGAGGAAAGTATGAACGAGGTCGCCGTTCTTCGTTTTCTGCACGGAAAACTTCCCGTTCCGGAGGTTATCGGATGCGAATGCGAGGGCGAGAAGATCTACCTCTTGACCACGCGCGTCAAGGGCGAAATGGCGTGTGCCCCGCGGTACCGGACGCATCCCGAAGAGCTCATCTTCGCCCTTGCAGGCATTCTCAAACGCATGTGGACGGTGGATGTAACGGGGCTTTCCGTATGCACTTTGGAAGGCCGGCTTTCTTTGGCAGAACAGCGCGTCCGGAGCGGACAGGTGGACATCGGAAACTCCGAACCGCAGACATGGCAGGAATTTTCCACGCCCGCCCGCCTTCTCGATTGGCTGCAAAAATGTAGACCCAAAGAGGAGGAACCTGTCTTCTCGCACGGCGATTTTTGTCTGCCGAATATTTTGCTCAACGGCTACACACTTGCGGGACTCGTCGATCTCGGATTTGGCGGCGCAGCGGAGAAGTGGTGGGATATCGCCCTTCTTTGGCGAAGCCTTCGCGACAATTTGGGCGGAAAATTCGGCGGAGAATGGGCGCCCATTCATCCCGATAGGCTGTTTGACGCACTCGGCTTTGCGCCCGATCGGGAAAAGATCCGATATTATCTTTTGCTTGACGAATTATTTTGAATGGCCCATATGACCGCCGAGGTGGGTACCATGTCCGTGGGTAAGCGTATCATTGGGCGAAACGCGTATAAGCTACGCTAATCTTCGTCGTGCTACGTTTTTCTTGGTCGTGTACGCAAAAGTACACTCCCTGCGAAAAGCCTCGCACTCCTTGCCTTGCTTGCTTCTCCGCGTTTTAACGGTAACCGCGTCGGGGTAATGAACCGCGCTGGGTAACCGCGTCATCCTGAGCCGAATTATAAAATGAAAACGGTGAGCCCATTCTCGAAGGATCCCGAAGTACGAAGTCCGACTGTTCTGCTTGCGTCATGCTGAGCTTTGTCGAAGCATGACCGTATATTTAGACTTCGTATAAGGGGATTCTTCGGATAGTTGCTTTTACGTTTTCATTTTTTATTTATCGGCTACTTTGTCGCTACGCTCCTCGTGCCGCGCTTAGTAGACAATAGTGCGCGCGGGGCAGAAAGACGCCTACCACAATCTTCCGCTCAGAATGACGCGCTTCACCTCTTCAACTTTCGCTTGCAAAAAAATAGGCAATATGATATGATAGGGGGGATACAAGCGATGGAGAGATTTCCATGAAAGTCAACGTGAAAAAATTGAACGAGAACGCAAAGCTGCCCGTCTACGGGTCTTCGAGTGCGGCGGGGGCGGACCTCTACGCATGCAGCGATCACGAGGTGCAAGCGGGGGAGACGGTGTTCGTGCACACGGGCATTGCGATCGAGCTTCCTTTGGGCACGGTGGGGCTTATCTATGCAAGGAGCGGGCTTGCCTGCAAGCAGGGTCTTGCCCCCGCCAATAAAGTGGGGGTCATCGACTGCGATTACCGCGGGGAGATCATCGTCGCCCTTCACAACCACGGGAAAGAGATGCGCCGCGTCGCTTTGGGCGACCGCATCGCCCAGCTCGTGATCGCGCCCTATTATACCGCCCGATTCGAGGAGGCGGAAACGCTCTCCGAGACGGTGCGCGGCGAAGGCGGCTTCGGCTCGACGGGGAGAAAATAACCGCCGCGTCCTTCTTACGGGGGGGGCTTCTTCATGTCATTTCGAGGGCGTAGCCCGAGAGGATCCCCTACATGAAAAAGCGGACTTCGTATCAGGGGATACACTCACCCGCTTTGCGGGTTCGGTATGACGGCGGCCCTCATGGAAGAGCCGAGATCAACTTGGAGTATTCATATGCGAATGAGAAAAAAGCGCAATTTGGAGCCGCGGATGGAGCGGTGCGCGCCCGTCCTCGCGGCGCGGGGAAGGCCCTGCCTCAACTTGAAGGAGGCGGCGGAGAATTTTCGCGCCGTTTTAGACTATCGAACGCTCTTCGGAAATGGGAATCCCGTCGAACTCGAAGTGGGCTGCGGCAACGGGTTCTTCATCGCCGAGCTTGCAAAACGCGAACCCGAGACCAACTTTCTTGCCGTCGAGCTGTGCTCCAACGTCATTCTCACGGCGATGGAGCGCGTTCTGCGCGAAAATATCCCCAACGTGCGCTTTCTCAACATTCCCGCCGAAATCTTGGCATGCTACATTCCCGAAAAGAGCGTCCGCAAGATCTATCTCAATTTTTCCACGCCGCTCCCCGGGAGCACGCACGAACGCCAACGCCTGACGTCGCCCCGTTTCCTTTCCATTTATAAAGATCTCTTGGAGGAGGGGGGCGTGATCGAGCAAAAGACGGATAGCGGGTTTTTCTTCGACTATTCCCTCGAAAGCTACCGCGAAAACGGCTTTGCGGTGACCGACGTCACGCGCGATCTTCATAAGAGCGAATGGGCAAAGGGGAACATCGTCACCGAGTACGAGCGGAATTTTTCCTCGAAGGGCATGCCCATCTATTTCGCCCGCGCCGTGCTTTTGTGAGCAATTTTTCCGCAGTGCGTGATAAGATAAGAAGTTTACGGTAGCGGAAAGAAAAATCGGCTGCGAGGTGTGGCCGATTTTTCGATATTATCGATATAAGAACCCCCTCCGAACATGAACGGAGGGGGAAGTTTTACATTCTGTTCAAAGCTCTTTGGATCTGCGTGAGGCTTTCCTTGATCCCGTCGATCTCGGCAATGATTTCCTTCGGCGAGTTGAGGTCGGTGTCCGTTACTCCCAAGAGATAATCGCAGGAAACATTGAAGAATTTGGCAAGTTTGATGATCGCGCCTGCGTCCGGGAGCGTCTTCCCCGTCTCGTAGTTGGAGAGGGAACGCTGGTCGATGCCCACCGCCACGGCAACGTCGATCTGCCTCAAATCCTTGTCCTCGCGTAAGCTTCTGAGCCTGTTCATAGAAATCTTTTTCTCCTTATAGAAAATATACCATAATTTTTCTAAATATTCTTGACATACCAATTATTTACATTTATAATGGTTTTACACTAAAAAAATGGTAGGAGGAAAACTATGAACAAAAAAAATTGGCTCATTGCGGGGCTTTCTCTCGTGATGGCGGCGAGTCTTGGCGTCGGAATTTCGGCGTGCGGCGATGAAAAGAACCCCGCCCCCCCGCCCCATACCCACGCGTACACCGAGTGGCAACACACCGAGACGGAACACTGGAAGATCTGTCCCGACGACGGGGCGGTAGACCCTGCGGGGAAGAGCGCCCATAACTTCGTCGACGGCAACTGCGAGTGCGGCGTGCAGGAAGAGGAAGAGCACACCCATGCTTTCACCGAGTGGAGACATGACGAAACCGAGCATTGGATGGTCTGTCCCGACGACGGGGAGATCTGGGCGCAGGGGAAGGCCGCGCACGACTTCACAAACGGCGACTGCGTCTGCGGTGCGAAGAAACCCGCCGAAACACACACTTGCACATACGACGCATGGGATTGGGACGATACACAGCACTGGAAGTATTGCGACGAGCACGGCACGGATAAGTCTCATATCGACGAAAGCACGCGCGCGGATCATCATTTCGTCGAGGGGGTTTGCGAATGCGGCGCCACAGAGCCGACTCCTCCCGCCGTACAGCTGGATAACCGCGAGTTCTGGGTGACAGGCTCGGGAGCGGGCGATCTTAAAAACTGCAGTTGGGAAGAACTCAAAGACACCTTCAAACTTACCAAAGAACCCCAAGCGGATGCGGAGGGCTTCACCCTCTACACCATTCAGTTCAAGATCTATGCCGGCGGCGATAACTTCAAGATCCGGCAGGACGAGCGGAACGATATGGGCGGTCTCGTCTGGACGGACGGCACCTATTTCGGCCTCAGCGAAATAAGGGGCAACGATGGCACCTTTGTCGACGCAGGGAACTTCAACATCGGCGTTGCGAAAGGCAAGGACGGGATCTATAAATTCACCGTACATACCAAACCCGCGCCCGCGGATTGGGCGGATAACTATGTGAGCTTCGAGCTTGTGCAGGCGGTGGAACCGCTTGCCCAGACCGAAGATATCTATATTGTCGGCCCGCTCAAACAGTACCCCACCAACGCTTGGCCGTCGGCTGCCAAGAACGGCGTCGAAAAAGACTGTGTGCATCTCGAATTTGACGGCGAAAAGACTTGGAGCGCCACGGTAAGACTGCAAACGGTCGATGCGTGGAAACTCTACAATGCGGTCAACGGCAAATACATTCCAGACCCAGGCGAAAACGTCAAAGTCACGAAGAACGGCGATTGGAAAATCTCCTGGGTAGTCGGCACGAACACCGTCAAGATGGAAGCCGTCGCGCATACGCATTACTATAATGTAGACGGACACGACACCGAGCAGCATTACAAGCAGTGCTGGTTGGATAGCGAAATCGACGCTTCGTCCCGCGAGGATCATGTCTACGATAACGATCAGGACGCGACCTGCAATACCTGCGGCTTCGAGCGTCATGTCCACAAGTACACCGAGTGGGGCAAGAATGAGACGCAACATTGGATGCAATGCCCGGACGACGGTACGATCGACGACAGCACGAAAGCAGACCATGTCTACGACCAAGAGGGCAACAAGTGCATATGCGGGCAAGAACAGGGTGAAACTTGCAAGCACGACGGCAGGATCAACTTCAAATACACGGCGAGCGATGCTCCCGCGATCCAAGCGGATGGCGGCACCCTGCACGGCACATGCGGCATCTGCGGCGAAGAAGTGGACGTCGCCTACGACGTCGGCGTAGAAAAATTCTCCAAGTTCTCCGTTTCGTCGCAAGTTGTTCCCACCGTCCTCGAAGTCGGCAAGAAGTACTACGGTGAGACCGCAACAAACAGGAGCGGATTCATCGGCGTGAGCTTCGGTTTGAAGGTACCCGAAGGCGCCGGCTCCCTCGTCATCAAGTTCTACACCATCGTGGAAGGCTCGACCGACGTGAAGGTTCCCGCAAACCTCGGCGGTATTGCGATCAGCGATCAAAACTATCTCGAAAGCGGCTTGAAAGTGCAGACCACAAATCCCGAGGGCGATGTGAATGCTCCCTACTTCTTCATCTATCAGAACAAGTATATGACCGAAGAAGCGCAGACGAAGTGGCAGGACCGTATCACCTCCGACTGCATCAATCCTGCGGGTACCGATACCGGCACGAAGGCAAGCGGAAGACTTGCGATGACGAGCGTGAGCGTCAGCTACACGGCAGAGGATACCGATCGCTATTTCTATTGCGAACTCGAAACGAGGACGGGCACGAGAGTCCTCATCGACGTTGACTTTGTCCCCGCTGCCGCGGCCGCCGTGGTCGCCCCGCAGGAAGTTGCGATGTTGCCGGACGGGAAGAATAACTAAGTTCATTCGACCTTCTATAATTCTCGGAAGGGCGGGCGCATTTGCGCCCGCTCTTTCTCGCTGTATAGAAGTAATTTCCCCATACCATGTCCGAGAGAAAGCAATAAAAAGGCTTCCCCCTCGAAAGGGGGAGCTGTCGAGGCAATACGCCGTGCCACCCGCCCCTTCAAAGGCGGGTCCCACAGCCGATTTTTTCATTCTAATCGATAACGGAGGGGGAAGGATCGCCCTGATCGGGGGAGCCGTTGGTATGAACGGTAACATATTCTTCCGCTTCGACGCATGCTTTCAACCGCTCGATATCGCTTATTGAGGCGTGTCCGCTCGTGTGCAGTGTGTGCTCTTCAAGCCCCATAGCGCGCACTTCTTCCAAAAAATTCTTCACGTCGTCATGTTCCCGATAGCCGCTCCACATGGAATAGATGAGAAGCGCGCCCGCAAGGTCGGTTTTTTCGGCAAGTTTTTTGAGATAGCCGAGCATGGACGGGCGGACGAGCATGACGAAGGGTTTTCCCTTCGCGATCTGCGAAGCGCCGCGTTTTTGCGCAAATTCAAAGAACATGTCCTTTCTTTTTCCGCGCACGGGGCGGGGCGTAAAGGCAAAGACGTCGCCGAACACGTCGGGGCGCGGGATCTTGCCGCCCGCGGCGGAGGCGAGCAGCGCGGTATAGAGGTCTTCGTAAAAGATGCGCCCGCACCGTTTGGCGGCACGGTAAAAACTCACGATCCGATCGAGATTGGAAGCCGATTGCAACACGAAAACGGGCTTTTCTGTGAATTTGAAGAGTTCGACTGCGCGGTTTTCGAGGTCGCGTTCGGAAAAGCAGGGCTTCCCGCTGCCGAGATTGGTGCCCTCCGAGATGAGCGTATCGACCTTTTTCGGAAGCCGCGAAAGAAGTTCTTCGCCGCTCTTTCTGCCGTGGAAGCGAAAATCGCCCGTGTAGAGAATGCTCCTTCCGCCCGCCTCAAATAGAAGCATATAACTATCGAATGCGGAGTGGTCGCACAGATAGGGTATGAACCATATTTTCCCGACATGGTATGCCCGTCCGCTGCGGTAAGCGCGGATATTTTTCGGAAGAGACCTTCCGCGGTATTCGTCCATCGCCTCGATCATGCGGCGTGCGCCCGCCCCGATATAGATGGGGCAGTCCTGCTTTTCTTCGATAAGTCCCGCATGGTCGGCATGATAGTGGGAGACGACGACGGCGTCGTATTTTTCATGCAGCACCGCCTTTTCAAGCTCGCTCAATTCCTCGCCGCCGTCGAGCGCCTTGCCCAGCTCGACCAAAATTCTTGTTTCGCCGTAGGAGATCTCGATGAGATTTTCCCCGATCTTATCCTTCCCGCGCAGGATTTGATAGCGAAGGACGGGGCGGGGCGTAGGACGGGGGCTGTGCGTGTAAACGCTCACATAATGCTCGTCGCGGCACAGTTCGACGTCCCAAATGTCATAAAAGTCGATGAGTTCGTCGAGATCGGATAGGTTAAGACATTCGTCCGCAAAGATACGGTGCCTTTTGTGCTTCACGTCATAGAGAATTCTGCCGCGCGGATAGAAGTAGCAATCCTCTGTTTCGGTGTTGTGACGCGCCTCGTCCCACTCCTCGTAATGCGAATAGGGGTAGTCGATGAAGCCTGCCGCATTTGCGAGCTGTTCGGCGGCGGAAGCGGGGTAGGACTTTTGGCGAACGCGGAAGTCCCAACCGCCTTTTTCCCTGTTCGGGATCGCCCAAAAGATACCGACGCGAATGAAGTCTCCTTGCATAGTTTGCTCCTTTTCGGATAGAGTCGCGGCTCGCGCCGCGCAGTATATACAAACAACACATTTTTGTCAATTTGTCAAGGGGTTTTCGGAAAATTTTTTTCAAGAAAAGAAAAAGGCGGGGAATCCGCCTTTTGGGATTTAATAATACACGACGGAGATCTTGAACTCGTCGAGCAATTTTTTGACGTATCCCTCGCCGCCCGCTTTGATCTCCCGCAATTTTTTCATGATCTTCACTGACTGCTCGTCGACAAGGATATATTTATTGATTTTGGAGATATGAAGGCTTCCGATCAATCCTCTGCGCCGGAAGGCCTGTGCGACGGCATACCAATTTACGCGTTGATAATAGGTCTGTACTTCGAGAGCCGCACGCAAAAGTCCCTCTTTTTTATTGGCGTATTTTAACTCGAAGAGATTGATTTCCTCCGTCTGCTCGTTGTAATAAACGAGGTCGACGCCCTTGCCTTGTCCTTCCCTGTTGGTCTGTAACTCAAACCAAACGGGTTTGCCGAATTTGTCATCGAGCTTTCTGCGGCCGAAATAAAAGTCGCGTTGGACGCCCTCCTCATTGTCGCGAATGGCGTCCTGCCTGTCAACGGTGCAATACTCCTTTACGTTACAAACGTTGATCATGGGAAGTCTGCCGTCCACCAGCCGCTCCCAAATGAATTGCGCAAAGAGTTCCTGATATTCGCGCCCCGTGTCGGAAGTCTTTCCGCTCCAACATTTGATGAAACGTTGGTCGTACAACTTGGATAGATCCCTTTTCTCGTATAGCGCGGAGATTGCCGCGATGCAAGCCTCTTCTGTGTATTTGAATGACATTTTTTCCTCCTGTTTCTTAAAATATTTTTCCGTTTTCGAGATATGCTTTTTCAATGCGGGGGTCGGAGGGGCGATAGGCTCTCCCGACGTCTATCACTGTATCGGAAAAGACGAACTGTATTTTTGCTTCCGTAATGGTTTCGGGCGCGAGATCCTTCGGATACGGCCGCTGAAAGATCTCGCAGAGCAATTTGATCGCTTCGCACGCCTCGTTTTTGCGGGCGGCGAGGAAGGGGCTGTCCAAGTATTTGAGGTAATCTCTTTCGTGGCTTGCGATCCCCGATCTTCCGCCGACTGCCTGCGGCGAGGATTTCAATTCCGTAAGAAGCAGTGTGTAGCCGTTGGGCGCCGCGCGCAGTCCCAAGAGATCGAATCTGCCGTGCAGACCGTTTTTTTCGGCGAAACGCTCCGAATATTCCAAGTCGTAATAGGTCAAAGCGTCGTTTAAGAAGTATCCCGCCCAAAGTTGTTGTTGGCGGTCTTTTTCCAAATATACTTGTTTTTTATGCGAGACGGCGGGCGCGTCGAACGCGTATTCCGTTTTTTCGGGGTCGAAAAAGTCGTCGATCAGTCCCCGATAGGTTTCGAGAATTTCCGTCAGTTCGTCCTCGCCGCATGTTTCCAATGAAAAAGAAAGATACTTCCTCGCGTTCAAAAAGGGGGCGGGATCGACGTGCAGCTTATCGAGCCGCCCGAGCGTTTGCAGATAATTTTCCGTAAAACGGGCGTGACGGAAATCAAACTCGCCGATCGTGCCGCCGCGCGAGCGCCGTATGCGCAAGAGTTGGTGGCAACGGTAATACAGCGTGGCGGCGTTTCCGCGAAAACACAGCGCGACGCTCCGCGTTCCATTGCGGAGATTGTCGCGCACAAAGTTTACGATGCGGTCTCTGATCGGAGAGCGCGTTGTCAGAAAATCGTGGACGTGCCCGCCGAGGACGCGGCCTTCTCTCATTTGCTGCTTTGCCATATTCAGAACAACGCCTTGATCATTTGGGAGACGTAGGTGACGGGGACGAGTTCTATTTTACCCTTGAATTTCTCGCACGCCTTCATGTTCTTGGCGGGCAGAATGACGCGTTTGAAGCCCATTTTCAGGCACTCGTTCACGCGTTTTTCGGCGCAGTTCACCCCGCGCACTTCGCCCGTCAAGCCCACTTCGCCGAAGACTGCCGTGTATTTTTCGATGGCGATCATCTTCTCGGCGGAGGCGAGGGCGGCGCACACGGCAAGATCGGCGCTCGGCTCTCCCAAACGGATCCCGCCCATTGCGTTGAGATAGACGTCCTGCGTGCCGAGAGGGATGCCGCACCGCTTTTCGAGGACGGCGATGAGCACGATGAGGCGGTTGGGATCCACCCCGAGAGACATTCTGCGCGGAAGCCCGTAAGCCGTCTTTGCCATGAGCGTTTGGATCTCCACCATCATACAGCGGTTGCCCGTTTCACTCGGGGTGACGACGGCTCCCGCCGCAATGCCTCGGCTATCCGAGAGGAAGAGAGAGGAATAATCGGGAACGCCGAAGATGCCTTCTCCCGTCATCTCAAAGACGCCCACCTCCTGCACCGAGCCGAAGCGGTTCTTGACGGCGCGCAGGATCTTGAAGTTTTCAGACCGTTCGCCCTCGAAATAGAGGACGGTATCCATGATATGTTCGAGGACCTTCGGCCCCGCGAGGGTGCCTTCCTTCGTCACATGCCCGACGAGGAAGAAGGTGATGCCCTTTGATTTGGCGATGCGCATGATTTTGGCGGCGCACTCCCGCACCTGCCCGACGCTGCCCGCCGCAGAGGAAAGCGCCTCGGTGTAGACCGCCTGAATACTATCTACGATGACGTATTCCGCCGAATAGAAGCTCTCTTCCGCCGCCTCGATGTTGGTCTCGTTGAGAAGAAGCAGGTTGTCGGAATCCAGCCCCAACCGCTCACAGCGGAGTTTGACCTGCGAACAGCTCTCTTCGGCGGAGAGATATAAAACCTTATGCTCTTTTGCAAGGTGCGCCGCGACCTCGGTGAGAAGGGTGGATTTGCCCACGCCGGGGTCGCCCCCGACGAGAATGAGGGAGCCTCTCACGATGCCGCCCCCGAGCACGACGTCTAACTCCTTGATGCCCGAAGAGACGCGCTCGAACTTCTCGAACGTGACCTTCGAGAGAGGAATTGCGCGCGATGGGGTTGCGGACATGGGGGGCTTATTTTTTGTCGGAAGGGGAGAAATCGCCTCCTCGACGAGAGTGTTGAACTTCCCGCAGTCGGGGCAGCGCCCCAGCCACTTTGGGGAAGTATATCCGCATTCATTGCAGACAAATTGCGTCAAATTTTTCGGCATAGCGGTTCCTTTATTTGAAAAATGTGGTGATGGTATTCTTGCCCACCCCTTTGAGGGGTGGGTGGCACGGCAGTTCTTGCCGTGACGGAAGGGGTGTACGCGACCCGTTTTAATAGCACCATAGCGTAGCATTTATCCGTACGTGGGCAAGAAAAACGCAGCACGACGAAGTATTTCGACGCCTATCCGCGATCCGTCTTTAATAACACCATAGCATAGCAGGTGATTCCTCGCCCTTCGCCGACGTAGCCGAGCTTCTCGTTCGTGCCCGCGGCGACGGCGACGTTTTCGCAGCAGAGGGCGGCGCGCAGATTGTTCCGCATGCCCTCGATATAGGGCGAAAGGCGGGGGAGTTCGCACAGGACGGAGACGCTCGCGTTTTTCACGGAAAAATTCCTCATACGCACCATCTCCATGACGACGGAGAGAAGTTCCATGCTGTTCGCGCCCTTATACTTGGGGTCGGAATCGGGGAAATGATAGCCGATGTCGCGCTCGCCGATGGCGGAGAGCAGGGCGTCCATGAGGGCGTGGACGACGACGTCGCCGTCGCTGTGCGCCTTCAACGCGCGGTTGGAGGGAATGACGACGCCGCCGAGGGTGATGTAATTCAAATTCAGCCGCGCGATCCCGCGGTCGATCTCCTCTTGGTGGTCGAAGGCATGCGTGTCCACGCCGAACCCGACCCTTTCTGCGGGCATGAAATCGCTCGAATAGGTGAGTTTTTTGTTGCAGACGTCGCCCGCGACGATGTGAGGGCTACCGAGATAGGCGGCGTAGACGCCGCTGTCGTCGGTGAACATCTTGCCACGCCCTTCTTCAAAGGCTTTTTCGTAGGCGGCACGGATATCTTTGGTGAAGAATCCCTGCGGCGTTTGCAAGCCATAGAGCGCATTGCGGGGAGGCATGTCCGCGATACAGCCCTTCAAAACGTGCGCGACAGTATCCGAAACGGGCACCGCGGCGACGGCGGAGCCGTATTTTTGCACGCTTTCGATGCAATCCTTGATGATCTTCTGCGTGACGAAGGGGCGCGCGGCGTCGTGAATGAGTACCATGTCGCCCTTCGTCTCTCTCAAAGCGCGCAGAACGCTCTCCCCGCGGGTCGCTCCGCCGCGCACGGGGCGCGCGCAGGGAAAGGGGGAGAGAATGGCGCGGACGCGCGCCTCGTCTGTTTTTCTGCACGCGACGAGGATCTCGTCCGCAAACGGCATGAATGCGGAGAGAGAATGGCACAAAACGGGCATGCCGTTCAGCTCATGCAGGATTTTATTTTCGGGGAGGTTGGTTCTTGTGCCTCTGCCCGCAGCACAGATTATAACTGTTATCATTTTTAATTTTACGAATCGCGTATAGGTTCACAAATTTTGTTTTGCGAGCGGGTTCCCGTGTCATTCCGAAACCCCGTAGGGGTTGAGAGAATCCCCTTATACGAAGTCCATTTTTCGCAAAACAAAATTTCGTGAGGGGTTAAATATCATCATCACTAAGCCGTATCGCCCGCTGGACTATGTTGTCCTCAAAGTCATTAAGGCAACAGGGCTTGCCAAATTGGGGCGTGCAGCGCAGGGAGACCCTGCTCGCACCGTTATTAGAGAAAGGGGTTCACAAATTTTGTTTTGCTTTGGGGGATACCGCGTCATTCCGAGGCACGGAGTGCCGAGAGAATCCCCTGATACGAAGTCCGAACTTCGCGGTAGCGCAGGGAGACCCTGCTCGCACAAGGAATAAAAAGTCCCTCACCACCGCCTGCGGCGGAGCCTCCCCCTATGGGGGGAAGCCATACTACATGACGAGGGAAAACTTATTCCGCGATCACCTCGTAGAGGCTCGTCGCTTCGTCCTTTTTCACCGTCTCTTTGAGGTCGAGCACGCGGAATTTCAGCACGCCCGAGAGGAAGGATACCTCGACGATATCGCCGACTTTCAGGCGGTAGGAGGGCTTCACCTCTCTTCCGTTCACGGCGATCTTGCCCGCGGAAGCCGCCTCCTGCGCCACGGTGCGGCGCTTTAAGATCCTCGAAACCTTCAAAAACTTGTCAATTCGCATGAGATCCCCCGCTGTATGTTCCCGCCGTGCGATAATTTCGCACTTTTTTTGTCGATTTTGTAAAAATTATTATTTCGCGCGCAAAACGAGTTGACATCGCCTGCATAAAAAGGTATAATTCCATACTGTATCATTATGTTTAGAATGCGGTTTTGCGCCGTTTTGTCGGATTATGCTTGCATTTCCGACGGACGATTTCCCCTATTATACCGTGTTTTTCGGCGTTTGTAAAGGGGCGGAACGCAATTTTCATTCGGACATTTCGGTTTTTATCGATGAAAAGATATACTCGGTAGACCGTCAAGTGATAACAACAAAAAGGAGTTATTTGACGGATGAACTTACCAATCCAAAAGTACGGCAAGATCGAGCGAAGAAAGTTCGGATCGATCAACGAAGTCATCGACATCCCCAATCTCGTCGAGATCCAGCGGGAGAGCTATGATTCGTTTATCGGCGAGGGGATCTCCGAGATCTTCGAGGACTATTCGCCCATTACCGACTTTTCCGACCACTTCGAGCTGTATTTTCTCGATCACGAATTCGGGAAAAGCTCCAAGTACGACGAAAAGGAATGCCGCAACCGCGACGCGACGTACGCTCTCCCGCTTCGGGTGAAGGTGCGCCTTGTCAACAAGGTGAAGGACGAGATCCTCGAACAGGACGTGTTCATGGGGGATTTCCCTCTCATGACGGAGAACGGCTCCTTCATCATCAACGGCGCGGAGCGCGTCATCGTCTCCCAGCTCGTCCGCTCGCCCGGCGTGAACAACGTCTCCGAGACGGACAAGACGGGCAAGCAGATGTACGAGACCACGGTCATTCCGGGCCGCGGCGCATGGCTGGAATTCAAACAGGACGCGCAGGGCGTTCTCTGGGTGAATGTAGACCGCCGCAGAAAGCTCACCGCAACGGTGCTGCTGCGCGCGCTCGGTTACGGTTCCAACCGCGCGCTCGAAGAGCTGTTCGGCGGGGATAAGATGATCGCCGCGACCATCGCCCGCGACGAGAAGGACAACCCGCCCATTCTCTCGGAGTCCGACGGCCTTGTCGCGCTTTACAGAAGGCTGCGCCCCGGCGAAGTTCCCACCGAAGAATCGGTGCGCCAGCACCTCAACAATTTGTTCTTCGATCCCCGCCGCTACGACGTGGTGAAGGTGGGAAGATACAAGTTCAACAAGAAGCTCAACCTTGCATATCGTCTCCCCGGCTGCCGCATTGCGGACGACATCGTTCATCCCGAAACGGGCGAGATCCTCGCCGTCAAGGGGGAAGTCATCTCCGAAGAGCAGGCGCGCGCCATTCAGAATGCGGGCATCGGCTCCGTGTTCGTTCTCATTCAGGATCCCGAACAGGGGGAGATCCGCCACAAGATCATCTCCAACAACACGGTGGATTTCTCCGCGCTCTCGGAAAAAAATCCGAAGGCGTTCGGGCTTCTCAAAACGATCTATTACCCCAACTTCGTATTTTCCAAAGAGATCGCCGCCGCCTGCGCGGAAAAATCGGTGGAGGAGGTCGCAGAGCAGTACCTCGATGCGATCAACGCCATCTACTACACGCACGAGACGGCGCCCGAAGCGGATGAAAAGCAGGAGGAGAAGAAGAACCGCGAGAAGAGGCGGGAGAACCGCATCAAGTTCGTCGCGGCGTGCAAGCTCTTCCACGAACTTCTCAGCCGTTCCGACGAGACCGACCCCAACGCCCCCGTCGATTTGGAGGCGGAAAAGCGCGTTTTGGGCGTCACGCCCGCCGAAAAGAAGGCGATCAAGCCCCTCGTCGAAAAACTCAACCATAAGTGCATCACGGTAGACGATATCGTCGCCGCCGTTTCCACCAACCTCGATCTGCGCTACGGGATCGGCACGATCGACGAGATCGACCATCTCGGCAACCGCCGCGTCCGTTCGGTGGGCGAGCTGCTCCAAAACCAGCTCCGCATCGGCATGTCCCGCCTCGAACGGCTCATCAAAGAGCGCATGGCGACGGCAGACCCCATGCAGGTCACGCCGTCCTCTCTGATCAACGTCCGTCCCATCTCGGCGGTGATCCGCGAGTTCTTCGGAAGTTCCCAGCTTTCGCAGTTCATGGATCAGACCAATCCCATCGCCGAACTCACGCACAAGCGCAAGCTCTCGGCGCTCGGCCCCGGGGGACTCAACCGCGACCGCGCGACGTTTGAAGTGCGCGACGTTCACCACTCCCACTATGGGCGCATGTGCCCCATTGAAACGCCCGAAGGTCAGAACATCGGTCTTATCTCCTCGCTCGCGACCTTCTCGAAAGTCAACGAATTCGGCTTCATCATGTCCCCCTACCGCAAGGTGGACAAGGAGACGGGCGTCGTCACGGCGCATGTGGACTATCTCACGGCGGACGAAGAGGACCGCTACGTCGTCGCGCAGGCGAACGAACCCCTCGACGCAGAGGGCAGATTCGTCAATGCGCGCGTCGGCTGCCGCTACCGCGAACTCATCACCGAGTTTCCGCGCGAGCGCGTGGATTATATGGATGTCAGCCCCAAGCAGCTCGTCTCCGTTGCGACCGCGCTCATTCCCTTCCTCGAAAACGACGATACCAACCGCGCCCTCATGGGCTCGAACATGCAGCGGCAGGCGGTGCCCCTTCTCACGACGGAGCCTTCCATTGTCGCGACGGGCATCGAGGCGGCGATCGCGCGCGATTCCGGCGTCATCGTCCGCGCGAAGGAAGCGGGCACGGCGACAGCCGTCGCTTCGGACAGGATCGTGATCCGCGAGGACAGCGGTTTTGAACGCGAATATACCCTGAAAAAGTTTGAACGTTCCAACCAGGGGACGTGCCTCAATCAGCGCCCCATCATCTCCACGGGAGACAGGGTGGAGAAGGACGAAGTCATTGCCGACGGTCCTTCCACCTACGGCGGCGAACTTGCCCTCGGCAAGAACATTCTCGTCGGCTTCATGGAATGGGAAGGCTATAACTATGAGGACGCCATCCTCATCTCCGAAAAGCTCGTGCAGGACGACGTCTTCACCTCCATTCACATCGAGGAATACGAGACGGAAGCGCGCGACACCAAGCTCGGCGAGGAGGAGATCACGCGCGATATCCCCAACGTGGGCGACGACGCGCTCAAAGACCTCGACGAAGAAGGGATCGTCCGTATCGGCGCAGAGGTCGGCAGCGGCGATATCCTCGTCGGCAAGGTCACCCCGAAGGGGGAGACCGAACTCACCCCCGAAGAGCGGCTTCTTCGCGCGATCTTCGGAGAGAAGTCGAGAGAGGTGCGCGATACGTCGCTCCGCGTTCCCCACGGAGAGGGCGGTATCGTCGTCGACGTGAAGATCTTCACCCGTGAGAACAAGGACGAACTTTCGCCCGGCGTCAACAAACTCGTGCGCGTCTACATCGCGCAGAAACGCAAGATACAGGTCGGCGATAAGATGGCGGGCCGCCACGGGAACAAGGGCGTCATCTCCCGCGTGCTGCCGCAGAGCGACATGCCCTTCCTTCCCGACGGAACGCCCATCCAGATCCTTCTCAACCCCCTCGGCGTTCCTTCGCGTATGAATATCGGTCAGGTGCTCGAAGTGCACCTCGGCTATGTCTGCCGCCAGCTCGGTTGGAAGATCGCGACGCCCGTCTTCGACGGCGCGACGGAGCAGGATATCGAAAAGCTCTTCGAGGAGAACAATCTGCTCGGTCCCGAGGGCAAGGTAGACGGAAAATTCCAGGTGTTCGACGGCAGAACGGGTGAACCGTTTGAAAACAGGGTCACGATCGGTATCATGTACATGATCAAGCTCATCCACCTTGTAGACGACAAGATCCATGCCCGTTCCATCGGCCCTTACAGTATGGTCACGCAGCAGCCGCTCGGCGGCAAGGCGCAATTCGGCGGACAGCGTTTCGGCGAAATGGAAGTCTGGGCGCTCGAAGCCTACGGCGCCGCGCACATCTTGCAGGAGATCCTTACCGTAAAGTCCGACGATATCGTCGGCAGGGTCAAGACGTACGAGAGCATCGTCAAAGGCAACAATATCTCCGAACCGGGGATCCCCGAGGCGTTCAAAGTGCTCCTCAAAGAACTTCAATCGCTCGCGCTCGACGTCAAAGTACTCACCGAGAACAACGAAGAGCTCATCATCCGCGAGTTCGAGGACGACGACAGGGACGAACCCCGCCGTGCGGAGCCTCAACAGCCCGCGGAGCAGGATTTCGACCTCGGTCTCGAAGACGAAGGCGAGGAGATCGAGGGCATCGGCTCCATCTTCGACGAAGCGGGCGAGGACGAGGATTTCGTCTCGGACGACCTGTTCGGCGGCGAGAGCGAGGAGGACGACCTCTCCGACGTGGAGGAGGACTTCTCCTTCGGCGATCTGTTCTCGGACGACGATGAAGAGGACGACAAGGAATAAGGGAGGAAGATGATATGTACGAATTAAACGATTTCAATTCTATTCAAATCAGTATCGCGTCCCCCGAGAAGATCAGGGAATGGTCGTACGGCGAAGTCACGAAGCCCGAGACCATCAACTACCGCACCCAAAAACCCGAACGCGACGGACTCTTCTGCGAAAAGATCTTCGGCCCGACGAAGGATTGGGAGTGCCATTGCGGAAAATACAAGCGTATTCGCTATAAAGGGATCATCTGCGAGAAGTGCGGCGTGGAAGTCACCCGCGCCAAAGTGAGAAGAGAGCGCATGGGGCACATCGAATTGGCGGCGCCCGTGTCGCACATCTGGTACTTCCGCGGCGTTCCCTCCAAGATCGGTCTTCTCCTCGACATGGGCCCCAAGCCGCTCGAACAGGTCATCTATTTCGCGGCGTACGTCGTTCTCGATCCGGGCACGACGGGGCTGGAATACAAGCAGGTCATCAACGATAAGCAACTCCGCGAGATCGAAGAGACGATGGGCACCAAGACGGGGCTGAAAGTGGGCATGGGCGCGGAGGCGATCCGCGAACTGCTCATGGCGGTCGATCTCGACAAAGAGAGCGAGGAGTGCAAGCGCATCATCGAGAACAACCCGACGGGCGCGAAGCGCGTGAAGGCGATCAAGCGCATCGAGATCATCGAGGCGTTCAGAAAGAGCGGCAACCGCCCCGAGTGGATGGTGCTCACCGTTCTTCCCGTGATCCCGCCCGATTTAAGACCTATGGTTCAGCTCGACGGCGGCAGATTCGCGACGAGCGACCTCAACGATCTCTATCGCCGCGTCATCAACAGAAACAACCGCTTGAAGCGCATGATCGAGCTTGGCGCGCCCGAGATGATCGTGAAGAACGAAAAGCGCATGTTGCAGGAGGCGGTGGACGCCCTCATCGACAACGGCAGAAGGGGCAAGCCCCTCATCGGTCCCTCCAACCGCGAGCTGAAATCGCTCTCCGGGCTGCTCAGGGGCAAGCAGGGCAGATTCAGACAGAACCTTCTCGGCAAGCGCGTCGACTATTCGGGCCGTTCGGTCATCGTCGTCGGCCCCGAACTGAAAATCTATCAGTGCGGCCTTCCCAAAGAAATGGCGATCGAGCTGTTCAAGCCCTTCGTGATGAAGCGCCTCGTCGAGACGGGGAAGAGCCACAACATCAAGAGCGCGAAGCGCACCGTGGAAAAGGGGAAGGACTTCGTTTGGGACGTCCTCGAAGAGGTCATCAAAGAGCACCCCGTGCTCCTGAACCGTGCGCCCACCCTGCACCGTCTCTCCATTCAGGCGTTTGAGCCGATCCTCATCGAGGGAAGAGCCATCAAGATCTCCCCGCTCGTCTGCGGTCCCTTCAATGCGGACTTCGACGGCGACCAGATGGCCGTTCACCTTCCGCTCTCCATCGAAGCGCAGGCGGAAGCGAGATTTTTGATGCTCTCCGCGAACAATATCTTAAAGCTCGCCGACGGAAAGTCCGTCATGTCCCCGACGCAGGATATGATCATCGGCGCCTACTACCTCACCATTCTCAGAAGAGAAGAGGGCAAGAAGTACGACGCGCTCTGCCGCCCCTCGGAGGACGGCGAGGTCTATGTCCCGCCCGTATATTGCTCGTTCGACGAGGCGCTCATGAGCTATCAGCTCAAAAACGTGCACTGTCAGGACGAGATCTATGTCCGCCGCACCGTGGAGCTTCCCGCGGGCAAGTTCGACGATCTCGAACTTCCCTATGAGAAATTCTTCGGCGGCGAAGTCGCCAACAACGGCATCCGCGGCAGAGTGATCGCGTTCAGGAACGAATCGACGGGTACCGTGTCCGTGACGGGCACGATCAAAACGACGGTCGGCAGGATCATCTACAACGACGGGATGCCGCAGGATCTCGACTTCGTGAAGCGCAATGCCCCCGAGGACTACCTCAAATTGGAGCTTTCCACCGAATTTATCGGCAACGCCCGCGCGATCGGCAAGAAACATCTCTCCCGCATCGTCGAGGCATGCTTCAAGACGGGCTATGCGCCCAAAGCGTCCGCCGTGCTCGACGCGATCAAGGAACGCGGCTATAAGTATTCCACGATCGCGGCGCTCACGACTTCCGTCTTCGATATGAAGATCCCCGAAGAGAAGGACGAGATCGTCCGCGAGGCGGAGGAACAGGTCGCCAAGATCTCCAAGAAGTTCGCGCGCGGTCTATTAAAAGAAGAGGAACGCTACCACGCCGTGATCGGCGTATGGGACGACGCGACCGACCAAGTTGCGGGGCTGCTCAAAGAGCAGGGCGCGAACGACAAGTTCAACCCCATTTGGATGATGGCGGATTCGGGCGCCCGCGGCTCCATCGACCAGATCAAGCAGCTCTCGGGCATGCGCGGCCTCATGGTCAACCCGCAGGGAAAGAAGATCGAAGTTCCCGTCAAGAGCTGTTTCAGAAACGGACTCTCCGTTCTCGAATACTTCATCTCCTCGCACGGCGGCAGAAAGGGTCTTGCCGATACCGCCTTGAAGACGGCGGACTCGGGCTATCTCACCCGCCGTTTGGTCGACGTCTCGCAAGACGTCATCGTGCGCGAAGAGGATTGCTCGGCGGGCAGACGTCCCCGCGGCACCAAGCTCCGCGCTATCTACGGGCAGAACGGCGAGCTGATCGAGAGCCTCGAAGACAGATTGATCGGCAGATTTGCGGCGGAGGATCTCACGGATAACGACGGCAATGTGATCGTTCCCTGCAACGAGATGATCACCGAGGCAAACGCCAAGAAGCTCGCGTCCATCGAGAAGTACGTAAGCGGCGGCGTCAACATCCGCTCCATCTTCAACTGCAACACCCGCTTCGGCGTCTGCGCGAAGTGCTACGGCAAGAACATGGCGACGACCCTTCCCATCAAAGTGGGCGAAGCGGTGGGCGTCATCGCGGCGCAGTCCATCGGCGAACCCGGTACCCAGCTCACCATGCGTACCTTCCACACGGGCGGCATTGCGGCGACGGGCGACATCACGCAGGGTCTTCCCCGCGTCGAGGAACTCTTCGAAGCGCGCCGTCCGAAGGGCGTTGCGACGATCTGCGAATTCGCGGGCGTCGTCACGGTGGACGATACCGACAATTTGAAGCATGTGATCGTCTCCGACCGCGACACGGGCGAACGGCTCAAAGATTACGAGCTTCCCTTCAACGCCGAGCTGAAAGTCAAGACGGGCGACGTCGTCGAACCCGGCGTACAGCTCAATACGGGTTCCGTCAACCCGCAGGATATCATCCGCGTCAAGGGCGTCAAGGGCGTGCAGGACTACATTCTCGAACAGGTGCAGTCCGTCTACCGCTCGCAGGGCGTCGATATCAACGACAAGCACGTCGAGATCATCGTCCGCCAGATGCTTCGCAAAGTGCGCATCGAGAACGCGGGGACGACGGATATGCTCCCCGGCCAGCTCGTGGATATGTTCACCTTTGAGGAACAGAACGAGAAGACGATCCTCTCGGGCGGGGTTCCCGCAACGGCGAAGCGCGTGCTGCTCGGGATCACGAAGGCGGCGCTCGCGACCGATTCCTTCCTCTCCGCCGCTTCCTTCCAGGAGACCTCCCGCGTGCTCACGGAGGCTGCGATCTGCACCAAGCGCGATCCCCTCATCGGGCTGAAAGAGAACGTCATCATCGGCAAACTCATTCCCGCGGGAACGGGCATGAAGGAATACAAGAACGTTTCCGTGCTCCCCGTCTCGGGCTATCGCGAGGCGGCGCAGGAGACGGCGGTCACCGAAGATTGATGGCTGTAAAAAGAACCGAAGGGCGGCAGAAATGCCGCCCTTTTCCGTAGAATGGGCTTGCTCCCAAAAAAATTTCCGAAAATTTTTTATTTTTTCCAACAAAATTGCGGATACCGTTGTTATATAAGTGTAAGGACAAAATCAGGAGGACACATTCATGAAAAAAAGATATCGTTTTTTGGCAGTACTCGCACTCGCAGGCCTCGTTTCCGTTCCGCTCGCCGCATGCGACTTCGGCGGCAACGGCGGCAACAAAGGGGACGGCAGCGATCATAAGACGGAAGCCACCGAGATCGGCACGTACACGGGTATCGCGAGCACCGAATCCATCTACGGCGTCGGCGCAGTGACGACGACAGAGCTTCTCGCAGAGACGGTCACGCCCACCGCTCCCGAGTCCGGTCCCATCACTTCCACTCCAGGTGAGAGCAACCCCGATGCAGGCAACCCCGGCGAAAGCAACCCTGGTGAAAGCAACCCTGGTGAAACGACCCCTGTGGATCCCGATCCTTCGCAAACTCCCGACTACGGCCTTCCCGATGTCGGCGACAACCAGATCGGCGACGTGCAGGATGCGGCACAGGATTTCAACACCTACTTCAACATGCTGGATAGCTTCCTCGACAAGGCCGCGACCAAGACGGTCGTCGAGAAGAACGTCTCCGAGGACCCCATGCTCGCAGGCTACGAGCTGAAGCTCACCATCACCGGCAAGAATGCCGCGGGCGAAGATGATGTACACATCGTCTACTATACCGAGACGGCGGGCGAGACGCAGAGCTATTCCACAGGAGACAAAGTACACCACAACGCCCGTGAACGTGACGACGATGACGATCGTTGGGATTATGACGACGATGACGACGAAGTGACGACGGTCACCGAGACGACCTACACCCTTGATGGAGCCGTCTATATGGGTAAAGACGAGGCTGGCAGTGATGTCTACTACTTCATGACGGGCACCCGCACCGAACGCTCAGTCACCAAAGTAGAGGGAAGAGAAGAGGAGACGAAAGAGGAGAGTATCCTCAGGATGACGGCATTCGCCGACGAGCTTGACATGGCAAACCGCGTGGAGCTGAACAACGTTCAAACGACGGAATCGGAGACAGAACACAATTTCACCGAGACGGAGACCGAGAGCCTCTACACCTACTCCGTCTACAAGGACGGCAAGCTCCTCGAATCCACGCAGGTGAAATTTGAGACGGAGGAAGAACACGGCAAAGTGGAAGCCGAGTACACCGTTCGCTTCCTCAGCGGTGCCTCCCGCGGCACCTATGAGATTGAGCGCGAGACGAAGGGAACTTCCACCTGGATCTCCGTAAAATACAGCATCGACGGAAAGTCCGGCAAGTTCGTGATCGTCGAAAACGCCGACGGCACCTACACCTACAAGTTCTCCAAGAACAGCACGCAGGATAAGAACTTCTCCAACTTCCGCTTCGACGACTGATCGCCGCGCATGAGAAACATCGAGACAGAAACTTGACATCGGCCGCCCTCCGTGCTATCATAGTGTGCGAAACGTACGGAGGCGGTCACTATGACGCTGGATGAACATCTGAAAGAATTTGCCGAGGGGAACGATTCGAATTTCGGATCGTTCTACCTCGCGACCAAAAAGGCTGTCTACCACATTGCGCTCGGCGTCTTGCGCGACCGCGCCCTCGCCGAGGACGTGATGCAAAACACCTACATGAAGGTGCTGGCGAACGCGTCGGGCTATCGCGCAGGGACGAACGCGGCGGCATGGATCGCCCGCATCGCCAAGAACGAGGCGCTCAACGTCAAAAAACGCCGCATGCGCGAAGCTCCCGTCGACGAGCGGGAACAGGAACATCTCTTCGGCACAGCACAGCCCGACGACTACGGGCTGATGACCGACGTTGCGCGGCGCGTTCTCTCCGAGGACGAGTTCACGGTGCTCATGCTGGCGGCGGCGGACGGCTACAAACGGCGGGAGATCGCGGCAATGCTCAAAATGCCCCTTCCCACCGTCACATGGAAATATCATCAGGCGCTCGCCAAAATGCGGCGCGCACTGGAAGGAGGGAAGGCATGAAGAAGCGCGACATCGTAACATCGCTCAAAAAAGAGGCCGATCTGTACACGCCCGACGTGTCCGTAAATACCGGCGCGGCCCTTTCCCCCTACGAAGCAAAGGGCGGCACGGTTGCCCTCGCGCGGGAGAGGCGCACAAAGGGGATCGTCCTCATCGTTGCGGCAGTGCTCGCACTTGTGCTCTTTCTCGCCGTCCTTCTCCCCGTCCTCTTTGCGGGCGGCGGAAACGGGCCTACGGGCGAAGGCGAGTTTGCGACGCTGATCATCAGTATCAATCCCTCGGCGGAGTTCACGATCGAGAACGACAAGGTGACAGGCGCGAAGGCGCTCAATCAGGACGCTGCCGTCATGCTCGTGAACGTGAACGAAAACCTCATAGGTATGTCTGCGGAGGAGGCCTGCGTAACGTTTGCAACGCTCGCCCAAAATAAAAATCTCATCACCGAAAAGGGCATTCGCATCCGCGTCACAGGCAAGGACCATGCCCGCATCTCGGGCAGCGTGCAGACCGCGCTTCAAGGCTTTGCCGCGGTGAGCGATCTTCCCGACGAGGACTACACTTCCATCATGGGCGGCTACAACGAGCAGGATATGAGCGACTTCGAGGCTTACCTTTCGACCTCGTACGCTTCGAGCAAAGAGGCGTTCATGCAGGATGTGAGAACGCTCCTTGAAACCTACGACTACGAAGCCGACCTCAACGGCCTCGATCTTGCCGATCCCGCCGCAGTGACGCAGTTCAACGAGAAATATAAGCTGCTCGGCGACGACTTCTGGCTGGAAGGAAAGACCGCAAACCAACTTGAAAAGAGCAAGCGGGAATGTCTCGATGAGTACCGCGAACTGCAACGCGACCTCATAGAGGATCCCGACGAGGCGTTTGAGGACCTCTTCGAGGACTTTCTCGAAATCTTCAAGGAAGATTACAAGCACGGCGGAAGCGATTGGCGTCATCATGACGACGATGACGACGATGATGACGACGACGATGACGATGATGACGACGATTGAGCCGATTTTCTTTCAAACGCTTAAAATAACGGCAAACGAATAAGATAGAATAACAACTGCGATAGAGCGGTTGTTATTTTTTTTGGGAGGCTCCCGCGCCGGGCGGCAGAGAGCGGGGGGGGCTTATTCCTACAAAAACCCGCCGAAAACGCCTGAATGCGGGCGATTTCGCCATGATTCGCTTGCAATTTCAAAACATTATGTTATAATATGTGATAGAATAAAACGGAGGAGATCCGCCATGAAGAAATCGACGGCGATGCTCGGATTTGTGCTCGCGGGAGCGATCGCGGCGGGCGGGGCGGGCGTCTTTGCGTATCCCGCCGAAGCCGCACAGCGGTATAATTACGACTATTCGCGCCCCAATTCGGCAGACCGCACCACGCTCGGCGCCGCAGAGCTGATCGAACGCTATCTCTCCGCGCCACTCGGCTCCGCCGAACGCGGATTTCTCCAATCACAAGCGTCCTTTTCGCTGACATATAGTGAATCTGTCGGGATCTCCTCTGTGGACGCCGTCCTTGAAAACGATATGTTGGAGATCGCGGCGCGCCCCGTCTCCTATCTCGCCGCCAACAACCGCACCGTCACATGGACGCCCCGCTCCGCAGACGGCGCCCCCCTTCTCGACGGCGGAAACGAGTGGACGCTGCAAAAAGAGATCCCTTCGGACGCCGACTTCGTCACCGTGGAGTACGAGGCGAAGCTCTTTATCGGCAAAGAGGACTTGAACGGGCTTCTAAACGCCGCCTATCTTGCGGGCATGGGTGCCTCGGAAAAGCTCCGCGCGGAGGAAGAGCGGTATCGCGGCGAGCTTGCCGCATGGGAGGAGGCGAGCGCGGCGTACGAAACGTATCTTTCCGATATGCAGCGCTACGAAGAGGAGTGCGCGGCGTATGAGAGCGAACTTGCCGCGCACAAGATCTGGCAGGCGGAAGACGGCGAATACAGGCAATATCTTGCCGAACGGGAACGCTATCTCGCCCAGCAGGAGGAATATAACGCCTATCTTGCCGCGCTCTCCGCGCACAATGCGCAGGTGAAAGCCTATCAGGACTATCTCTTTGCGCAGACGATCTATGAGCGCGAGCTTGCCGCCTACGAGCAAAGCACCGCCTCCGCCGACGCACAGACGGCGCTTCGTCAGATCTCCTATCTCGATTTCGTGTTTGAAGAGGCGTACACGCCGAAGGGACGCCCCCGCACCCTGTATAACGCGATCATGGGGGATTCTGTGACGCAGGTCCTCAAAGAGAAGAAACTGCTCACGGAACAGAGCGTCTCTCTCGCCGCCATCGAACTTGCCGAGGACGCCACCTATAAATTGCGCGAAGATATTCTTCCCCGCCTTGCCGCCTGCAAGACCGACGCTTCCAAATACGCCTTCTACATCGCCTATTACGAAAAGATCCGCGATTCCTTCACCGCCCTCTTCCGCGCACTCGACTTTCTCTATCAATACGATATCGTCTATAAGGCGATCCGCCAGAAGGACCGCCTCGAAGAATACAAAGTTTTGCTCGCGCAGCTCTTTACGATCTGCAACCTGCTTTCCGAGGACGAGATCCCCAATTTCAGCACCCTATACCCCAAAGAGGGAGGCAAGAAATACAATTTCGACGACAGCTACCGCATCGGCGGTGAACGGCCCGCCGCGCTCCTCTTGCAGGCGGAGATCCCCGCAGAAGGGGATCCGAAGCCGCTTGCGCAGGGCTATCCCTCCATTCCCGAGAAGCCCGTCCCGCCCGCGCCCGTCGCCTCGCCGAGCGCCGCGCCCGCCGAGGTGAAGGAACCCGTCGCGCCGGAACCCGTTTCGCCTCCGAGCACGGAGCCGACCGTCAGGACGGAGCCTGTGCTACCCATGCCCGTGGATCAGCCTTCCGAAAAACCTTCGGAATATGTTCCCGCGGAGGGGGAAGCCGCGCTTGCGGCGGCATACGACGGGGGAGAATTGCAGTATCGCGCGGAGGCGCAGACGGATTATTATCTTCCCGTCACCTCCGAGGTCGTGCGCTACTTCCGCAACGCGAAAGAGGTGATCGTCGAATTCTATCTCGAAGAGGGCGGCGCGCCCGCGTACACCGCCGAGGGCGTTGCGGGATCCCCGCTCGACGCCTCTCCCCCTCAGCCTCAAAAGAAGAAAACGGGATACACCTGCACGTTCGAGTGCTGGACGGATGAGCGCGGAGAACGCGTCGATCTGCGCCGTCTCCCTTCGCCCGAAGAGGGCGGCACGCTCCGTCTCTATCCCCGATTCACCGAAACGCCCAATTCGTACGAGGTGATCTGGCAGATCGGCGAGGAGCGGGAAAGCGCGCTCTGCCTCTATGGGGAGCGCCCCGTATACGACGGCACGCCGACGAAGGCGGCGAGCATGGGCAGGTCCTTCCGCTTTACGGGCTGGCAGGCCGCCGACGGATCGGTGTTCGACCCTCTTGCGCTGCCCGCCATGACGGAGCGGGGAGCCGTCTACACCGCGGTGTTCGAGAACAGCCTGATCATCACATGGCGCGTCAACGGGACGGAGACGCGCACCTCCGTTTGGCACGGAGAGACCCCCGTCTATCCTTCGCAAGCAGGGCTTCCTTCGCGCCCCGCAGACAGCCGCCGCTATATCTTCATCGGTTGGGACAGAGAGCCTCTTCCCGCGACGGGAGACGCCGTATATACCGCCCTCTTTCGCGAAGAATATCTCATTCCTTCGGGGCAGAGCGGGGCAGAGATCAGATACGGGGAGACGCTCCTTGCCGATTGCAGCGGCGTAAACCCCGCTTCCATGCAGGTAGGCGCCTTTCTCTTGGTCGCCGCCGAGCAGGGGCTTGGGGCGCGTCTGGAGTTTTTGAATTGCACGCTCTCGATGAATGCGGGCGCCGTGCGCGCGCTTGCGGAGGCGGGCGTGTGCGAATTTATTCTTCAAACGGCGGCGCAGCGGGCTTACGCCTACACGTTCTCCCTCGGGCTGCGCGACGGGGAGGGGAACACCGTTCCGTCCGAAAGCCGCTATTCCTTCGTGTTCAAAGGGAAATTCGATGAGGTCAACTCCGCGCTGATCGCAACGGACGCGGGCGGCGAAACGTCGTCGGTGCGTTTCGAGATGAACGGGAACGAGCTTTCCTTCTCGCTGCGCCCCAATACAATATATGAGATCTACCCCCGCTACAAGGTGAACGTGATCGGCGCGGAGAACGTCGGGCTTCAAACTTCCGCCGCCTTCGCGCGGGAGGGGGAGCGCGTCGAGATCGATACGGGCGAGTGCGAAGCGGGATATTATATCGAAGAGATCTATGTGTTGGATCCCGCAGGGAACGCTCTGCCCGTCGAGGACAACGCGTTTATCATGCCCGCATGCGCGGTGAGCGTGGGCGTTCGCGTGGCGCGGTGCACCTATACCGTGAAATGGGTCAGCGCAGGAAAAACGCTGTACACGCAGACATGTCACTACGGCGACGCGATCGTTGCGCCCGAGTTGGAAGTCGTTCGCGCGGACGACGACGAATACCGCTATACCTTCACCGAGTGGGAAGGGTATGAAGAGGGGCTTGTGTGCACGGAAGATATCGAGTTCCATGCGCAGTTCTCCCGCTCGCCCGTCCCGCCCCGCCCCGTCTACGGGCCGAGCAAGTACTACTATATGCTGCTTGCGGCGAAGATCGGCTTCCCCATCCTGCTTGCGGCGATCGTCGCGCTCATCGTCTTTTTCGTGGTGCGCCATATTCGCAAAAAACGCAGGAGCGCCAAGCTGAACACATCCGAGGCACCCATGCCCGAAACAGAGGCTTCGCTCCCTCCTTCCGACGAGGCGGACATGCAAGAGGGGAGGGAAGTGACCTCGGACATGGGTACCCCGTCTTGCGCGCAGGAAGGGGAGGATGAGGGGCATTCTTCCCCCTCGCAGCCTTCCGAAGAGGGGCATGCGCGGGAAAAAGAGGACGAATAAGCGTGAAATTTGTCGGAAAAGGTGCAAAATGTTATAAAATTTCCGTTGACAAGGGAAGAAAACTATGTTAATATTTTAACAAGGATCGCTTTATAATAAGGTAACATGTGGCGCGCGACAATATTTTCATTCGCGTTTTCGCCGTGTTTATAATAATTTTTCGGGAGATTTCTCATGAAAGGCTTTGAACGGTTTCGCAAAAAGTTGACGCTTATCGTCCTTCTTTGCATCGCCTTCGTTTTGACGCTCGGCGGCGCCTCCGCACTGCTCGTTTCCGTGCGCGCGGAAGAGCCTGCGCCCGAGACAACGACGGTGAAACAGGTCGACGGGGGTTGGTACACCCTCACCTACGACGAAACGGAAAGGCATCTTACCATCTCAGTGGATGGCAGCGTTTCCGATTTTATCAGCGTGCGTCCTTCCGACCTTCGTCAGCTCGTCTCGACGCTTCGCGACGCATTGCTCGATATCGTCATCGGCCAGATCTTCGATCTCGACGGCACAGCCGAAGACGGGCCGGCCGGCATCGCCCTCTATGCGCTTTCGCCGAACGATCTGCCCGATCTTCCCGACCTTCCAGACCTTCCCGGGTTCGGCGATTTCAGCAACCTCAACATGGACCAGATCAAGGACTACCTGAAAAAGCAGCTCCAAGATGAGGATACGATCGACGAATATCTCGGCGGCTCCTACGACCTTCTCATCGAATTCGCCGTCAACGCCTATGTGGAGAGCAAGGGTGAGGACGCCTCTTACCAAGATGTGAAAGATCAGCTCAACGAGACGCTCAAAGACGTCGTCACCGAGGTGTTTGAAGAGAAACTTCCTCCCGACGAACTTCAAGACCTTCTCGGTCAGGTACAGGATAAGACGGAGCAGATCGTCGATACCGTGGAGGAGACGGGCGGCGCGCCCGCGCTCACCGCAGGCAGACTTTTGGAGATCCTCAACTCCCTTACGATCGACGGGATCGAACTCTACGGCGACAACGGCGAGGGTCACAGCTTCTTTAAGAAGGAAGGGATCACGGCCATTCTTCGCGGCTTGCCCACCCCGAGCGCGATCGCCGCAATGAGCGACGCACAGCTTAAAACCCTTCTCGAGTATCAGAACATCGAGATCGGGACGACCTACGGCGACGTGAATTTTGCCCTCACCGTCGGGATCTCGGCGAATTTCGACGCCGTCCGCCGCGCCGCTTCCTTCGTCGCGGACCATGTGGAAGTGATCACGGACGGAGACCTTAAAATCGTCAACGTGCGTATGCCCGAGCTTGTCACGCGGCTCCTTCGCAAGTTCGCGAATTCGAGCAAGATCTCCGAATCCCGCAAGGGCGAGCTCTTCTCGCTCTTCGGGCAGACCGTCTCCGAGATCTTCGATACGAAGGTCACCGAGGAGAACGCGAACAGCTTGCTCGGGTTCCTCAAAACGGTGGACTTTGAGAAGTGGTTCCATAACTTCCTCGACGCCGAATTCTTGGCAGGGTATGCGCAGGAATTCTTCGACGGCGAGATCACGAACGAAAGGATCGACAATCTGTTGAACCGCGTCATCGAGGAGTTCAAGCCGAGTTTCGGCAGCTATGAGAAGAATTACGATCGCGTAGAAAGTCTCCTCAAAAAACTCCCGTTCATTTCCGAAGCCAACCGCGCGAAGGCCGCAAAGAGGCTTGCGGACTATCTCGAAAAAATAGATTGGCAGGCTCTCGACGCCGCCTATGTGCGCGATATCATCGATACAAAGGATATCAACGGCAAGATCTATGAAGAGATCACCCGTCTCAATAGTCACAAGGAATTCTTCGATAAACTGCTCGAATACGCCGAAAAAGCGTTCAACCATGTTCCCGAAAAGATCAAGGGGCTTACGCCGCTCGATCTCTATGTCGGCGGCGGCAGGCTCAGCTACACCGGAACGGTGGGGCTTGAAACGATCGTCGATTACGCCCAAAAGATCCTCTCCCGACTCGGGTTCGATCTTTCGGACTACCTCGACGGGATCCTCATGAATCTCGACGATACGTCCGTCACGTTCCACGCGCAGCTCAACGTCGACTTTGCCGACGTCCATAAGCTCACCTATGTGGTGAACGGCGAGGCCGTCGCAAGCGGGCTTCTTCCCGCGGGGACGACGCTCGCGCCCTTCTCGCCCGTGAAGGATTGCGAGGGGCACAAGATCCTCTATTGGATCGACGCTTCGGGCGAAAAGGTCGAAACGATGCCCGCGGCAGAGACCGAAGTTTACGCCGTGCCCGAATTTACCGTAACGATCACGGAGAGCGGCGAAGAAACTGAAGGCATCAATGCGGTCTACGCGCCCGAGACCGAATACGTTCTCGTTCCCGCCGTGGACGGCGTGAGCGGCGCGTCGTACACCTACGCATGGTGCAAGGACGGCGAGCCTTATGCGGGCGACGTCGCGGACGACGGTTCCATCACCCTCAAATATGTCAAGGACAGCGGCGTCTACTCCCTTCTCGTCACCGACGCGTTCAGCGGCTACGAAGTGCTGGTCGACGATTTCACCGTGAACATCGCAAAACAGACGGTCGGCGTTACATTCTCGCACGATGAGGACGATTCCTTCGTCGTCAACGGGCAGGAGATCGAATACGGCGGCGCGAAGATCGAGTCTGTCACGGTGGGCGGAACGCCCGTCGAAGAATACGATTCGATCGTATCCGTTGAAGAGACGGGAACGAAGGCAGAACGTCGCGTCGGCAGCTATACGCACGGCTATCAGATCGCGCTCGCAGACGAAGAGAACTATGTGTTCGCAGAGGGCGTCGAGGAAGAATACAGCCACGAATGGACGATCGCGCAGTTGGTGATCGAAGCGGACGCCGAGCTTGTCTGGGACGGCGGCTATTCTGCGGCCGAACCCTACATCTATAACGGGAACAAATATACGGTGTCCTTCGATATCACCTTCCGTTCCAACGGCGAGGGCGTCGATTACGACGAGGCCGTCGCCGTGACATATACCGACTGCAAGGGCACCAACGCGCAGAGCTACACGGCGGGAGCCGCCTTTGCGATCGGCGAACAGCTCGTTGCGCTCGGCTACACGGCGGACGACATCAAAGTCCCCGACGCCGTTTCCGAGAATTGGGAGATCAAGGCCGCAACGGTTACGATCGATAAGGCACAGCTCTCCATCGATTACGAAGAACCTTTCGTATTCGATAACGAAGAACACACGGTGACGCTGCAAGGTCTCGCCGGGGCGGTCTCGCTCGACAACGGTCAGACGTATACCGACGTGGAAGATCTCATCGATATCGCGGAGACGGGAACTGCCGCGACGCATGCGGGCGATTATTCCGCGGAGTTCACCTTCACCATCAAGGGGACGAACACAAACTACACGCTCGGCGGTGGAAAGGATGGCACGGTGACGGTGTCCTTCGCATGGGCGATCTCCAAGTTGGAGATCGGCGCAAGCGCTGCTCTTGCCGCGCAGACGGGATACACCTTAGACGACTACGTCTACTACGATCATGATTGGTCCGTCACCCTCAACGTGACGCTCACCTCTCAAAATTCCGCGCTCACCTCCGAGGAGCTTGAAACTTACATAGAGTGGAGTACGGAAGGGCTTACCGCGAAGAATGCGGGCAATTACACTGCCACCGCGCCGTTTGCTTTGAAAGACGGCTTTGACGCGCAAGACTTCGATCTTTCGCTCACTGCGATCGAAGAGAAGTGGACGATCGAGAAGCTTGAAATTACGGCAGACGCCTCGATCGCGGCGCACGACGACTTCGTCTACGACGGGACGGAGAAGACGGTCACCCTCAACGTGACGCTTTCCTCCAACTTGAATTCCGCGATCGAAGCAGATCTTTCCGCTTTCATTGAGATCGCAAAGCAGGGGCTTACGGCAACGAACGCGGGCGAACACACTGCCACCGCGACGTTCACGCTGAAAAACGGCTATACCGAAGACAACATCGATATTTCCAAGCTCACCGCGATCGAGAAGACGTGGAATATCGCCAAGCAGCGCGTCAGCGCCGAGGGCGTGACCATCACGATGCCGGGCGCGCCCTTCGTCTACGATCCCGCAGTCGATCACTACGGCGAACATCAGATCACCGGCGAGTTAGATGACCGCTTCACCGTGACCTATTGGCTGGAAGAGGACGGCAATCTGAAGGCGCGCGTCGTCACCGAGGCGAAGAACGCGGGCAGCTACACCGTAGGGCTTACCTACACGCTGGATCCCGACAACTACGATGTCCGCGATCTCACAGAGGCGCACTTTGAGATCACGCCCCGCGAGATCGACGTCAACGCGCTCGGTCTTGCGCTTGATGCGAATGAGTTCCCTTATACGGGCACGTCGCATACCGTACGGCTTACAGGGCTTCCTGCCTATCTTGAAATCGTGAGCAGCACGGGCACAGAGGAGACAGAGGAAGGCACACACACCGCCACGTTCGTCCTCGGCGTCGTCGATGCGGAAAAAGGCAACTACACGTTCAAGACGGAGGGCGGCGATCCCCACAATACCGTGACGTTCACGTGGACGATCGTCAGCCAGCCCGACGAGCCGAGCGACCTCGTCTACGAAGCCCCGGACGGCTCCGTCAAGATCACAGGCTCCTACGACGACGAACTTTACGATCCCTATGTCGGGAAACTGACCGAATCCGAACGCACCGCGCTCCAAGAGCGGCTCGACGAATTCATGCGCACCACCGAGGACGAGGAGCTTGCCGGCAAGAAGGCGACGCTCAGCGCCGCGGCCTATGAGATCCACTTCAACGGCGAGGGTACCAACGATAAGGCTGCCATCACGGGGTCCTTCCGCATCCGCCTGCGCGTACCCGACGAATTGAAAGATAAGACGATCGCCGTGATCCACTTCCCCGACGAGGGAACGCCTTCCAACGTAACCCCCTTTACGGAGACGACGGTCGGCGGAGCGCGCTACGTTGAGTTCACCGCCTCCGAGTTCTCCGTCTACGCCATCGTCGAAGTCACCGAGGATACGGATACCGCAAACCTGTGGTGGCTGTGGACGCTGATCGCCATCATCATCGTGCTTCTCATCGTGACCGTTCTCCTGCTCGTGCTCCTTCTCCTCAAAAAGAATGCAGAGGCCGCGCCCGCAGAAGAGACCGCGGAGGAGCCTACCGAAGAGCCTACGGAAGAACCCGTTGAGGAACCTACCGAAGAGCCTGTCGAGGAACCTATCGAAGAGCCTATCGAGGAACCCGTTGAGGAACCTACCGAAGAGCCTGTCGAGGAACCCGCAGAGGAACCCGTCGAAGAGCCTGCGGAAGAACCTATCGAGGAACCTTCGCCCGTCGTAGAGACGGAAGAAGCGCCTTCCGAGTCTCGCCCCGCAGTCGTTCCCGTGATCTTGGGAGCAGGCGACAATATGCAGGCAATGCTCAACAAGAGCTTCACCGCGCGTATCGTGCAAGCGGACGACGCCGTGAAGGAGAAGTACACCGAACTCAAAAACGAGCTGCTCTCCTACAAGGGCGTGAAGTCCCGTATCAGCTGGGGCTACGATTCCTTCAACAAGGGAAGGAACAAGCTCGTGAAGATGCAGATCAAGGGCAAGTCGCTCATTCTCTACATCGCGCTCGATCCCAAGACGCTCGACGAGAAATATCATCACAAGGATGTTTCCGACGTCGGCAAGTACGAGGCAGTGCCCACCAAGCTCAAAATCAAGAGCAACCGCTCCGTGAAGTATGCGAAGGAGCTCATCGCAATGCTCATGCAGCAGCTCGGCATCGTACGCGGCAAGGAATCCAACGAGACCTTCGACCTCGCCTACAAGACCACCGAAGAGCTTATCGCGCTCGATCTGATCCGCGTGAAGAAGGCCGTTCTTCCCGAGTTCTGGGCAGCTTCGCCCGCGGGAGAAGAGGCCGCACCCGCCGAGGATGACGAGGAACTTGTCGAGGACGACGAGGAACCCGCCGACGAGGAGCCTACGGAAGAATCCGTCGAGGAGCCTGTCGATGAACCCGTCGATGAACCCGTCGATGAACCCGTCGAGGAGCCTACGGAGGAAACTACCGAGGAACCTGCGGAGGAAACTACCGAGGAACCTGCGGAAGAACCCGTCGAGGAGCCTACGGAGGAAACTACCGAGGAACCTGCGGAGGAAACTACCGAGGAACCTGCGGAAGAACCCGCCGAGGAACCTACCGAGGAACCCGCTGAGGAACCTGCGGAAGAGCCTGCCGAGGCAGAAGCGGATGACGACGAACTGTTAAAGGCTGCGGATGAAGTCTTTGAAGATCCCGACGACAACGCTTGATCGAACAATGAAAAAGACCGCCTTCGGGCGGTCTTTTCTTTTCCATTATTAAGAAATAAGAGGGGAGAAGTGCGATTTTTTTGTGAAATCGGGGCGAAGCTTCCGCGTCCGCCCCTCGATCTCTTGACAATTCGCCGCTCCTTCGGTATAATGAAAACAGGATGAAGTACAGCGACGCGAGAAAACTTCATATCGGCTACGGGATCTTTCTCGGCGTGCTTACCGCGCTTGTGGGGCTGTTGACGCTCCTCGGCGTGACGGACTTGTACGCCTCGGGGGAGACCTTCACCGCGCAGGCGGTGGGGGAGCGCATGCGCGCCCTCATCGTTCCCGCGTGCGTATGGTTCGTCGCCGCTTTGGGCGGGGTGATCCTCGCCTCCTTCACGCAGGAAGAGAGGCCTCTGCGCACCCCTTCCGATGCGTACACCCTCGTCTCCCGCCTTCGCCGCCGCATTCCCGCGGGGGAGGGCGAAGAGTTCGAGAAGGAGCAGAGAAACCTGCGCAGAGCGGACTTTGTCCGCCTCGCCGTTCGGTGTATTTGCGCGCTGTTCTGCGCGCTCGCCGCGGTCATGTGCGCGGTGTATCTCTTCGACGCCTCTCACTTCCCCGCCGAAGATCTCAACGCCGAAGTGATCGCCATGCTGCGGAACGTTTTCCCGTGGGTGGGAGCGGCGCTCGCCGTCTGCGTGGGCGCCTCGGTATTTGAATCGCTGTACGCGCGCCGCACGCTCGCGAGCGTCAAGCGTCTTATCGTGCTCGGGAGGGGGCATGCCCAAAAGGAGCCTTGCGCCTTCATGCGCAGAAAGGAGCGCGTCGAAGCATTTCTCGGCGCGAAGTGGACGGTCTTTACGATCCGTATCGCGCTCATCGCGCTGGGCGTTCTCTTCATCGGCCTCGGCGTTGCCAACGGGGGCGCCGCCGACGTCCTTCACAAAGCCGTGAACATCTGCCTCGAATGTATCGGGGTGGGTTGAAAATAGTTTGGGAGATCATACGATGCAAACGCGGGATATCATTCTTCTATCCGTGCTTTCCGCAATCATCTGCGCATTGATCGTTGCATGCGCGGTGATTTTCGCGTGCGTCGTAAGATCTACGCCCCGCGAAGAGAGGAGGAGCCTGCGCGATTGGTGGAAGCGTCATAAGCCCACCAAACGCCGCCTCATTCAGGTCTATGCCGCCCTTCTTACGAATGCCAATCTCGCGGGATTTGCGCGCGGCGACATCTATAAGGGCGGGACGAAATATCTGTGCACGCCCGGGCTGAACTGCTATGCCTGCCCCGGTGCGACGGGGGCATGTCCGCTGGGGGCGTTGCAGAACGCGCTCGCGCAGTCTGGCACGCGCGCGCCCTATTATGTATTCGGGATCCTCATCTTGTTCGGCGCGTTGCTCGCGCGCTCTATCTGCGGGTTCCTCTGCCCCGTCGGTCTCGGGCAGGAACTTTTATATAAGATCAAGACGCCCAAGCTCCAAAAGAGCAGGATTACGCGCGTTCTTTCCTATTTCAAATATGTTTTGCTCGCCGTATTCGTCGTGAGCATTCCCCTTCTCTTCTCCCTCGAAGGGACGGCGGTCCCCGGATTCTGCAAATATATCTGCCCCGCGGGAACGTTGGGCGGCGGGATCGGGCTTCTCTTCCATCCCAATCAGGCGGAGACGTTCGCCACGGTGGGCGGGCTCTTCACATGGAAGTTCGCCGTGCTCGTCGTCGTGGTGGTCGCAAGCGTGTTCATCTACCGCTTCTTCTGCCGTTTTCTGTGTCCGCTCGGCGCGCTGTACGGCTTCTTCAACCGCATTGCGCTCTTGGGCGTGAAGCTGGATAAGAACAAGTGCACAGACTGCGGGCTTTGCCTTTCCCACTGCAAAATGGATATCAAGCGCGTGGGCGACCACGAGTGCATCCAGTGCGGCGAGTGCATCTCGGTCTGCCCCGCAAAGGCGATCTCGTGGAAGGGGAGCAAGCTCTTTCTGCACGTCAATGCCGTATCGCCCCTGCCCGCTCCCTCCGAGGAGAAGCCGCTCTCCGCGCTACTTTCGCGCGCCGAATGCGCGGAAACACTGCCTGCGGAAGCCGCGCCAGAACCCATTCCGTGCGCGCCTGCGCCCGAGACGGCTTGCGCCGTACCTGAGACGGCTTGCCCCGCGCCCGAGGCCGCCGCGCCGAAGAAGAGGGGTGCGCTCGCATTCTTCAAGGGACGTAAACGGACCTTCTGGCTGGAATTTACCGCATGGACGCTCGCGCTTCTGCTGCTCGTCGGCGCGCTCGTGTACTATAATGCGATCTACACCCCGCAGGCGGCAGAGACGCCCGCCCGCGTCTATACCCTCACGGTGGATCGGCAGGACGATTCGGTAGATACCCTCTCCTTCGTCATCGAAAAGCAGGGTGCGGAAGAGCCGACCGCGGCGGCGCCCGTCTCGGGCAGGGGCACCGTGGGTTCCCCCTACGTCCTCTCCCGCCTCGAAGGGGAATATACAGTAGATGTGTCGCAGGGCGCGGTCTTTTACAGTTTTTCCCTCGAAGAGACGGCGGCATATACCGTGCGCTCCAACGACGAAGCGCTCTTTCTCGAACTCTTCTACGAGCGGCAGGAAGAGACGATCACCGCCGTTCAGCTCATAGGTTCGGGCAGCGAAGATTTTACGCTCGAACTCGTCGGCTCCGACGTCGGCGCGATCATGCCCGACTTTACGCTCCTGCTCTATTCAAATAAGGGCGACTTCACCCTCTCGGCATACCGCGGCAAGATCGTGCTCATCAATTTCTGGGGCACTTGGTGCGGCCCCTGCGTCATGGAGGTCCCCGATTTCCAGCGCATCAAACAGAAATACGGCGACGCGGTGGAAGTGCTCGCCGTTCACAGCGCCTATCAGCCCGACGACGTGCAGGAATACATCGATACCAAGACGGACAGATACGACGAAGGGGTGCTCTGGAAGGACTACGGGATCCTCTTCGCGCAGGATCGCGGGAGCGGATATCTCGGCGAGATCTATTCCATGTGCGGCTTCACGGGGGGATACCCCGGCACGTTGATCGTGGACGCCGACGGCGTCGTCGCCTACCGCCGCGCGAACTCCGTGACCTTCGAAATGCTCGACGAAGAAGTACGAAAACTTCTCGCCGAATGACCGATTTTGAGAGCGCCCCGCACGGGCGCTTTTTTCATATTCGACAAAACGTCCGTAAAATCGCCCGAGGGTACCCATATGTGCATGAATACATATGCTATGCTGTTGCGCGGAGGTCGATATGGATACATTGCTTTTGGATCGGCGCACGCAGGGGCTTATCGAGGGATACGTTCCCGAAGGGGAACTGCTCTTCTCGCTCGTGCGCTTTTTTTCCATTTTTGCGGACGGGACGCGCCTGAGGATCCTCTCCGCGCTCGCCATCTCCGAGATGTGCGTCACCGATATTTCGCGCGTGCTCGGGATCAATCAGACGACGGTCTCGCACCAGCTCCGATTCTTGAAGGACGCGGGCATGGTATGCACGGAGCGGCACGGGAAGATCATTTTTTACTCGCTCTACAATGAGATCGTCAACGATATTCTCCTCAAAGGCGTGGAATTTTTAGGCTATTGAGGATTCTTGCCCCCGCCTTCCTTGCCACCCCTCCGAGGGGTGGGTGTCACCTTCGGCGACTGATGAGGGGAAGACCTGCCCCCGTTTACGGGGGCGGGTGTCGAACGAAGTGAGACAGGTGGGGGTTTCTAATTACGTCATACTGCCCCGCGCGCTCTAAATCGTCATACTGCCCCGCCTGCACGTTCCATTTTGTCGAAGGGCGGCACGAGCCGTAGCGCGAAGTAGCGCAGTCGAAGTAACACCTTATTCCTGCTGTCCCTGAAAGGGAAAGTACCCGCGAAGCGGGGGAAAGGGTTATAACCCCTCTGTCTCGGCTACGCCTCGACATCTCCCCTTGCAGGGGCGACAAGCGCTCGCCCCGCAGCTCCCCTACAAGGGGAGCCAAGAAGCGTTTATTTTCTTCATGCAAAAAGAGGCGTCCGCGCATGCGCGGACGCCCGATTTTTTCTTACGGCAGCCATGAAGTCATAGAATTGCCGTCTGCATATCGCTTACGATACCGTGGGAACTTCCACTTCCGTTGTCCCGAACGCCGAATAATGGAACACAAACGTAACGCCGTTCATCAACGTGGTGCATTGGAAGGAGACGATCTCGCCCTTGCTCCCGAAGACGACTTCGATGTCGGTGAATTCGTAGTCTGTATCTGAAAGCGTTTTCGTGCTCGAAGCGCAGGTATATTTGCCGTCCTGATAGGTGAATTCGCTGAAATCCTCCGTGAACAGCGCGGGAAGCCCTTGATAGAATGCGACCATTCCGACGGTATCTTCGGCGGATTGTTTCATCCAACTGCCGCCCATTTTCATGTACATATAATAATGACCGTTCTCTTTCGCGAAGATCATGTTCATGCCGTCTTGGGTATAGTCGATCGCGTCGCCGTCGAATTTCGCAAGAATGCTGTTGACCGGGGCTGAGTCGCCCGTCGCTTCCACCGATACGGTAAAGTTGTTCGACCCGAATCCGTTCGCCCACTGCTGTGCGTTCGTCTCGCCGTTGCCCGTGCCGCCTTGCGATCCGCCTTCGCCGCCCGTGCCGCCGCCTTCGCCGCCTGTGCCGACGTCTGAGAAATCCGCAGGAAGCTCGAAGTCCGTCTTGCCGTAGTCGTAGCACTTGAAAGTGTAGTGGTCGGTATCCTCGTCGTCCACGATACGGTCGCAGGCGATATAGGCGAGCTTGCCGTCCGCGAACTTGATTTGGATATTGACGTAGGTCATTGTCCAGTCGGGGTCCGGTTCCATCGGAGCGTTCGACTCGATGCCCGCGCCGTGGTATTCATACGCTCCCGTATCCTTGTTATAGGTAAATTGGGAATAGCATTCGCGGAATTCGGGGCAGATCAGCGTGTAGGCGATATAGAGATCCCACCTTTCTTTTTCAAGTTCGGAGCGGGTATATTCACCGTCGCCGGATTGGGAATACATATACATGTTCCCGTCTTCATACGTGACATAGTTTGCGTATTCTCCTTCGACATAGCCGGAGACATACTTATTTCCGCCCTCCGTCTTGCATTTTCTGTAAGCGGTGTGCGAATCTTGCACGTCGACAACGGAATACCATTCGATGGTCGAATTATCGAAGGAGCTGTCGGAAAGCGCCGCCCTCCATTGATCCTCCGTCACCGTGTCGGAGACGAGTTCGTCGAAGTCCGTATCCTTCGCAAGCACGACGGAGCCTGTGCCGCCACCGCCGCCCTGCTGGGTGTCGTCTACGATATTCTCCGTGGGGACTTCCACTTCCGTTTTGCCGAAGGCAGAGAACTCATAGGAGGCGGTGATGCCATTGTTGGTCATCATGAATTTGATCGAGACAGGCTCATCCTCCACAAAGACTACTTCAATTTCTCTGATTTCGGCGGGGGCATCCATATAGATGATTTTAAGTCCGTCGCAGGTATATTTCCCGTCTGCGAAGGTGAAGAAAGAGAACTGTTGCGCAAGCTGGGCAAGATAAGAGAGATTTGTCTCGTATGTAAATTGTGCGCCGCTCGTCTCTTTCACTTTATGCCAACTGTCGTCGTCGGCATGGTAATCGTACTCTACGAAGCCCTCTCCCTCTTTCACGCCGACGAACCTCGTGCCGTCCGACGTGATTTGTTCGCACTCGTTGCCGTCCATCTTATAGGTCATAGTCATGGTTCCAATGCCGGGGAGAGTTACGGTATTGATGAGCGTGAAGTTATCGGCAGAGGAAAGCCCCACTTCCCACATTTTTTCGTTCGTCTCGGTGCCCGTGGCGTCGTCGCCCGAATGGGTGTTGTCGGTGTACGTTGCGGGGAACGCGATCTCCGTAGAGCCGACATGGTCCACGGTAATGCGCTCGTCGCCCTCTTCGTCGTAGCCGCCGACGAGGGTGCAGATGACGCGGACGATCTTCCCGCCGCTCACCGTGATCTCCACGTCTCTCAGCGTGAACGGATAAGAGAAGTATTCGACTTCGATCTCGGCGGTCGTGTAGACGCCTGCGTTGAAGGCGAGGGCGGCAAAGTTGCTTTCGATCGCCGCCGCCGCGACCGTCACCATCGTGCTCGGGTCGAAGATGGCGCTATCATACCTGTCCTCCGTCGTGTCGTCTTTTGTCCACTCCGAAGAGTCGGCATACTTGTTGTACACGACGTATTTGGAATTTTCGATATCCCAGATGCGCTCTCTTCCTTCCCATGTCTCATAGTACGTCGTACCGTCGAGTTTCATTGCGGCAACATATTCGCCCGTCGCAACTCTCACGCGGCTGAGGGTGTAGTTGCTCGTCGTGGAAAACACGGCGGCTTGCTCCTTCCATTCGTCCTCGTCCATCGGCGCATTGTCCGAGGGCTTGGGAACATCCGTCTTGGTGATGCCGTTTTTGTCGATCGTGATGATACGGTCGGGCGTTTCCTTAGAGGGCGTGCGCAGCTCGTATTCCACCTTGACGATCTTGTCGTTCTCGATGGTGATGACGATGTTCTTGCAGGTGAAGCCGCCCGTCGCGGCGATCTCGGGCGCGGTGAACTTTCCGTCCGCATAGGTGAAATCCCTGTAATGCGCCGCGAAGATCTGCAATTCTGCGGTGACGCCGCTCTCGGAGATGAATTCCTCCACCGTCGCGCCCCATTCCGTCTCGCCGATGCCGCCCTTTCCGTCGTCGCTTCCGCAGGCGGCGATCCCGACAGAGAAGAGCATCGCGCAGGCGAGTGCAAGACCCAACAAAGCCTTCTTTCTCATTCTTTTCCTCCTTTTTTCCGCGATCGCGGGGGAAAAGAGGCCCCACGATCCCATTTTCTTCTATCATAACAAACGAAGTGCTAAAAAAGTGCTAAAATACGGGGGGGGGTAGTTGATTTATTTTTTATTTTTTTGTGGCGCGCGCGTGCGAACCTTCTGCCGCCGCGAAGGGGGAAGGGGGGCGAAAATTTTGGGCGGCGGATAAATTTTCGGGCAAAATTCTTGAAAAAATCCCTGCGGTCGGATATAATGATGATATGAGCGAGAGCGCCATTCGCGAAAAATTGAAACTGCTGCCCGACTCCCCCGGCGTCTACATCATGTTGGATAAGGACGGGACGGTCATCTACGTCGGCAAAGCGCGCATTCTCAAAAATCGCGTGCGGCAGTATTTCCATTCCTCCGAGAAGCCCGAGAAGGTACAGGCGATGGTGGATTCCGTCGCCGATTTTTCCTACATCGTCACGCCCTCGGAGTTAGACGCGCTTGCCCTTGAAAACACGCTCATCAAAAAATATAAGCCCAAATACAACATTCTTCTCAAAGACGACAAGACGTACCCCTACATCAAAGTGCACACGGGGGAGGAATTCCCCCGCATCTCCGTGACGCGCCGCGTGAAAAAGGACGGGAAGTATTTCGGCCCCTTCATGGGCGGCGTGAACTGCAAGGAGATCGTAGACGTCGTCGCCAAGATCTATCATCTCCGCACCTGTTCGGTCGCGATCGGCGAAAAGCCCAAGAAGCCCTGCCTCAACCATCATTTGGGGCGCTGTCTCGCACCTTGCGCGCATGAGATCGAAAAAGAGGCGTACGCGGCGAACGTGGAGCGCGCGCTCGCCTTTTTGGGCGGCGACTACGAGGAAGCGGAGGCGCTTCTCGCCGAGAAGATGGAGAAACTTGCGGAAAACGAGCAGTTCGAGCTTGCGCTCGACTACCGCAACAAGATCCGCATGCTCAAAAAACTCGGGCAGAGGCGGATCACCGCCATGCCGCGCGACGTAGACGCGGACATCTGGGCATATGCTTCCAACGGGCTGTACGCCTGCATTTCCCTTCTCGTGACGCGCCGCGGCGTCATGCAGGGGAGCCTGAATTTCACCCTCGACGAGAGCGCGGGCGAGCGGGGCGAGGCGCTCCTCAGCTTTCTTTCGCAGTACTATGCGAATAAGGAGATCCCGCACGAGATCGTGCTCGAAGAACCCTTCGACGACAGCCTCTTCGTCGACTATACGCGATCGAAGATGGGGCGCGGCGTGACGATCACCCGCCCGAAATACGGAATTCGCAGGGAACTCTTGGACATGGCTATCAGAAACGCCGCCGAATACCTCGAAAAATCCGTCTCTGCCATCGCGCACAAGAACGACATGACAAAGAACGCCTGTGCGCGGCTCCGCTCTCTTTTGGGGCTGAGGCGGTACCCCAAGCGCATGGAATGTTACGATATCTCCAACATTTCTGGCGTGGACAAAGTGGGCAGTATGGTCGTGTTTACCGACGGCGAGGCGGATAAATACGAATATCGCCGTTTTCGCATCAAAACGGTGGAGGGCGCCGACGATTTCGCCTCCCTCAAAGAAGTCCTTCTCCGCCGTCTTTCCAAACTCGGAACGGACGACGAAGAACGTTTCCCCAAGCCCCAGCTCATCGTCATCGACGGCGGCAAGGGGCAGCTCTCGGCGGTGAAAGAGATCTTCGACCGCATGGGCGTGGAGGATATCGACCTCATCGCTCTCGCAAAGCGGGAGGAAGAAGTTTTTACGCTAACCGGCGAGGAGAGCGTCCGTATCGACAGGCGGGACTACGCGCTGAAAATGCTTCAACGTATCCGCGACGAGGCGCACCGCTTTGCAATTACATACTTCCGCAACCTGCACTCCAAGCGCAACCTCGCCTCCGCGCTCGAAGAGATCGAGGGCATCGGCAAGCAGAAACGCCTCTCGCTCATGGAGAAGTTCGGCACCATCGACAGGATCATGAACGCCGACGTGGAGGAACTTGCAAAGACGGAGGGGATCGGCAGAGAGCTTGCCCTGCGTATCAGGAAGTATTTCGAGGAATTATGAGATACAAACTGTTTGTTTCCGATTTCGACGGCACCCTCGTGCGCGCCGACGGCACAATTTCCAAACGCAATATCGAGGCGATCGCCGCCTACCGCAAGGCAGGGGGGATCTTCGCCGTCTGTACGGGGCGCATGCTCTCCTCCATTCGTCAAAGGCTTCGAGAGCTTGGGCTGTGCGAGGGGCTTGTCGTCGCCTTTCAGGGCGCGCAGATCGCCGATATCGCAACGGGAAAGCTCCTGAAAGACGAAGGGTTCTCCCGCGGCGAAGCGCTTGAAGTCGTGCGGTTTTTGGAAGAGAAGGATTATCATATCCACATCTATGCGGGCGAGGATCTCTTCGCCAACCGCCGCGACGGACTTCTCGAAGCATACGAGAAGATCTGCGGCGTGAAAGGGAGCGTCCCCGACATACCGCTTTCGGACATGGTAGCGGCAAAAGACCTGCATGTCAACAAGGCGCTCGTGATGTGCCTCCCCGAGAGACAGGCGGAAGTGCGCGCCGCGATCGAGGAAAAATTCGGCGAAAAATACTTCGTCACGCTCTCTTCGGAGTGGCTCGTCGAGATTATGCCCAAAAACCAGACGAAGGCTGCCGCGATCGGCTTCCTCGCAAACTACTACCATATCCCCCGCGAGGACATCGCCGCCATCGGCGATCAGGAGAACGATATCCCCATGCTCCTTGCGGCGGGCGGGAAATTTGCCGTCGCAAGCGGCGTGGAACCGCTGAAAGCGCTCGCGACAGTCGTCCCATCCTGCGAAGAGGACGGGGTCGCCTATGCGATCGAAGAATACGCAATGAAATAAAAGGGAACGAACATGGAACTTCTTGCCCCCGCGGGGAGCGAACAGGCGGCGCGCACGGCGTTGCTCTCGGGCGCCGACGCGATCTATCTCGGAATGGAGCGGTTTTCCGCGCGCGACAGCGCGGAGAATTTCGGCTTAAACTCCCTCGCCGACGCCGTCCGTCTCGCGCACCTCGTCGGGGCGAAGGTCTACGTCGCCCTCAATACCCTCATCAAGGACAGCGAGCTTGAAGACTTCTTCGAGGCGGTGCGCCTCGCCTATAACTCGGGCGCCGACGCGATCCTGATGCAAGATCTCTTTCTCGGCGGAGAAGTAAAGAGGCGGTATCCCGCCGTCACGCTCCACCTCTCCACGCAGGCGGGGTGCTGCAACGAATACGGCGCGCTTCTTGCGCGCGACTACGGGTTCGCGCGCGCCGTTCTTGCGAGGGAGACGCCGCTCGAAGACATCGAAAAGATCTCGCGCGTCATCGAGACGGAAGTCTTTGTACAGGGCGCGCTGTGCACGTCCTTTTCGGGGCAGTGCTATCTCTCGTCGTTCGCGGGGAACAACAGCGGGAACAGGGGAAAGTGCAAGCAGCCCTGCCGCAAAAAATATACGATAGACGGCGTGGGGACGTCGGACGCCGCGTTTGCGCTCTCGACTTCCGATCTTCATCTCGGCGGAAGACTGAAAGAGCTTGCCGAAGCGGGCGTTTCCTCCTTGAAGATCGAGGGGAGGATGCGCCGCGCGGAATATGTGGGGGCGGCGGTGAAGTACTACCGCGCCCTGCTCGACGGCGCGCCCGCCTCCCGCGCGTTTGAAGCGTTGAGGCGCGCCTATAACCGCGGAGACTACACCGAGGGGCTTGCGTTCGGCGGCAAAAATTTCCTCTCCCGCGACGTGCAGGGGCATATCGGAGAGCGTATCGGAACGGTCGCTCTCGTACATGGTAGCCCCTTTTGCCGTACATCTTACATAGCGGGACGGGGCGACGGGTTCAAGATCCTGCGCGGCGGAAAGGAAGTCGGCGGGGCGATCGCGGGGGAAGCGCGCCCCGAGGGGTTCTTCCTGAACGCCGCTCTCACTCTCCGCACGGGGGACGAAGTCCGTCTCACGACCTCCGTCTCCTCCAACGAATATGCGCTGCGGCCAGAAAAGACGCGCAAGATCTTGCTTTCTCTTCGGTTTGTGGCAAACGAGGCGCCCCTCATCGAATGCGGCGGCTTTCGCTATCGCGGAGAGGACGTTCTCGCGGAAGCCAAGAGCGCTCCGCTCACGGAGGAGGAGCTGAAAGCCTGTTTCTCCAAGACGGACGGGCTTCCGCTCTCCCCCCAGATCGCCGCGGAAACAAAGGGCGCGTTCATGCCGAAATCGGCGCTTAATGCGCTCAGAAGGTCGTTCTATTCGGCGCTCGTCGCCCATCTTTGCCCCGCGCGCACGCCGCTTGCGCCCGTTTCGTCGGACATGGAGCTTGTTGTGGAGAAGGGGACGCACGTCGCCGCGATCGGCGGGGGAGAGGGGGATATTCTGATCGTCTCGCCGAGCGACTACGCGCACGTCGATCTTCCCCCGAAGGGCCGCGAATGCTATCTTCGCCTGCCGCCCTTCTTCACCTCGCGCGACGAAGCGCTCATCGCGAAGATCCTGCCGCGCTTCGACGGCGTCTACTGCGAGGGGTACTACGGCATTGCGCTGGCGGAGAAATACGGCGTTTCCCTCTTCGCGGGGACGGGGTTCAATCTCACCAACCGCTACGCCGTCTCGAAGGTGATGGAGCGCGCGAAGTACTTTGCGCTCTCCCCCGAGCTTTCGGTGCGCGAACAAAACGCGCTTGCGGCGCGCGGGGCATTTGCCCTCGCGGGCGGGGATATCCGCGTCATGGAACTGTGCTACTGCCCCTTCGGGCAGAAGTGCGCCCGATGCGAGAAGAAGCCGCTCTACCGCCTGCGCGATGAGGAAGGAAGGGAATTCCCTCTTCGGAGATATAGATTCTCGGGCATGGTATGCCGATTTGAGGTATTTAACTGTGCTTCTCTCGCTCCGTGCGAGGGGATCGCTTCCGCGCTTTACGATCGCACCCTCCCCGCGAGGGCGCCCGCAACGACAAAGGGGCACGCGGAAAGGAGCATGTTATGAAACACGCGAGAGAACTTCTCGAACTTGATAAGATCCTCTCTGCCGCGGCGGAGTACGCCGTTCTCGAAGAGAGCAAGACGCGCCTTCTCGAAGCGGAGCCGACGGCGGACATCGAAGAGGCGCGCACCCTTCTCGCCTACACGGAGGAGGCGAGCCGCCTCTTATTCGTGCTCGGCTCGGGGAGGATCGAGTATTTCCCGCCCGCGGGCGATAAGCTCGAACGCGCGGAAAAGGGGGCGGCGCTCTCCTGCGGAGAACTGCTCGAATGCGCGCGCATGCTCCGCTCCGTCCGCCTTCTCTACGACGGCGTCACGCGGCTTGCCGACGAGCACATCGTATTGTTCCGCGCCCTTGCCGAACGGCTCGTGTTCGACGCCGCGCTCGAAAGGGATATCGCCGATAAGATCGTCAATGAGGATACCGTTGCAGACCGTGCGAGCGAGAAGCTCTATGAACTTCGCAAGGAGATCCGCATGCTCGGCGAACGCATCCGCGCGCGCCTTGCGGAATATCTCACGGGCGATGAAAAGCAGTATCTGCAAGAGGACATCGTCACCGTGCGCGGAGACCGCTACGTCATTCCCGTCAAGGCGGAATATAAGCGCAGCGTCCGCGGATTCATCCACGATAAGTCGCAGAGCGGCGCGACGGTGTTCATCGAACCCGAAGAGATCCTCGAACTGAATAACGAACTGCGCCTTCTCGCCGCCGACGAACGGGAAGAGGAGGAGCGCATTCTCAAAGAGCTTTCCCGCCGCGTGGGAAGGCTGCGCGGCGCGTTGGAGACCTCGCTTTCCCTTGTCGCCGAAGCGGACGCCTTCTTTGCGCGCGCGGAATACGGCTACCGCATGCACGCCGTAAAGCCCCTTCTCAACGATAAGGGGATCGTCGTCATCGAAAAGGGCAGGCACCCCCTGCTTGATCCGCGCACGGCGGTGCCCGTCTCCGTTTCCGTGGGCGAAAAGTACCGCTTCCTTCTGATCTCGGGCGCGAACACGGGCGGCAAGACGGTCACGCTCAAAATGTGCGGTCTCTTCTGCCTGATGGCGGCGTGCGGTCTGTTCGTCCCCGCCGCCGAGGGAACGCGGCTCTCCGTCGCGGGGGTGTATTGCGACGTCGGTGACAGCCAATCCATCGAAGAAAATCTCTCGACGTTCTCTTCGCACATCGTCAACGTCCGCGAGATCTTATCGCACGCGGGGGAATATTCCTTTGTCCTCATCGACGAGCCGGGCGGCGGAACGGATCCCGAAGAGGGGCAGGCGCTCGCCCGCGCCGTACTTCTCTCCCTCATGCGGAAGGGGTGCAGGGGGATCGTGACGACGCACTATTCCTCGCTCAAAGAGTTTGCCTACGAGACGGAGGGAATGGAGAACGGCAGCATGGAGTTCGACGCCAACGATTTCCGCCCCCTGTACCGCTTGAAGATCGGCGCTCCGGGCGCCTCGAATGCGCTCGCGATCTGCACGAGATTGGGCTTGCCCGAAGAAACGGTGGAGGAGGCGCGCGGATACCTCTCGGAGGGGGCGCGCGTCTTTGAACGGACGCTGCGCGCCGCGGAAGAGAGCAGGGTGGAGACGGAGGCGATCAAAGAGCGGGCGGCGGCGCTCGAACGCGAATGGAAGGCGCGCACGCAGGAATTTGCGAAAGAGGAAGAAAAATTCGCGCGCGAGAAGGAAAAATTTTTGCTCTCTTCCAAAGCGGAGGCGCGCAGGATCGTCGCCGAACGCACGGCGCGGGCAGACGAGATCCTCTCCGAAATCGAAGCGATCTTTGCGCGCGAGGCGATCTCGGAACGAGATCTCATTCAGGCACGGACGCTGAAAAATACATTAAACAAGGATACCATGTCTGCGGAAGAGCCTCCCGTGCGCGCTCAGGCAGCCGATCCATCCGCCTTAAAGGAGGGCGACGCCGTCTTTATCGGGAGCATGCGTACGGAGGGGGAGATCGTATCCCTCAACCGCGCCAAGCGCACGGCGGAAGTGCGCGCCGGCGCCCTTCGCGTGAGGGTCCCCTTCGACGATCTCTTCGCCGCGCCCAAGCAGGAAAAGAAGGAGAACGTCCGCGTCACGCGGGATATCTCTTCCCGCGAGACGGTGCGGCCCGAGATCAACCTCATCGGCATGACGGCGGCGGAGATGGAGCCGGAACTTGAAAAATTTCTCGATAGCGCAGTGCTTGCGAACTTCCGCGAAGTGCGCATCGTGCACGGCATGGGCACGGGCAGACTGCGCGCGGCGGTGCACGCGCTGCTCAAAAAACACGCGCGCGTGGAGAGTTTCCGCCTCGGAAAGTACGGAGAAGGGGAATCGGGCGTCACGATCGCCCTGCTGCGTTAAAGCATATTTGCGCGGTTTCCGCAATACAATGATGATAAATCTTTGTGTTTGAGGGAAACTGTTGAAAAGCAAACGCGCGCTCGCCGCGATCACAAACGGGGTTCTTGCATGTATCGTCATCGTCGTTGCCGCGGTGTGCTTTCTGCCCGCCGCGCGCACGGCATCCGCGCCCGAGGAGCGGGTATTCCGCCGCGGGAACAGCACAGACGGCGTTTCGCTCATGTTCAACGTCTATTGGGGCACCGCGGAAGTCTATGAGATCCTCGATGTTTTGCAGACTTACGGCGCGACGGCGACCTTCTTCGTAGGAGGGTGCTGGGCGGATGACAATATTTCCTGCCTCAAAGAGATTTCCGAAGGCGGCCACGAGATCGGCTCGCACGGCTATTTTCACTTGAACCACGATATGCTCGACTATTCCGCCAACGTGCGGGAGATCGGCGCGAGCCTCGAATTTCTCTCCCTTGCCCTGCATGCGCCCGTCACGCTGTTCGCGCCCCCCTCGGGCGCCTACTCGGAGGACACGGTGGCGGCGGCGGAGAGCTTGGGGCTTAAAACCATCCTTTGGAGCAGGGATACGATCGATTGGCGGGACAAGGACGCCGATCTCTGCTTTTCACGCGCGACGGACGTGCAGGCGGGCGATTTTGTGCTCATGCACCCTATGGCACACACGGCGCGGGCGCTCCCCCGTATTCTCGAAGCGTACAGGGAGCGGGGGATCCGTACCGTCACGGTGAGCGAAAATCTCGGGTAATGCCCGGGGATACATATGACACGAGGAATACCTATGGTAGAAACAAGAAAGTTGGAAAGCGGCGTACGCGTCATCATCAAACGGATGGAGGGCTTGCTCTCCGTCACGATGGGGATCTTGGTCGGAACGGGCGCGGCGTTTGAAACGGACGAAGAGGACGGCATCTCCCACTTCGTCGAGCACATGCAGTTCAAGGGCACGCCCACACGCACGGCGTTTCAGATCTCCGACGCCTTCGACGCGCTCGGCGCGCAGGTCAACGCCTTCACGGGCAAGGATATGACGTGCTACTACTCGAAGGCGACGACGGATCATGCGGAGGAGGCGTTCGCGCTCCTCTGCGATCTCTTTCTGAATGCGGCCTTCCCCGAGGAAGAGATCGAGCGCGAGCGGGGCGTGATCCTCGAAGAGATCAATATGGACGAGGATTCGCCCGAGGATCTCTGCCTCGATCTTCTCTCCCGCGCGGCGTTCGGGAAGGCGAACTACGGGAGGAACATTCTCGGCCCCGCCAAGAACGTGAAGGGGTTCACCCGGGAGGACATACTTCGCTACAAGGCGGAGCGGTACTGCCCCGAAAATATCGTGATCTCGTTTGCGGGGAACATCGGGATCGAGCGCGCGGTGGCGCTTGCGGAGCAGTATTTCGGCTCCGTCAAGAGCGGAAGATACTGCGAGCGAACAAAACGCGTCGTCCATCGGAAGGGGAACCTGATCAAAAAGAAGCGCATCGAGCAGGCGCACTTTGCCTTCGGATTTCCCACCGTCCCGCGGGACAGCGAGGATTTTTACGCGGTACAGGTGATGAATACGATCTTGGGCGGCGGCATGAGTTCCCGCCTCTTCAAGCGGGTGCGCGAGGAACTCGGCCTCGCCTATTCGGTGTATTCCTATACTTCGCACTATGCCGAGACGGGGCTGCTCACCGTGTATGCGGGCGTGAATCCGCAGAAGGCGGCAGAAGCCGCAGACGCGGTGAGGGAGGTCATAGAGACCTTCAAAAAGGAGGGCGTGACCGAGGAGGAGTTCTTGCGCGGCAGGGAACAGCTCAAATCGGGGAACATCTTCTCGCAGGAAAATACGTCCTCGCAGATGCTGCTCTACGGCAGGAATCTTCTTTATTCAAACGAAGTTTACGATTTCGAGCGGAAGATGCAGGAGATCTCTTCTCTTACGCGGGACGACGTCATGCGCGCCGTCGCCTCCAACCTCGACGTCTCTCTGGCGGCGGTCTCCGCCGTCGGGAACCTGCGGGACAAGATCGTGCTATGAGCCGCCCCGAAGGATTCGCGCCGATATTCGACGGCAGCAGCCGCCTTCTGATCCTCGGCAGTTTCCCCTCCGTCAAGAGCCGCGCCGTCGGCTTTTACTACGGGAACCCGCAGAACAGGTTCTGGGGAATGCTCTCCTCGTTCTTCGGCGAAGAGATCCCGCCCGATCCCGAGGGGAAGAGGGCTTTTTTGCTCGAAAAACACATTGCGCTTTGGGACATGGTCACCTCCTGTGAGATCGAAGGCTCTTCCGACGCCTCGATCCGCGCCGAATCAGTCGCGGATATTCGCTTCCTTTTCGGACATGCCCCCATCGAATGCGTTCTGTGCAACGGCGCAAAGTCGTATTCTCTTCTCGCGGAGCGATATCCGCAATACCTTCCCGTCGCGCAAAAGCTGCCCTCCACCTCGTCCGCCAATCCGCGCTACGAAGCCTCGGCGTGGCACGCGGCCCTTGCGCGCGTCTTTGAGGGAGATTTTCCCCAAAAGCCTTGACAACCCGTTCCGAATGCGCTAAAATAAGGAACGAAATGAAATAAACGTCCCGCGGGAGCGGGGCGGCAGGAGGCAAAAATGTTTGAAAAAGTTTGTAAAATGCTTTCCGATCAGCTCGCGATCTCCGTCGATACGATCAAGCCGGAATCCGAGGTTGTGAAGGATCTCGGCGCAGATTCGCTGGACGTTGTCGAACTGATGATGACGATCGAGGACGAATACGGCGTCACGCTTCCCGAAGGAGACGTAGAAAACATCAAGACGGTACAGGATATCGTCGATCTGTTGGAAAAGATCGCAAAGTAAGATCGTTGCGGAAAGGGCGGCCGTTCGGCCGCTCTTTTTCTGCAAGGGGGAGCATATGAATTTTCTCTTCGACCTGTACGGGACGCTGATCGACATCCGCACCGACGAGCAGAGCGCGGGCTTTTGGGAAAAGATCGCCGCGCTGCTCGGCAGAAGCGGGCAGGGCGGCGCTGTCGCGGCGCAATATGGAAAGCTGTGCAAGGATGCCTCTCTTCTTCTTCCCGAAGGCGGGGAGATCGATCTCTTGCGCGTCTTTTCTGCGCTCTGCGCGCTTTCTTCGCGCCCTTGTGCGCCCGCGGCGTTTGCGGAGGCATTCCGCGCCGCTTCCATGAGAAAATTCTGCGTTTACGAGGGCGTGTTCGAGCTTCTCGAAGGCCTCCATGTCCGAGGCGCGGGCGTCTATTTGCTCTCCAACGCGCAGGCATGCTTCACGCGCGCAGAGCTTTCGCGGGCGAAGCTCTGCGGCTGTTTCGACGGGATCCTGCTCTCCTCCGAAGCGGGGTTCAAGAAGCCGTCGCCCCGCTTCTTCGAGATCGCATTCCGCCGTTTCGGGCTGGACCCGCGCACCTGCGTGTACGTCGGGAACGACCTTCGCGACGACGTGGGCGGCGCGCATGCCGCGGGGATCCCGTGCGTGTATATCGAGACGGCGCAATCGGGGAAGTATGCCGACGCGCCCGTGCCCGACTTCCGCGCAGAAGACCGCGCCTCGCTCGCCCGCATCCTCTTCTCGCTCGCGGGGCAATCGTTCGTTCAATAAGTTGATAAAAAACAAATTTTTGACACTTTATTAACATTTTTTGAAAGTTTTGAAAATTTTTTTTGACTTTTTCGAAAAAAGGTGTTGATTTTTAGATTGTTTCATGATACAATTAGAACAGACTAAACTTGGGGGGATCATGATGAGGCGCACTGCCGGAGTACTCATGCCTATATCCTCGTTGCCTTCCCCTTACGGGATCGGGACGCTTGGCAGCGAGGCATATCGTTTTGTGGATTTTCTGCGGGACGCGGATTGTTCGCTCTGGCAAGTTCTGCCCGTCCAGCCCACTTCGTATGGCGACAGCCCCTATCAATCCTGCGCGGCAGGAGCGCTGAACCCGTATTTCATCGACCTCGAATTTCTTTGCAGAGATGGGCTGCTCACCCGAGAAGAATGCCGTAATATCGATTGGGGACACGATCCCCGCTGCGTCGATTACGGCAAGATCTATGCAAGCCGTATCGGGATCCTCCGTACGGCGTTTTCTCGTTTTTCGCGCACTTCCGCCGATTGGGTCGCCTTTTTGAACGAAGGAAAATTTGCCGATTTCGCCCTCTTCATGGCGATCAAGGAGCATTTCGGCGGCGCGCCCTACACCGATTGGGGCGAATATGCCGAATACAGCGACGAGAAGGCGCAGGCCTTTCTTGCGGCGCACCGCGACGACGTGGAATTTTGGCAATTCACGCAATACATGTTCCTCGTCCAATGGCGCAAGCTGAAAGCATACGCCAACGTGCACGGCGTGGAGCTGATGGGGGATATTCCTATTTATGTCGCGCGGGACAGCGTGGAGATGTGGAAATACGGAAGATCCCTCTTTTTGCTCGACGAAAAGGGGAACCCCGCCGTGCAAGCGGGCGTCCCGCCCGACGCGTTCTCCGAGACGGGGCAGCTTTGGGGCAACCCCGTATACGATTGGGAGAAGATGAAGGAGGATGGCTACGCTTGGTGGCACAAGCGTCTGCGCGACGCGTTCGAGCTATACGACGTGCTCCGCATCGATCACTTCATCGGCTTCGTCAACTATTACTGTATCCCCGCGGACGCGAGCGACGCGCGCTGCGGAACATGGAGAAAAGGCCCCGGCGCCGCGCTCTTCAAGGGCTTTGAAAACAGCAGGATCGTCGCGGAAGATCTGGGGATCGTCACCGACGAGGTGCGCGCCGTCTTGAACGAGATCGGCTATCCCGGCATGAAGATCCTCCAACACGCCTTCGACGGGGATCCGAAAAACGAACATAAACCCTCCAATTACACCGAGAATACGGTTGCCTACACGGGCACGCACGATAACGAAACGCTGTTTGCGCGCGTTTCCAACATGGGGTATAACGAGAAGGAAGTTCTGATCTCCGATCTCAAACGGGAATGCGGAAAGGCGGGGATCCCCGTGCGCATCGATTCGGACAGGACGATCTGCCTCAGCATTCTGCGCCTTCTGTACGCGAGCAGGGCGAACACGATCATCTTTCCCTTGCAGGACGCGATCAGAATGGGCAAGGAGGGGCGCATGAACTGCCCGTCCACCGTATCGCCGGACAATTGGTCCGTGCGCTTCCGATCCAGTGACTTATCCGCGGCTCTCAAACGGCGTCTTTCCGGTATGGCTGCGGTGAGCAGAAGAAACAAAAATATTTAAGGGGAGATTTGTTATGAAGAAAAGACTGTTATCCATCTTCACCGTTCTTTTCTCAGGCCTCATGCTCTTTGCGGCATGCGGCGGCGGTAACAGCGGAGACGATGATCACATCCATTCATACGACCTGAATACATGGTTGCATGACGATGATTATCATTGGCATCCCGCGACGTGCGAGCACACCGATCAAAAGGGCGGGCGTGCGGAGCACAACTTCGGCGACGATAACATCTGCGACGACTGCCACTACGAGAAGCATGTGCACGAGTTCGACATGACGCATTGGGAGCGCGACGAGCAGCAGCATTGGCGCGCGGCGACCTGCGGTCACACCGAAGTGAAGGGGTATCTTGAAGACCATACATACGATGCAAGCGGCGTTTGCACCAAGTGCGAGTATGCAAAGAACACGCACTTGCACACCTTCGCAGAGGATTGGACGGCGAACGCGACGCAGCATTGGCATGCCCCGACCTGCGTGCACGACACCGAGAGGAAGGATGGCGAGCCTGCGAACCATGTTTGGGACGGCGAGGACGGAACATGCTCCGTCTGCGGCTACGACCCGAGTTTCAGCGGCGGCGGCAGCGGCGGCGAGGACGAAGAGCCGATCTCTTGGCCCGTCTCGCTCACCATTCACTATAACGGCAACCTTGCAAAAACCGATCTTTGGCTCTGGACGGACAGCGGTTCGATCAGCGCGGGAGGCGGCCGTGCGTTCACCAAGTCCGATTCCTACGGCGGATATCTCACCGTGGAAGTTCCCGAGGGAGAGACGCAGGTCGGCTTTATCGTCCGTACCAACGTTCCCAACCCCGGCAACAATCCGGGTTGGGACAATGTCGGCAAGGACGGCACGGATTCCGACCGTTCCATTCCCATCTCTTCGCGCTTCGTGAAGGACGGCAAGCTCGACGTGTACCTGAAAACGGGCGACGCAAATAACTACATCATGAACAACGGAGCTTTGGAACAGATGAAACTCTTTACTATGGCGGATATGACGACAACGACGAGGCTTGTCTGCAAACTTTCTCCGACGATACAACTCACATCTTCCGTCGTCAAGGTCTATTCTGCGGATGGCAGAAGGATCGCGATCAGTAAAGTGCAGGGGCAGACGGTCGATCTTGCGAATGCGATCGACGTCTCGAAGCCCTACATCGTCACGGTCGAGGGCTACGGCTCCGCGCCCGTGATCCCCAGCTCCTATTTCAGCAACAGGGAATTCATCAGCGAGTTCCAATACACGGGTAAGCTCGGCGTGGATATCGCAAACGGCGTTCCCACCTTCCGTCTCTGGGCGCCCACCGCTTCCGAAGTGAAACTCAACATCTACGAAGCGGGCAGCGGCGGCGAAGCGGAAGTCATCAAGCTCACGCGCGGCAACAAGGGCGTTTGGATCCATACGGGCACTGCGGACATGGTCGGCAAGTACTATACCTACACCGTCACGACTTCCGTCGGCGAGCAGGAAGCGGTCGATCCCTATGCCGTCTCCACGGGCGTCAACGGGCAGCGCGGCATGATCCTCGATCTCAACACGACGGATCCCGACGGCTGGACGAACGATCTCTTCGTCCCGACCACGGCGACGGACGGCAAGTTCAACTACACCGACGCGAACATTTGGGAAGTGCACGTCCGCGATTTCTCGATCGCGATCACCGATTCTGATCTTCCCGAAGCGTGGAGAGGGAAGTTCCTCGCCTTCACCAAGACGGGGCTTACCAACGAGAACGGCATTGCCGTCGGTCTCGACCACCTCAAAGAGCTGGGCATCACCCATGTCCACCTCAACCCTGCGTTCGACTTCTCCTCCGTGGACGAAAGCGGCAACACGGGCTATAACTGGGGCTACGATCCGCAGAACTACAACGTTCCCGAAGGCAGCTATTCCACCAATCCCAACGACGGCGCGGTCCGCGTGAAGGAATTCAAGCAGATGGTGCAGGCGTTGCACGCGAACGGCATCGGCGTGATCATGGACGTTGTCTACAATCACACGAGCGGTCTGAACTCCAACTTCACCAAGATCGTTCCCTACTACTACTATCGTTACGGGAACGACGGCAAGGCCACCAACGGCAGCGGCTGCGGCAACGAAACGGCTTCCGAGCGCATGATGGTCCGTAAATTCATGATCGACTCCGTCACGCATTGGCTGACAGAATACAATGTAGACGGCTTCCGTTTCGACCTCATGGCATTGCACGATACGAGCACCATGCGGCAGATCGAACAGGCTGTCCACAAGATCAACCCCAACGCCATTCTCTACGGCGAAGGCTGGACGGGCGGCGGCACTCCGCTCACCGACCAGAGCAGCTTGCAGAATATCAAGCAGCTCAACGGCGTGAACCCCGTCAACGGCATCGCGATGTTCGATAACACCCAGCGCGACGCGTTGAAAGGCTCGACGAACGGCAGCGACCCCGGTTTTGCAACGGGCGCTGTGGCTTCGCAGGCATCGCACGTGATGTTCGGCGTCTACGGCGGCTCGAACACCTCCTATCGTAATGATTGGGACGCGTCCAATCCCACGCAGGTCATCAACTACGCCTCCGCGCACGACAATCTCACCCTTTGGGATAAGATCGTCTTTGCCAACGGCAAGGGGAACGCCGATAACTATGCGCGCAACCGTCTCACGGCGGCGATCGTGCAGACCTCGCTCGGCACGCCGTTCATGCTCGCGGGCGAAGAGATGCTCCGCAGCAAGCCCAATGCCACCAAGCCGGGCGGCTTCGACGAAAACAGCTACAACTCGGGCGACGAGGTCAACAAGCTCCGTTGGGATAAACTCAGCTCCACCTCGGAAGAGTACAAGATGACGCAATACTACAAGGGGCTGATCGCCTTCCGTAAAGCGCATCCCGTTCTCCGCTCCACGACGACGAGCGTGATCTCGAACGTCTCCATTCAGGGCACGCTCATCACGTTCCAGATGTCGAACGGCAGCGATACGCTGTACATCGTCTACAATGCGGGAACGGCGGCGACGAGCGTAAATCTTCCTACCGGGAATTGGGGGCTGTACATCAACGGCACGACGGCTGGGACGACCCAGATCGGCAGCGCCGTCAGCGGATCCCAGAGCATTGCGAAGATCAGCTGCTACGTATTCGTGAAGCAGTAACCAACAGTTCAAAAAAACGAGCCGATTTTTCGGCTCGTTTTTTTGTTGCGCAGAATCCCTCCCCCTCGCAAACGAGGGGGAGGGTGTCGCGGCTTCGCCGCGACAGGTGGGGGAAGAGCTGCCCCCTTTGAAGGGGAAAATTTTGCATTTCTGCCAAAGATTGATAATCTTTGGCGCAAAATTTTCTTGGTATTTGCCCATATGCACGGGCAAATGCTGACCGAACGCGGGGTTCTACCCGCGTGAGAAAGCTCCCGCGAAGCGGGTGGTGGGGGTTAGATTTCTTGCTGTCCCTGAAAGGTCGCAAAACGCATTTCTGCACATCGGCACGGTGTGCCGTGTGCGCGTTTTGCGAGAAGTAGAGCGCATTCGTAGCGCGAACGGTGACCGCCCCGCGCGCACTATTCTCTACTAAGCGCGGCACGAGCCATAGGCAAAGTAACGCGGGATTCTACCCGCGTGAGACAGTACCCGCAAAGCGGGGGAAAGGGTTTTTAACCCCTCTGTCTCGGCTACGCCTCGACATCTCCCCTTGCAGGGGCGACGAGCGTCCTCTTTTGTCGGCGCCGCTTTTCCCATACCCATGTCCGCGAAGAGGCGCAAATTTCCCATTTTTGCCCCCAAAAAAGCGCAACACAAGTTGGTTCAGATTATCAAAGAATGAAAACTTTCCACAAAAATTTTTCCAAAGTATGTTGACAATACGCAGATTGCGTGATAGAATACAATATGTAGGAAAGCATATTTATATTAAGGGTGCGCTCGCGCACGCGAAACCCTACGATTTTTTGGAAACGCACACGTTAGTGTGAAAAATAATGGAGGAGAATCTATGAAGGCAAAAAAATGGCTTGTAGTGCTTCTGTCGCTTGCGATGGCAGTCTGCATGGGCATCGGTCTTGCTGCTTGCAGCAAAAAAGAAACTAAGCCCGACCACACATATGCCACAACATGGTCGCACGACGCCACCGATCACTGGCACGCTTGTACGACCCACCCGAACGACACGACGGACGTGAAAGATAAGGCCGCCCATGTCGATACGGAAAACGGCGGCGACGGCAAGTGCGACGTCTGCAACGCGGATGTGACCCCGCCCGCACCCGAGCACGTCTATGCCGAAGGCTGGTCGCACGACGCCACCAACCACTGG
>CANRDX010000002.1 GCA_947629485.1 uncultured Clostridia bacterium
GTGCCGTCGTAGACGAAGCTGTTCGTGAACAAATCCCCTGCGCGGAAGGCGTTGAGATAGAGGTCAAGCTCCGCAGGGGTGACTTTGAAGGCGAGACGGAACTTTTTGAGATTTTCCGTTGCGATCGTGCCTGTGAGCGCCTCATAGTTTTCGCCCGCTTTCGTGCACACGTCGAAGGTGTCGTCGTCGCCCGCATAGATGCCCGTGATGACGTAGTTGCCCGTCTCATCCGTGAGTTCAAAGACGAGATAGTAGTCGCCGACATTGGTGGCGTCGGTCGTGGGAACCCCGCTTCCCAGCGTGAAGGAGACAGAGTATTCGCCGACGGCGGGCACGATGTCGTTCGCGCCCGAAAGCGTGACGGCGCCCAGCACCTGCGCCCAATTCGACTTGTTGAAGGAGAAGGTGTTGAAGAATTCGTCGTCCTTCTTGAACTGCGCGGGAACGCGGATCTGGATCTTTGCAGGCGTGATCTTGAACGCGACCGAGAAGGAGTGCAGCGGTTCGCCGCCGATCTCCTCGTAGCCCCCTTCCGCGTTTTTCTCCAACTCAACGGGATCGGGCGTCCTGTCGGGCGTACCCGCATACACCGCCACGATGACGAAGTTCTTGCTGTTGCTCTCCGTGAGCGCCAAAACGAGCTTGTAGTCGCCGACGTTCTTTACGGTCTCGGTGTCTACCTCTTTCAGCCTGAAGGTGCGCTCGTACTCCGAGGGCTGCGGGGTGATCCCGTTGCGCAGGACGTTCTTGAACTGCACCGTGCCGAGCGTGCTCACCCAATCCGTCTTGTTGTAACCGAAGCTGTTGCGGAATGCGCTTTCGCTTCTGAACTCTTCGGAAAGATAGACTTCGATCTGCGCCGGTTTGACGGTGAATTCGATGTTGAAATCGGTATCATTCTTCTCGCTCGGCTTCGCCTCAACGGGTTCGGACGCGCTCTTGACGTCTGCATAGACTTTTTGGATCGTGAAGTTCTTGTTGTTGAGCGTAAAGACGAGGAAGTAGCTTCCCGCGTCGATCGCGGTCGTGGCTTCTCTCGCCTCCAAACTCGTTTTGGCTTCGATCGTGTAGTCCTCGCCCGTCGGAATGGTGGCGCCCTTGAATTCGACTTGGTTGAGCTTGTTGACCCAATCCGTCCTGTCGTAGTCGAATTCCGTGGTGAATTTGCCGCCTACTTTGAAGCCTGCAAGATAGACGTCGATTTGGGCGGGCGTGATCTCGAACTTCACGGAGAAGTTCTCCTTATCGCCGCCTTCGGAATAGTAGCCCTTTCCGTCCTTATCTTCCGCGTTCGGGACTTGCGCGCTCGTGCCCGAACCCGCATAGATGCCCGTGACGTTGTAGTTGCCCGCCGTATCGGTGAGCGTGAACACAAGGTAGTACGTTCCGACGTCGGTGACGGTTTCGGTGGTCTCGCCCGAAAGGTCGGTCTTGAAGGAGACGGTGTAGTCCGAGACGTTGGGCGTGACGCCGCCGACGCCGCCGACGCCGCCGACGATCTCGACGACGCCGAGCACGGCTCTGCGGTTTGTCTTGTCGTAGACGAAGCTGTTGACAAACCCCTCCGCGCCCTTGAACTGCTCGGCAAGGTGGATCTCGATGTTTGCAGGGGTGATCGTGAATTCCACCTCGAACGAACGCACGTCGGGATCATCCGTCGTCGTGTAGTCCTTTCCCTTTTCGAGTTCGACGAAGCCCTCGTTGGCCGTTGCCAAAGCGGGCGCCGTGCCCGCGCGGACATGGGTGATGACGAAGTTATTGCGATTTTCGCCCGTCAGCTCGAATTTGAGCGTGTAGGAGCCGGCGTTGATGACCTGCACGGTGGGATCGTCCTTTAAGAAGGTCAGAGAATAATCCGTATTGATGGGAAGGATGTTGTTGCGAAGCTCGTTCTTGAAGATGACCGTTTTGAGCATGCTCGCGCGATCCGACCTATCGTAGACGAAACTGTTGACAAACTCGCTGCCCGACTTGAACTGCTCGGCAAGGTACACCTCGATCTTCGCCGTCTCGACGATGAAGTGGACAGAGATGTTCTTCAACGACTCATCGGGCGCATAGTAGCCGTTCCCATCGGCGATGTCCACCTGCGGAACGGTATCTTCCGAAGCCGTTCCCGAGCCTGCATAGACGCCCGTGACCTTATAGTTGCCCGCCGTATCGATCAGACGGAAGGCAAGGTAGTAGTGGCCCGCATTGCGCGCGACCTCCACGGGGGAACCGGCCTCGTGGCCGCTCTCGGTGTAGAACTCCACCGAATATTCGCCCGCGACGGGCACGATGCCGTTTTCGCCCGTGAGCGTGACCGAGTTGAGAATGGACGCATAGTCGGAATTGATGTAAGGGAAGCTGTTGACGAATCCGCTCTCGCCCTTGAACCGCCCCGCAAGGTGGATCTGGATCTCCGCGGGCGTAACGGTCACTTTGAACCCGTACGCGAAGAGATGGGCATTGTTCTTATCGAACATGCTCTCGGCGTCGCTTGCCGCGCTTTTCTCCTTATAGAACACGAAGTTGCTGAATTCCCTCGTGCCCTTCGTGAACTCGAACCAGACGTAGTAGTCGCCGCTGTCCGTAACGCCTTCGGCTTCCAACGGCACGGCGCCGCCCCTCGGCTTGTTGTCGTCTGTATCCCAATCCGCCGCCTTGTAATATTTGACGGTATAGTCTGCATTGGTAGGCTTTGTCTCAGAGCTGCAGAGGTTTTCAAATGTGTACGTCAACTGCTGCAATGTCTTGTTGTAGCTGAACGTGAGGGAGCCGTTGTCCTTCTGCTCCGGCTCATTGTTCGGGTTGAAGGTCTCCGTATGGGAGCTACTGTCGCTCGCCGTGATGCTGACGATGGCGGGAAGCACATAGAAGGTCTCATTCCGCGTTCCCGTGAAGTTCTTGGTACCCGTGAGCGCGGCTTTCGCCGTGCCCGCGTTGACGTTTTCGGTATACGCGACCGTCAAATCGACGAACTTTCCACCCGCCGTCGTTTTCAGCGTGATGTCGGGCAAGGATTTGTGCGTCAGCGTGATCTCGGGACGGATCTCCGCACCCGTGTAGTGGTATGCGGGGATCTTGTATCCATCATGCCCCGCAACCGCGTCGGGCGTGAACACGGCGGCGCCGAAATTCGCCTCGCCGATATCCATCGCGTCGATGGTGTAGTTCTGCGACTGGGTATAGCTGCCGTTCGCGAATTGGAAGTCGCCGCCCTCTTGGAGGGTGAGCTTGACGGTGTACGTACCCACGTTCTTGAAGGTGTCGGAATTTGCAACGTCGCTGCCCGCCCAACCGTTGTAGCCATAGGTGAGCGCGCCACGGTCGATGTCTGCTTCCACGCCTTCCGCAAGCTCGGGAAGCACGTCCTTATCGACTGTATTGATGAGAACGATTCCGCCCTCATCATAAGTCAGTTTGTGTTCCTTCGCGTCGTAAGGAATGGAGGTCTCACCCAGCGAGAAGCTGATCTGCGCGGGGGTGATGGTGTATTCGAACCCGAGTTCGAGATGTTCAGCCGTTGCACCCCTGTTGGTAATGTAGAAGCTCTTCTCGCTGAACTGCACCGTGACGGTGTAATTCGCGACATGGGTAAAGAAACCCTGCTGCGCAAATTGCGTAAAGGTGTAATCTTTCTTGCCGTTGTATTCGACCGTGTCGGCGGAAGTCGTGGGCGTGTAGTGCACGGTCGCGCTCTTCCCGTCGTTCCTCGCGAAGATGACGTCGACGGTGAGATCGTCCGCCTGAATTGCCTCGGAGGACGTGTATTGGAACATCGTGGAGACCCAATTTTCGAGGGCAATTCCCGCCGCACCCGTGGCGTCAAAGTGATCTTTCGCGTTGTAGACGTCGCTCGAATACAGCTGCGTGACGTTGATATCGACGCGGTTGATGAGGAAGGGCGCGAGGATGACGGAAGCATCCTCCCCTTCGCCGAGGCGCTGTGTAAGAAGCGTCTCATCCGCCGTCTCGCTGTGCGTAAAGTGAGGCGGCGTGATCGTCTGCGTTTCGAACCGGAAGTTCTTTTTGCCCGCTTCGGTCAAAGAAATTTGGACGGAATAGAGTTCCGCGCTGAACGGATTGCCATTGCGGAGCGAATCTTTCTCCTCGGGAGTGATGACGTTCTCGTCTTTGTAGGTGACCGCGAATTCGTCCTCGGTCACGGTAGCGCCCGCATTTTCCCCGCTGTGCACGGGCACGGCTTGGTTGTTGTGCTCCTTGTTCGTAAAGACGGGAGTCTGCGGCTGCTCCGCGCGGTTGTAGGTGCCGTCCTTGAACGCGTCGAGCTGAATGGTCGCCTTCTCGATGACATAGTCCCCGGGCGCCTTCCAGCTGCCATTCGTGGGATAGGTCGCGGCGCTGTTTCCGCTGCGGACGGTATAGTCGTACTTGCTCTCCGTCGATCCTTCGCAGGAAGGATAGCTCTCGCCCGTGGAACCGTCTTTATAGCCGACAATGAGGCTGCCGCTTGTGACGAGTTCGAGGCTGAAGCAGTAGTTGTGCGACGAAAGCTCTACTTTGACGGTGTAATGGCCCGCGTCGGTCGCGGATTCCGCACCGTTGATGGTCACCGTGTACTCGTCAGACTGCGGCACCACGTTCTGGAACACCGCCAGCGTCGGATTCTTCTCATAAGTAATATTGGTGAACGTGATCCGCGGTGTGTGCGCCTGACGGTTGTAGATCTCGCCCGAGTTGGCGTACGCATACGAGACGACCGCGGGCAGAATGGTATGCGAACCCGTCGCCGTGTTGCTGTAACCGACCGCCTCTACGGGGTTGAAGTACGACCCCTCGCCCGTGCCGTTGACGAATTGATAGTTGCTGCTGCCGAGCAAGATCTTGACGTCGTAGACGCCCGCGTTGATGGGAGCGTCGGAATCCGTGATCTCGTCGGGCTTTGCCGCCGCGCCAAAGCCGTACGACGTGCGCGTGCGCGCTTTATATGTAATGGTATACACCGAGGCGTCGGGCTGCGGTTTCTTGAAGTCTCCGCCGCCGCCTGTGGAAACGAGAATGCCCGCATCTTTGAGCTGCTGATAGGTCGCGTCGTCCTCGACGTTGGCGTACGTCACATTGACGCCGTGCGCCGTCTTATCGTATTGCGGAACGGCGCCCACGCCCGCATATTGCACGGCGATTTTCGCAGGGGTAATGGTGAAGTCGAGCATGAGGAAGCCCGTGTAATTGCCAAACCCGGCAAGCACGATGCGCGCCGAGTTTGAACCCGTCGCCGACGTGTTGTTCATATACGAGATGGTGTAATCCTTGCCTTCCCCGGCTTGCAGTATAAGATCGTCGCCGTATTCGGTCTTGCCCTTCGCGCTCTCAACGCTCGTCGCATAGTAGAACGGCTGGTAATCGATCGTCACGCCGGGCCTATACGCCCAGGTGTCGCCCGCAAACGGATAGGAAATGCCCGTTGCGACGTTCCCGCCCTCTACTTTGAGCGTGTTCTCCCCGGGTTTGTCCTTATCCGCACCGCCTTTCCAATGCGTGAAGGCATCGCTGCCGACCTTCGTAATGTCGCCCGCAAGCTCACTGATATTCTTTGGATTGATCGTGACTTCGAGGGAGCTATCCGATTTGATGACGAAGTTCTGCGACGTGTTGAACGCCTGCACCTGCGTGTCGTCCGCCTGCTGATAGGAGATCAGCCATGTGACGCCCTCGCGCGGCGCAGTGGTGGTGCCGCCTTCGGCCGCCGTCTTGCCTTTTCCGTCATCCTCGACAATATTGAGGCGATAGGTGCCTTGATCGGCTTTGCCCGTGTTGAAGGAATAGAGACCGATCCCGAGGCTGAACCCGTGATCCATAAAGCCCATGTCCGTATAGGAGACGGTCGGCACGGTGAGCGTAAAGCGGCTCTGATAGCGGTGCATATCTTCGGTGGAACCGCCCCACAGGTCGTCGAGATCAGCGATATCGCCGTGTTGCTTGTCGATGAGTTCGCCCGGCGTGGTGATGTTATCCTGTACGAGGAAGAAGATCGACTCGTACCATGCATCCTCATTCCCTTTCCCCTCGCGCGGCGGCAAATATCTTGCGCGTTCGTAGCTTCTGCCGTCGTAGGTATAGGAAAGGCTGCCCGAGACGGTCACCTCGACGGGTTTGATGCGGAAGTACACGACGAAGGAATAGCCGGTCGCGCCGTTGTCCGTGCTGTACTCGTGCGCCGTTGAACCTTTCAGCCCCTCTGCCGTCGTCACAACGTCGCCCAAAGCGGTGGAAGGTTCGGCATTCACATAGTTCTTTTTGGAGCCGCCGAACGTGATGACGAGGGGCAGGTTATATTTGTCCCCGGGGTTCGCGTCCACGCTTGCGTTCGTGTAGTCCTTGCCGGGCAGCGTTACGGTGAAGTCCTCGTCTTCCGTGAGCACGGTAGAGCCGAAGCTGACCGAAAGGCCCAGCCGCTCGTCGTTTTCCGTCATCTTGACATTATTGAAGATGTGCTCTTTGGTGAGCGAGACGGAGGTATTCCCGCCGTCGGGCGCCGCGCCCGTGCCGAGCGCTTCATACGGGTTGACTTCGGCGGGATCGATGGTGAACTCGAACGCCCAGAAGTACCCGCTGCCATCTTCAAGCCCGACGAGATGCTCTTCGTCTTGGTCGAAGTCATAGTTATAATCATCGTAGCCCACGTCGAGGTCGAGCTTGATGGCTACAATGTACCGCCGCGCATTGGTCGGATTTTCGTCCAACGCCTTGCCGGATTTCATGGCGTCGGTGTCGATGATATAGATGAGTTTGCCCGTGCTTTCGAGGTCAAGCTTTCTTTGATAGAGTTCTTCAAAGGCCGAAAGGCTTCCCCCGTCTCCCGTTGTGAGCGTACCTTGAATAGCGGGGTTGCCGGCAGAGAACGTTTCTGTCAAACCGTCCCACCTGACTTCGGGCGGGGTTTCCAGTACGCTGTCTTCATAGGCGGAGAAATAAGGCCTGCCATCCTTCTCCGCTTTCTTTTCTTGATCCGAATCCTGCCCTATCGGTTTTATTCTACCGTACGGGCGGTATTTCTCCCAATGTTGAATTTGTTCGAGGGTATAGTAAAGTCCGGTACGGATATCGTACACGCCCGCCTTATAAGTGAGCACCGTAAACTCGAAATAATCGAGGAGCGCGGCAGAGTCAATGTGCGGGTTGACATGGGTATCCGAAGTATTATCGTAAGAAACGATTTGCTGATCGGAATAAGGGGTAGCATTATAGGTAAAGTTACTCCTTGCCTGCTCGGTAAGTTCAACCTCGGCGGAAGCGGGATCGACGTAGATGTTGACCTTAGAAGAGAACGCGAAGTTGTTCGCGGCGAAGTAGACGCCCGTCGCGTTGAAATCCTCGTCGCTCTCATCGGCAGAAGCCGCCGAGCGCGAGGAGACGAAGGTTACTTCGTACATACCCGCGTTCTTGACGCCGGGGACATAGGTACCCGTGCCCGCAACGGAATTGGGTTTGCGGTGCATGGTCTGATATTCGATACCGCCGCCCGAGTGCTCGCCGAACAAGACAGGCTGATTCGTGCCGAAATATTCGTTCGCATAGGTGAAGTTGAGCACATAGCCCGTGAAGTCCTTCTTTGCGATCGAGGTGTATTCGCTGCCCTTCTCGGCATACGGGTTGTAAAGCCTGAACACCGGGTATTTTTCGTAGTCGGCATTGAGGATGGGATAGTAGTAATCGCCGCTGTAAACGAAGAAGGGTTGATCCATTTCGTTGGGCGTTGTGGGGTCGAGGCCATGATCCTGATTCCCGTCGCCGTTCCAGTCGATCCATTCCTTCGTCCAGTGCAAAATGGCGTCTTTATCTGATGTGGGGCCGATCTTTTGCCCTTTATAATACAGATCGCGCGATACCACGACGCCGACTTGGTTGATCCTGATCTTAAAAGTGGGGTTGGTATATCGTGAACCGTCTTTTGCGATAAGGAAGGAATATTCGCCCGCATAGGAAATACTTTTATCCGTCGCCTTGATTGCCGCCGCCATGTCAGTTTTATTGCCGCTCAGCGAAAGATCTTTCGTGCCCAATTTGAAACGGAAGTTGGCGTCCTCGAAGGTGCTCGTCATGCCGCTGCCGCTGTATTCCCAATATTCGAGGGGATCAGTAGCAGTGGTAAGATTGTCTCCCGAAACGCTGAACGTGGGATTGCCCGCATATGCCGAGATCTTGGTGACTTTGAGCATGCTGTACTCAAAGGTGATCGAGCCGTTTGAAACGGTAAACTTATCTTTGAGAATATCGAGAAGTTTGTCGGTCTTCGTCTTGTTGTTCAACGTGATCTCATGGTTCATTTGAGAGGTACTATTCACCTCGGTGAGATTCGTGAGACCCTTCGTATTATTCGGGTTTTTATAGTAATATGTCGCGTTGCCGTTGCTTTTTATCACGACTTTGAGGGTCGGGAAACCCTTAGAGGTATCGGTATCCGTATCCGTACCCGTGCCTTCGATGACCCAGGTAAGGCCGCTGCTCGCGGGTACACCCGTGTTTAATCTCGCTTCTTTACTTGTCCCCGTGCTCTCATCGAGGACGGAATATGTAGCATTATCCGAAGAGAAGTACAGGTACGAACTGACGTCTTTGTTCCCGTTCTGCCCGTAACCGCTCGTAAAGACGGTGCCGTGGCTATAATCCCCCAACGTGACGCCGACGCGCGCAACGATGCCGTTTGCGATCAGCGCCCCGCCGATACCGATCTTGGGATAGTTCTCGTAATCATGACCCAATGTATCACCGACTAAACCCGGCAGAAATCCACTTCCTACAAAGCCATATCCAAGATGTATGTTATCCGAATTGCCGCCGGCGGTATTGCCGTAGACCTGCAAAGATCCGCGGAACTTGAAAGCATGATTGGTAACGCCTTTGCTATCTGTTCTCCAATATGTATCCACGGCGCCGACAGCGGGTCCCACAAACACGCCGCCGCCGCCGTAAGAATACTTATGGCTCGAAACGGTTACCGTTCCCGAAGCCGCTGCCTTATTGTTCGCGATCGTAACGCTATCGAGAATGCCGAGCGTATTCCCCGCAAGGCAGATCGCGCCGCCGACGCCGTAATAGGACGGTTTGTTGCTGCCGTATGTAACACGGGTGTTGCCCGTTGCGGCGGCCTCGTTGTACATGATCTCGCCGCCGTGGAAGTTGCCGTAACTGCTTTCCGCAAGGTTTACCGCACCGCCGGTGCCGTTTGTCGCCTTGTTGTACGCCAAAACGCCCCCGTACATCGTAAAGGGGCACCCCGAGCCGCTGCCGAGGTTGGTGACGCCGCCGCTGACCGCTTCGTTGTCGAGCACGTAGCCGTCGAAGATGGTAACTGCCGCCTTCGACCGCTGATAGAACGCGCCGCCCGAACTTGAAACATTCTGGTTGTTGCTGATCGTGCCGCTGTGGAGAACGACGTCCGCCCACATCGAAAGGTTGAACCCGCCGCCGCTGGATTGCAGGTTGGCTTGGAGCGTCTGCGGGAGCGATAATTTAGCGTTAGCGGCACTCGAAACTTTGCCGCCCGTGATGGTCCCCTTGTGGTTGGTCGTGTGAGGGGTACCGTTTATGCCCGTCGTGGCGTCCGTTCCTTCGATGCGGGCGGCAGAGGCGTTTTCGTAGGCGGTGCTGTCCATGATTTCGAGCCGCGCCTTCGAATCGATGTGGAACACCGAGCCGTAGTAGTTGGCCGCCGTCAGATTGCGGTCGATTTTGTGTCCGTTGAGATCGAGCACGATATATACGCCCGTCGGCACGTTGATGCGCCCGTACGAGAACGCGCAGGTATCGTTATAGATATAGCCGTATACACCGCTCGCTGGGCCGTCGTAATCGCAGCTGTTGCTTGCAAGGTCCCACGAGATGACGTAATTGTTGTCGTTGCTGTCGATACGGGTAAAGCCGTCCTGCGAGGTCGCCGTGGGAAGGTAGGTCGCGCTCGTGCCGAAAACATTCGGCGTATTATTACCTTCGTTCGAAACATAGTTAAACGACGTCGTATTGACGGATGTGGTGGACGCACCCGTGACGCTGGTGAGATAATCACTGTTCGTTGACGAATGCTGCTTCGTTACGTCTTGCCCTTGAACACCTGTGGGAGCCGTGGTCGTGATGTCCTTTGCCGTCCAATCGTCCTGTAAGCGCACGATGATGTACTGCCCGAGCGCGCCGTCCTCATTTTTGAGGAAAAAGTTACCCTTGTACATGTTGCGCTCGCCCGTGTTGGTGCCCACACGGAAGCCGCTATGGTTTTCACTGTTACTGGTTCCGCCGGCATGGGCCTGACTCGGCGTTCTGCCTGCCAAAGTCCAATCGGCAAGGGGAGTGGCTTCTCCGAGGGACTGCGCAAACGCGACGGCGTCCGCCCACACCTTTGCGGCGGAATCCCCATCTTCGATATTGAAAACGACTTCGTTGCCCTTTTTCAGGCTATATTCGCGAATAAGATCCTCTGCATGCTCTTCTGTTCCCAAAAATTTATAGGAAGAAGACTTCTCCATGATGACGTCGTTTCCGACGCCGTCATCTACTGCTTTGGTAACGTCTGCGTGCCAAACATTATGCTTGTTCGTATATGTATCGCCCACGCCGCCCTCTTTCGCAGAGATACAAGTAGTCTCTATCCACTTCGGGTGGAGACCGATGTTGGCGTTTACGATATTGTTAAAGGACACGGCAAAAGACCACACACCGGACGTGACGGGGAAATACAAAAACAAACCGACCGCAAGGCAGACGGCAAATGCCGGGGTCAGGCACCCTAAAAGCCATTTGCGCACGCGCGCAAAACCCCTCGATTTTTCGTGACGTAACCGAATATATTCTTTCATATATCCATGTCCCTCCGTTCCGATCCTGTTGATCGGTTTATCGGTTTCGATCGGTTCGATCGTTTTGGATCGCTTTCATCCCATCGGATAAGCGTTCTTTCCCGTGCGTACCGCACGGGAAAGGGGGCATGCCCCCTTTCGCAATTTCGCCCCCATGTGCTGAAAAAAGCCCGCCGTCCCTCTTGGAAGGCGGGCGATATTGGTCCGTTTCATCTTCCTCGAAAGGTGACTAAGCACAGCACAATTGCGCGAAATGAAATTTTTTTTATTATATTAGATAGGAACGCCATTCGTCAACTTTTTTCGACATATTTTTTGAAAATATTTAAAATTAACACTTTTTTCAACATACAGGGGTTCAATTGCAAATAAATAACGCCCCCCCCCCGTTTTTGAAAGAAACTAACATTTTTTTCGAATCATTGGCTCCCGAGATCCCCCCCATTTCCCATTTTCGGCAAATTTTCCCTTCTTCTTTCGGCGGCGCGGTGCGCACGAAACGCCCTTCTTCGCACAGAGGCATACCATGTCCGAAGTCGCGCCCCAAGTTTTTCTGCCGAAATGATGACCTTCACCCCCGCAACAAGTGCATTTTATGACGCCCCGCCTGCGCCTATGATGCGCGATGTGCCGCAAAGTGCGCTTTCTTTTGCGAAGTTTGTCGGTTCCCGCCCCCACCCTCATATAAAGCGCCCCCATGTCGCCCCCGCTTTGTCATTTCGCCCCGCCCGCACGTTCTATTTTGCCGAAGGGCGGGGCAGTATGACGTAATTGGAAGCCCTACCCCTTTTTAAGGGGGAGGGTGGCGAACGAAGTGAGACGGGTGGGGGTTCTTGCTGTCCCTTTTAGGGAAAGTACCCGCGAAGCGGGGAAAGGGTTTTAACCCCTCTGTCTCGGCTACGCCTCGACATCTCCCCTTTCAGGGGCGACGAGTGTCCTCATCTCGACGCGCCGTAGGCGCGGAGCAGATCCCCTCTTGGAGAACGAGGCTTTGTCCTCTCACGGAGTAGAGATTCTCTCGCTGCGCTCGGAATGAGGAGAGGGCGCGGGTGGCGGTATGACGATTTAGGGCGCGCGGGCTACGCCCTCCCTTCGGCACCAAAAAAGCACCCATATCGGGTGCTTTTTGGTGCCGGTGGTCGGGCTCGAACCGACACGGGTTTTATCCCGAGGGATTTTAAGTCCCTTGCGTCTGCCAATTCCACCACACCGGCATATGATATGATTTTGTTTGTTGCCCCATTGCAGTTGGTCAACCAAAGCAAGGGACTTAAAAAGACGGGGTCCCCGAAAAAAGACGAAGTATTTTTTTGGGGAGAGGAGCCGCAGCGGAGCCTTCATGCCCCTTTCCGCTTGCGGGAAGGGCTTAGGGCGGAGCTTGCGGCGACGAGCGTCTGCCAATTCCACCACACCGGCGTGCTATTCGCTATGCAATTTTCTGCGCCGTTCAAAACAAAAGGACACCTTTTTTCACGGGTGCCCTTACTTTGGAGGCGCCACCCGGATTTGAACCGGGGAGTCAGGGTTTTGCAGACCCTTGCCTTACCACTTGGCTATGGCGCCAAAAAAAACAGCGCGGAGCTGTGTTTGGAGCGGGAAACGAGATTCGAACCCGCGACATCCACCTTGGCAAGGTGGCGCTCTACCACTGAGCTATTCCCGCATAATGAGCTATCCGCGCTGTATTGGTGGAAGTTATAGGGTTTGAACCTATGACCCCCTGCTTGTAAGGCAGGTGCTCTCCCGCTGAGCTAAACTTCCGAGTGCGTGTTTACTATATCACAATCTACGCAAGAATGCAAGCGATTTTTCTTGCGAAAAGAAAATTTTCTTGAATTTTCTCCCAAGTGTTTGAAATCTCTTCCGTTGCGGTATAAAAGAATTGAGGAGCTTTTGGTGCGGAGTGCGGGAATTTCTGCGATGCGATTGACTTTTCCCGCCGCCTGTGGTAAAATATCCGAAAAACAAATTAAAGAGGTAAGATTATGATCGACTACACCATGAGAGGGCTCACAGCCGATGAGCTTTCCTTCAAAGTGAACCCCATGAAGGCTGCGCCCGACACGAAATTCGAGATCAAGCCCTTCTTCTCCCGCCGCATTCAGACGGCGAAGGAGAACCCGAAGATCAACATCGTGATCTTGGAGTGCAAGATCGAATCCAAAGAAGAGGAACCGAAGCCCTTCAATATCATCGCCCGCCTCGTCGGAATCTTTGAAGTCAACAACATGAATACCGCCGAGGACAGGAGAATGTTCGCGATCAACGCCACGGAGACCATGTTCCCCTATCTGCGCGCCGCGGTGACGAACCTCACCTCCGCCGCCCTCATCAATCCGCTCACGCTGCCCGTCGTCTCGGGGGCGACGCTCTTCCCCGACGACCGCGCGCCCGAGCAATACACGCTGAATTTCGACCCTAAAACGGTAAACTGAATGCGCGAAGCGCCCGCCGATCGGCGGGCGTTTTTTTATTGTAAGAAAATCGCGCGATCGCCGCGTGGGGCAGTAGGACGTGATTGAAAATTCAACCCCCACTCGTCACGGCAAAGCCGTGACACCCGCCCCCTTCAAAGGGGGCAGGTCTCCCCCTTCCGCCGCCGAAGGCGACATCCGCTTCTCGAAGAGGCGGGCGGGCGATGCTTGCGGGACTTATTCCTTCTTCTTTGCGTCGCGGCGTTCCTTGAAGCGTTCGCGGTAGCCGTCCAGCTCCTCGCGCAAAGCCCGCGGCGACTTGAAGGGAAAGATGAAGCTCGCCTTTTTGTGCTCGACGCTTTCGAGCTTCTCCTTCACGCTCTCTTTCAAATGCTCGAAATGGACGACGATGTTGTGTTCGACGGCAAAGCTTCTGATCTTCGCCGAAAGATGGACGGAATGCCCGAAGTCCACCAAGAAAACGCCCACGAAGATGCCCACGACAAAGGCAAATTCGATGTGATGGACGAACCATGTCACCGCGTCGAGAACGGGCGTCTTCATGATAAAATAGAAGGCCGCCGCCGCGAGGAGCCAAAACAGGGAGAAGAGCGGGCAGATGATGCCCTGAATATTCCCCCAGCGGTTGGAGTAATCCCAAAGTTTGATCTTCATTCCTTTGATGAAGATCAGCCCCGCGATATACTCGATGAGCGTCATCGCGATACCCATGATCAGGATGATGAGGAGGGCGTCCAGCCAAGCGTATCCCGTATGGATCGGGATCAGCGAGATCCCGAACAGCCCCGCGACGCCGAACCCGTAGAGGGGGAGATACGGCCCCGTCAGAAAGCCGGGATTGATCCATTTCTTCGCGGTAAAGCACCGCCGAAAGAGAACTTCCACGCACCAGCCGAGCACGCTTCCGATAAAAAACAGGAAAACAGCCGATAAAAACCCGTCGATGAACGTCATATTTCTTCCTCTGTGCAGATATTCTTTTATGCCTTTGCGATGCGGTCGAAGAAGGCGAGCGGAGCGTTCCACTTCTCCTCTCTTTCCTCGCTCTCGTTGAGAAATTCGTGGCGGCTCCCCTCGAAGAGTTTGAGCGTGACATCGTGCATGCCCGCCTTTTCGCGATAGAACGAACAGAGTTTCTTCACCCCTTCGCCCATATCTCCCACGGGATCCTGCGCCCCCGAGACGAGAAGAAGGGGCAAACTCTTTTTAAGACCCGCGATATACTTCTTCGTGTACAGCCTTTTCAGCCCGCGGAAGAAATCCTTATAAAAACGGAAAGAGCAGGTGAAGCCGCAGAGCGGATCCGCCGCATATTCCGCGTTATTGTTCGCGTCGGTGGAGAGCCAATTCCCGTCGTCGAATTTCTTCGCATAGGCGCCGAAGGAGAGCTTTTCGATCAATTTTGCGGGCTTCTCCGCGCCGCAGAAGGCGCACCCGAGCGCGGCGACCGCAGAACCTAAGTAGACTTCCGCGTCCTTTTTATAATTGCTCCCCGCGATCACGGCGCCGTCGATGGGTTCGCTGCACCCCGAGATATAGCTCTGCGTGAGGAAGGAGCCGTAGGAGAACCCGAACACGAAGTATTTCAGCCCGAGGAAGCGTTCGCGGTAATGCGCGGTGAGCAGACGCTCGTCCTGCACGGTATCGGCGAACATATCCCCCGCGCGGTAGCCGAGCGTGGCGCGGTCCGTCTTTCCGTGCCCGCGGTGATCGTCGGCGATCACGAGGTAGCCATGCTCGTTGAGAAAGCGCGCATACGGCTCGTAGCGGCCCGCATGCTCCGCCATGCCGTGGATGATCTGCACGACCCCCACGGGGCGGCTGACATCCAACCATTCGTGCACATAGATCTCCGCATCGTCGAAGCTCTTGAAGATCATTCGTATATCCTCCTTCCGAAACACCTTACCCCATTATAACACGTTTGCGCAAAAATTCAACCCCTTTCCGCAATTTCAAAATCGCCCGCCGTGCAAACGCACGGCGGGACGGTTCACGATAAGATCTTGTTCCTGACAAGTTCGTCGGCAAGCCTCGCAAAACTTTCGGGCGGGAGCGTCTCCCCGCGCACCCCTTCCGCAATGCCTGCGGCGAGGAGAAGTTCCCGCGCGCTCGCACGCGGCAGGGAGAAGGCGCTCATGAGGTCGTTTTCCAGCGTCTTTCTCCGCGCGGAAAACGCGGCGCGGACGACGGCGCGGTATGCGCTCTGAGAAAGAACGGGCAGCCTGTCCTCTTCAAATACGATGCGGACGACAGCGGAATCGACGTTGGGGCGGGGAAAAAACATGGTGCGCGGCACCTTCCGCACGATCTCGCACCTGCCGCGCAGGGCGATCGCCGCCGTGACCGCGCCGTAGTCGGGCGTTCCCGGGCGCGCGGCGAAGCGGGCGGCGACTTCCTCCTGCACCATGACGCACATGCCCGCGCACAGGCGCGCGTGTTCGACGAATCGCATGACGATGGGCGTAGTGATGTAATACGGCAGATTGGCGACGACGAAATATCGCCCTAACCGCTCTTCCAGCGCGGCAAGATCGCAGCGCGCGAAGTCTCCGAACACGAGTTCGACATTTTGGACGCCCGCGAGCGTCTCTTCGAGGACGGGCCGAAGCGAGCGGTCGATCTCAAAGGAAACAACGCGCTTCGCCCGCTCCGCAAGCGCGCGCGTGAGCGCGCCCGCGCCCGCCCCGATCTCCAACACGGCGGCCGTCCCGTCCACGCCCGCGTCGCCGACGATGGCGCGGAGCAAATTTACGTCTGTGAGAAAGTTCTGCCCGTATTGCTTTTTGAAGCCGAATCCGTGGCGGGCGAGAACTTCGCGGATCTCCGTCATGGCTCCCATTATACCACGTTTTCTTCAAAAATTCAACCGCTTTTCATAGGGAAGAGAGCAAGGTTTTGAGCGGCTCCGAATACGCGCCGCGCCCGAGTTCCGCCAAGAACTCCTCCTCCGAAAGCTCGCCGAGATAACTGCCGTCTTCGTACAAGACGAGGGTCAGATAGCGATCTTCGCGAAGGAACCTGATCGCGTTCTTTACCGCCGTCTGCGCGGAGAGAACGACTCTGCGTTCCTCGACGCCGTGTTCCAGCCGCTTGAAAGAAAAGGTGACGCGCGCATAACTTCCGCCCCCGAAGGCGCCCGCGGCAAGGAGAACGGAGAAGGCAAGCGCCGTCCATTGCGGAGAGGAAAAACAGCTCCAAATAAAATATGCCAAAATTCCCGCGGAGACGGCGGCGGAGACGGCGGCGCACACCGCCCGCGCGCGCTTTCTGCCGATCGGCTCCAAAAGAATGCGCAGGATCCGCCCCCCGTCGAGGGGATATGCGGGCAGAAGATTGACGAAAAAAAGGGAAAACGAGACCGCCGCCGCAAGCTCCGTGTAGGGGTAGGTCTCGGGATAGAGCCACCAGAACGCCACGAAAAACATTCCCGTGACGAGATTGACGCACGGCCCCGCGATGAGCACGGCGAGTTCCTCGCGCCGCCCGATCCCCGCGACGTCGCCCGAGATTACGGCGCCGTACGGCATGAGGACCACCTTGTCGAGCGCATAGCCGTATCGCCTCGCCGCCTGCGCATGCGCGAATTCATGTTCGAGTGCGGCGAGCGCGGCGGCAAGAAAGAGCAGAAACCCTCCCGTCATTGCCGTAAGCACGCCCGCCGCAAAAAAGAGCGGATGGATCTTGAATTTCTTCATCAACTCCAAGCGATCCCGCCCTCGCCCACAGTATAGCAGTCGAGCACGGCCTCGCCGTCATAGAAGATCACCCGCACGGTGCGCTCCCCGTTGGAATAGGCGAGCGGGACGTTCTGCGGCGCCTCTTCCCCTTCGGCGATATAGACGGCGTCCAGCCCGCTGATGATCGTCGTAAAGGAGTCGGAATGGCGCAGGAGCACGGAATAGCCGTCTTCCGCACTGCCGTAGACCGATTCCACCTTCCCCTCGCAGGGGGCATAGACCGCGCACTCCGCCGTGAAGCTCATCACGCCCGTCTCGGACACGGCGACGTCAACGTCTGCGTATTCGTTCACAATGGGAGAGAGCGTGAAATCGGCATAGGTGCGGCTGTCCGCCGTCTGCGTTTCGCCCCCGAACAGGCCGCGCACAAAGGTATTGATCGCGCTGTTGGGAAGGAGCAGGTTGGTGATGAAGATCGCGGCGCACAGCGCGACGACGACGACAAGCTCGGCGATGAGGATCTTCTTTGCGCGCCCCGCTTTGGGCTTTACGTCAAGCTCGCGCTCGATCGGTTTGCTCTCGGCGTAGGCGGGATCCGCCGCGTCCATGCGGTCGTTCACCTCTCTTACAAGTTGGTCGGAGAGCTGGTCGTCGTGCCATTTTTTCTTTTTTTCCTTCTTTTTGACCGTGACCGTCTCGACGGGAATTTCGAGCATTTCGGCATAACTTAACTCATCATTCATAAGACACCTCTTGGATTGCGGATTGCAGGGCGGCTTTTCCGCCGAGCTATTTCAATGTATGCCGAAAATTTTTCGGTTAGAAGAAAAAAACGCTGTCGAATGAACAGCTTTTCAGACGAAATAACAACGAAGGCTTCCTTCGACGTGTTTTCCCCTGCGTCCCGCCCATTTTGAAGGGGCTGTTGCGCTTGCGCGACCGAAAAGAGAAAGACCTGCCCCCTTTAAAGGGGTAGGGCTTCCCCCCTTTGAGGGGGGAAGCTGTCACGTTAGTGACTGATGGGGGTGTCGCTTGATCGATACACCCCTTCCGTCATGCCGCATGCGGCATGACACCCACCCCTCGAAGGGGTGGGCAAGCCCCCCCCCACCCGTCCCGCTTCGTTCGCCGACCCTCTCCCTTATAAAATCCCGCGCAGACAATAAAATATGACCGTCGAGGCGGACATGGTAGCCGCCTCGACGGTCTTTCCTTGTTTTTCTTGACGTTTTTATTCCGCAGCGACAGCGGGGAGCGTCACCTTCTGCCCGCCATAGAGGAGGGAATAAGAGATGCGCGCCGTCGAGGTCGAGCCGTCGAATACCATTTTCATGGTTTGCTTCATCTCTACGAGCTTCCCATTCTTGAAGTGAAAGACGTACGTCGTGGTGATCGTATTCCCTGCCTGCGAGTTTTCGCTCGTCGTCAGAACATATCCGCCTTCTTCTTCGCTGTATTCGACGTCGTCCGCCTTATCCGCATAGGCATATACATACGCTTGCAGAAAATCGTCGGCGGTGCTTCCGTTCGGCTTGGGTACTTTTCCCCAAACGCCCTCTGCGTTCTTATTATAAAACATCTCGCCGTCGTAATAATAGTCGTCATCGTTTCCGAGACCGGTCGATTTGATGTGCTCCAAGTTCCCCTCGCGGACGAGCGTCACCGTTGCGTCTGCTATACCCGAGATCTTCTCTTGGAATGTCATCTTGAAGTTTTCAAAGGTCTTTGTATCGAATGCCGCCGCCCACGCTTCCTTGAAATTCGCCTCGGGAAGTCTTTCGCCCGTTTGCGTATCCGCATCCGAGCCGGAACCGCCCGTGTGCGTTCCTCCGCTTTCTCCGACCGTGGGGAGCGTCACCGTCTGTCCGCCGTAGGTGAAGAGACAGTCGGTATAATAATCGTGAGTTGTCTGGTAATCCGGCCCCGCTTCAAGCACGAGGTGAACGGAAACCGCCGCGATCTTCCCGTTCTGAAAGACGAACTCGGCGCTGTCCGTTTCGTTCATCGACAAAATATATCCGCCTTCTTCTTCGCTGTATTCGACGTCGTCCGCCTTATCCGCATAGTCGTATACATACGCTTGCAAAAACTGTGCTACCGGCCCTCCTATTGGCCCGTTCACCTCGGTTTCCCACACGCCTTCTGCGTTCTTATTATAAAACATCTCGCCGTCATAATAAGAATCGGAATCCGTATGCCCCTCGCGGACCGTCGACAAATGTTCCAAATTGCCCGCGCGCACGATCGTTGCCGCTCCGCCGGAATCTCCTTGCAAACCTTCTGTCCATTGATTTACCACGGCCTTGAAGTTTTCAAAGTTCTTTGTATCGAATGCCGCCGCCCACGCTTCGTCGAAATTCGCCTCGGGGAGTCTTTCGCCCGTCGGCGTTTCATCCCCCGCCGTGCCTCCGCACGCCGTAAGACCGAAGCACATCGCGCCCGCAAGCGCAACCGATAAGACCGTTGCAAATTGTTTTTTCATTATTTTCTCCTTTGCGCCCCCCTTTGGGGACTTCTTGCCCATCATTATATCTAACCAACGGTTAGAAGTCAAGCAAAATGCTAACCATTGGTTATAAATTTTTGTGTATGAACGATGTGGAATTATTGAAGGAAAGATTGCGGGAAGAGCTAAAAAGGAGTGGGCTGACGACGGAAGAAATTGCAAGGCGGGTAGGCGTCTCGCCCGAGATGATCACGCAATACAGCACGACGAAAAAGTTGCCGCGGCTCGATACTTTTATGCGGCTTTGCCGCGCGCTCGACCTCTCCGCCGATGAGATCTTGGGGTTAAAATAAACGGCGTTCGCCGCGCTTGACTTTTTCGGCAGGGCGCACTATAATAAAGCTATGAATGTCTATCTCGATCACGCGGCGACGACGCCCCTATTGCCCGAAGTGCGCGAGACAATGGCGCCGCTCTTTTGCGAAGATTTCGGAAATCCCGATTCCCTTCATTCCTTCGGAAGAAGGGCGGCTTTTTATATCACGGACGCACGCGACCGCGTTGCCCGCGTTTTGGGCGTTTCTCCCTCGGAAGTCTACTTCACTTCGGGGGGAACGGAGGCGGATAATTGGGCGATACGCTGCCTCGGCGAAGGGGATCTTACGCTCTCCCCCATCGAGCACGCCGCAATAAAAGAAGCGGCTTCCCTTCGCGGCGGAAATACTTACGTCTGCCCCGTGGGGGAAGACGGCGTCGTTACAAAGGCGCATTTGGGGCGCACCATGCCCGAAGGTGTCGGTCTTGTTGCGGTCATGGCTGTCAACAATGAGACGGGCGCCGTTCAACCCGTCGAAGAGCTTGCACGGGCAGCCCATGCCTTGAATGCGGTCTTCTTTTCCGACTGCGTACAGGCCGCTTGCAGTCAAAATTTACAGGAACTTGCCGCCGTGTGCGACGCACTTTCCCTCTCCGCCCACAAGATCGGCGGTCCCAAAGGCGCGGGGGCGCTCATCGTCAAAAAGGGCGTAAAGATAAAGCCCCTCATCGTGGGGGGCGAACAGGAGAGAAGGCTGCGCGGCGGCACGCCGAACGTGCCCGCGATCGTGGGATTCGCGCGGGCGCTCGAACTCGCGGCGGCGCGGCGGGAAGATTTCTGCCGTCACACGGGGCGGCTTCGCGACCTGTTTGAACAAGAGATCCTTGCAAACGTCGAGGGAGCGAGGGTAGACGGCGAGGGGCGCGCGCCCAACATTTCGCACCTTACGTTCGCGCGGGGCGGTGCGGCGCTTCTCTCCCTTCTCGATCTTCACGGCGTCGCCGCCTCGGGCGGAGCCGCCTGTTCCGCCCACGCCGCCCTTCCCTCCCACGTTATGCTCGCGATGGGAAGGAGCAAGGAAGAAGCGGAGCGGGGCGTGCGATTCTCCTTCGGCATGCAGACGACGGAGGAAGAAACGCGCTTCGCCGCAGAGACGGTTATCTCCTGCCTGAAATGAATTGCGGGGCGGCCTTGCCGCGACCACGAAGAGGGGCAAGAAATGCTTCCCCTTCTCGCTCTACACGTCTTTCATATTTTTCATCAGCAGAACCTTGCTTGATCCGTGCGGCGATCGCGCGGTTTTTTTATTCCGCTAAAAAAGCTCCGCGAAAGGCGGAGCTTTGAGATGATGACAAATCTCTCACGAAATTTTGTTTTGCGGTGTATGAACTTCGTTTAAGGGGATTCTCTACTTCGCCTTCGGCTCGTGCCGCCCTTCGACAAAATGGAACGTGCGGGCGGGGCGACCCCTATGGGGTCTCGGAATGACGCCGTAAACCCAAAGCAAAACAAAATTTGTGAACCCTTTTTCTTTATTTCGTGCCTTAGGCGGAATTCACTTCCGCCGTGGGCGACCCAAGTTGGCAAGCCCTGTTGCCTTACTGACTTTGAGAACAGACAAGTCCAGCGGGCGACGGGGCTTTGAGATGTCAATTCTTAACCCCTCACGAAATTTTGTATTGCGGTGTTCGGACTGCGTATTAGGGGATTCTCTCAACCCCTACGGGGTTTCGTAATGACGCGGTAGACCCGCTCGCAAAACAAAATTTGTGAACACATTTGTGAAATCTTTACGACCAATCGACGACGTTCACCCACTTCGCCAAAAATTCCTGCTCCTCGGGTTTCTTCTTCACGGACTGCGAGCAGGCGACGATGGGCAAGATCCTCTGCACATATTGGATCGCCGTATCCGTCTTGTTGCAGAACAGTTTCAAATATTTTTCCGCAAGCTCGTCCTTGCCCTGCAATTTGAAGATGAGATAGGTGCGCGCCGCATCCGCCGAGCCGTTGCCCTGCGTGGCGTGCGACCAGTCGATGATGTACGGCGTTCCGTCTGCGGTGATGATGACGTTGCTGGGCTGAAAGTCGCCGTGGCAGAGCTTCTTGTGGCGGGGAAGCCCGTCGAGCCGCACATGCAGATCGTAACGCACCGTCGCGGGGAAGGAGCTTGCCGAAATTTTGGCGTGCATCTTGTCGCGCAAGTGCCCCAAGAGGGGAACTTTTTCCTTGCTCATGCGAATTTGAAGATCGACAAAGAAGTTGAGATATTCATCCTGCTTTTCGGGATACTTTTCCATGAGTTCTTCGAGCGTTTCCCCCTCGATGTACTCCCAAATCAACGACCACTTCCCTTCGATCACCGAGACGCCGAGCACTTTGGGAATGTTGAGCGACGTCTCCTCCACGCGCGCCTGATTGAGCGCTTCGTTCAGAATGCCCGCTTTGGAATAGCTCTCGTCGAAAGACTTGATGAGCCGATTGCCGTCGCGGTAGAGCCTTTTCCCCGTGCTGGTGTGAATGAGTTCCATAATTTTCCCCCTCGGCGAAGGGATCCTGCCCTCCCACCGTACCTCGTATTATACCCGAATTAAAGACGTTCGTAAATACCTTTTGGGAAAAAAATTTCGCAGATTTCTTTTTGGGGGAAAAGAAATCTGCGAGGAAGTAATATGGTGATGTTTCGACTATGCTCCTTCGGGGCGTTGCCCCTCATTCGTCGCCGAAGGCGACACCTTCCCCCCGAGGGGGGGAAGGCTTTCAAAATCGTCATACTGAGCTTGTCGAAGTATCACCTTGTTCTTGCTGTCCCTTAAAGGGAAAGTACCCGCGTAGCGGGGGAAAGGGTTTTAACCCCTCTGTCACTTCGTGACATCTCCCCTTTCAGGGGCGACAAGGGTTCACCCCCCCCCACCTGTCACGGCGAAACCGTGACGCCCTCCCCCTCTTGGAGGGGGAGGGCGTCTATAAGAGGCAATATAACGTAGTTAGGTTGCGGACATGGGTGGCTTATTCTTCGTCGGAGGATTCATCCCCTTCTTCCTCTTCGTCGAAAGAGACGTCTTCCGCGGTCTCTTCCTCTGCCGAAGACTCTTCTTCTGTAAGCTCCGCTTCCGCAAGCTCTTCGGGCGAGAGATCCGCCGCCGTCTCCTCGGGGGTCGCGACTTCGGCTTCCTCATCCTTCTCGGTGACGGCGACCGTCGCAACAACGCCGCTTTTGAGCCGCATGAGCCTGACGCCGCGCGTCGCCCTGCCGATCGTGGAGATCGCTTCGAGGTGCATTCTGATCACGATGCCCGCCGAAGTGACGAGCATGACGTCGTAGAGGTCGCTCGCGAGCTTCATGTTGACGAGCGCGCCCGTCTTTTCGTTAAAGATGCCCGCCTTGATCCCCTTTCCGCCGCGGGATTGCAGGCGGTAATCCTCGGGCGAACTGCGCTTGCCGTAGCCGTTTTCCGAGACGGTGAGGATATCGAATCCCTCGCGGAGAACGAGCATATCCACCACTTCGTCCTGCCCGGTGAGCGTGATGCCGCGCACGCCCATCGTGCCCCTTCCCATAGGGCGAACCTGCCTTTCGTCGAAGCGGATACACTTGCCGCTGTGCGAGGCAAGCATGATCTGGTCGGATCCCGTCGTGAACTGCACGGAAATAAGCTCGTCGCCCTCGGCGATCTTGATCGCGATCTTGCCGTTCTTCATGATGCGGTCGAATTCGCCCGTCTCCGTCTTTTTCACAAGGCCGCGCTTGGTCGCCATCGCGAGATAGCCCTTTCCGTTCTCATAGACGGGAAGAATGGCGGCGATCTTCTCGCCCGCGGAGAGCTGGATCAAATTGACGATCGCCCTGCCGCGCGCCTGTTTGTTTGCCTCGGGGATCATGTATCCCTTGATGGAGTAGACCTTCCCGAAATTGGAGAAGAACAAAATGCTGTGGTGCGTGGAGCACACGAACATCTGCTCCACAAAGTCCTCTTCCTTCGGTTTATGCCCCGTCACGCCCACGCCGCCGCGGTGCTGCGCCTTGTATTCGGCGAGCGGGAACCGCTTCACATAGCCGCCGTGCGTCATGGAGATGACGACGTCCTCTTCGTCGATGAGATCCTCGTCCTCGATGTCGCCGTAGTCTACGGAGATCTCCGTCTTTCTCTCCGACGGATATTTGGCCTTGATCGCGAGCAGGTCGTTTTTGATGATCGCCATCACCCGCTCGTCGTGCGCGAGGATATCTTTGAGGTCTGCGATTGCCGCTTCGAGCTGGGCAAGCTCCTCTCTGAGCTTCTCCACTTCGAGCGAAGTGAGCCTTTGCAGCCGCATTTCCAGAATGGCGTTCGCCTGTTTCTCGGAAAGCTCGAAGCTCTCCGTGAGCTTGGCGCAGGCGTCGTTCTTATCTTTGGATTCCTTGATGATGCGAATGACTTCGTCGATATTGGCAAGCGCCAGAACAAGCCCCGAGACGATGTGCGCGCGCTCCTCCGTCTTGTTGAGGTCGAACTTCGTGCGGCGTACGATCACTTCCTTCTGATGGGCGAGATAGTAGGCGAGGATATCGCGGATGTTGAGATATTTCGGCTCGGTGCCGTTCTCTACGAGCGCGAGGAGAATGATCCCGTCCGAAGTCTGCAAATTGGTGTGTTTATAGAGCGTGTTCAGAACAACTTGCGCGTTCGCATCCTTCTTGCACTCGATCACGATGCGAAGCCCCTCTCTGCCCGATTCGTCGCGGATATCCGAGATCCCTTCGATCCGTTTATCCTTCACCATGTCGGCGATCTGAACGATGAGCTGCGCCTTGTTCACCTGATAGGGGATCTCCGTGACGACGATGCGGGAGCGCGCGTTCGCGCCCGTGCCGTGCTCTTCGATCTCGCACTTGGAGCGAATAACGATGTTCCCCTGCCCCGTCCTGTACGCCTTGCGAATGCCGCTCCTGCCCATGATGATCCCGCCCGTGGGAAAATCGGGCGCGGGGATATAGTCCATGAGTTCATCTACCGAGATCTCGGGGTCGTCGATCATGGCGACGGTGCCGTCGATAACTTCGGCGAGATTGTGCGGGGGAATGTTGGTCGCCATGCCGACGGCGATGCCGTCGGAGCCGTTGACGAGCAGATTGGGGAAACGGGCGGGGAGGACGGCGGGTTCCATTTCTATCCCGTCGAAGTTGGGGAAGAAGTCCACCGTCTCCTTATCGAGATCGCGGAGCATTTCCGCGGCGAGCTTTGTGAGGCGCGCCTCGGTATAACGCATGGCGGCGGGCGGATCCCCGTCTACCGAGCCGAAATTGCCGTGCCCGTCCACGAGCGGGAAGTTGATGGTAAAGTCCTGCGCGAGACGGACGAGCGCGTCGTACACCGAACTGTCGCCGTGCGGGTGGAATTTACCCATGACATCGCCGACGATACGGGCGCACTTCCTGTATGCCTTATCGTTGTAAAGCCCCATCTCGTGCATTGCATAGAGGATCCTGCGGTGCACGGGCTTCAACCCGTCGCGAACGTCGGGAATGGCGCGCGACTTGTTCACCGCCATTGCATAGGCGATGAAGGAACGCTTTAACTCGTCGTTGACCTCGATATCGAGGATCTTCGTCATTTCGAGCGTCTTTTTGAATTCTTCGGTTAGCTCGGGGCTGGTTTCTCGTTTTGCCATATTCGGCTCCTTTTATGAATATTGTGGTGTGATCAATGCAGACTTTGTTGTTCGAAATCCTGCTGGGAAAGCGTAAGTGCGGCATCGCATTGCGCCGCATATACGCGTATGATATGGATACGTTAAAACGCGGAGAAGCAAGCGAGACGAGAAGAAGGAGCATTCCCGACGGGAGTGTACTAAGACGTACACGACCGAGGGAAGCGCATCTTCGACGAAGTATCGCGCCGCTTATACGCGTTTAGATATCCAGATCGGTAACGAGGGTCGCGTTCTCTTCGATGAACTGACGGCGCAACGCAGGGCTTTCTCCCATGAGGATGTTGAACATCTTATCCGCTTCCATCGCGTCTGCCATCGAAACTTTGATGAGCGTGCGCGTCGCGGGGTTCATCGTGGTATCCCAGAGCTGTTCGGTGCTCATCTCTCCAAGCCCCTTGTAGCGCTGATACTCCACCTTGTTATTGTTCGCCGCGTCGAAGAGGATCTTTTCTTCCTCGGAATAGAGATACACGTCGTCCTTCCCCTTCACGCTCGCTTTGTAGAGCGGGGGCTTCGCGGAATAGACGTGCCCGTGTTCGATGAGCGGGCGCATGTAGCGGAACAGGAAGGTGAGGAGCAGAATGCGGATATGCGCGCCGTCTACATCGGCATCCGTCATGGAGATGATGCGGTCGTAGCGCAGTTTGCTCTCGTCGAAATCATCCAAAATGCCGCAGCCGAAGGCGGTGATCATCGCCTTGATCTCCGCGTTTTCGAGCGCGCGGTTGAGGCGCACCTTTTCCACGTTCAAAATCTTGCCGCGCAGCGGAAGAATGGCTTGGAAACGCCTGTCTCTCCCCTGTTTTGCGGTGCCGCCTGCGGAATCCCCCTCGACGATGTAGATCTCGCACAGCTCGGGGCGTTTATCCGAGCAATCCGCAAGTTTTCCGGGGAGCGTCGTCGATTCCAGCACGCCCTTCCTTCTCGTGAGTTCGCGGGCGTTTCTCGCCGCGTCGCGCGCCTTCTGCGCGGTGATGCACCGAAGCACGAGTTCGCGCGCTTCGGAGGGGTGCTCTTCGAGATAGGTGCCGAATTTCTCGGCAACGGCTTTGGAGACGAAGGGGCGGATGAAGGAATTGTTGAGCTTGTCCTTCGTCTGCGATTCAAATTGCGCGTTTTCGAGTTTGACGGAGACGACGGCGGTGATGCCTTCGCGCACGTCTTCCCCCGTGAGTTTATCGCTGTCTTTGAGAATATTCAGCTTTCTTCCCGCGTCGTTGATGATCTTGGTGAGCGCGAGTTTCAGCCCTTCCACGTGCGTGCCGCCGTCGATCGTGTTGACGTTGTTGGCATACGAATAGATGACTTCGTTGTAGCTCTCGTTGTATTGAAGGGCGATCTCGCACACCGTCGTATCTTCCTGCGCCTCGAAGTAGAGGGGCGTTTCGAAGAGGGTCTCCTGCCCTTTATTCAGCTCCTCGACAAGCTCCTTGATCCCCCCCTCATAATAGAAGGTATCGCTGCGCTCGTGCCCCGAACGCAGATCGGTGAGCGTGATCGTAAGCCCCTTGTTGAGGAAGGCAAGCTCTTTGAGACGGATTTTGAGCGTCTCGTAGCGGAAGGTGATCGTCTCGAAGATCTCCGCGTCGGGGAAGAACGTGACCTTCGTGCCCGTCTTATCGGTGTCGCCGATGATTTGAAGGGCGCGCTGGGGAACGCCGCGGTTGTAGACCTGCTTGTAGACGTGCCCGTTTTGCGACACCTCGACTTCCAGCCATTCCGAGAGCGCGTTGACCGCCTTCACGCCCACGCCGTGCAGCCCCGAAGATACCTTATAGCCCGAGTCCCCGCCGAATTTTCCGCCCGCGTTCACTTTCGTAAACACGACTTCGACGGTGGAGATCCCCTCTTTGGGGTGGATCTCGGTGGGGATCCCTCTGCCGTTATCCACAACGGTACAGGACCCGTCGGCATTGACGGTGACGTCCACGCGGTCGCAATAGCCCGCGAGCGCCTCGTCGATGGAATTATCCACGACCTCGCTCACGAGATGATGAAGCCCCTTCTCGTCCGTCGAGCTGATGTACATGCCGGGGCGCTTTCTGATATGTTCCAGCCCGTCGAGGACCTGTATCTGTTCCGCGCCGTACGCAGCTTCCACTTTTTCTGCCATAAATTCACCCTCGTAATAATTTACTTTTACATATACAATTATTATATGCGCGCGTGCGTGCGCGCGAGACAAGGCTATTATAGCATAGCCGTGTGGAAAAGTAAAACGAATTTTCCGACTTTTTTCATACTTTTTTCCGAAAATGCGGCGTGACGGGGCATTTTAAGTGCAAAAAAACCGCCCGAAGGCGGTATTTGACGATTTTACGGCTCCTTCGGCGCGGCGGGGAAGATCTCGCGGGCGAGCTGCGCGACGTCCTCCGTCGTCTGCGCCTCGAACAGTCTGCGCTTATAGGGAATGGATCCCGGCATTCCCTTGATGTAGAACGCCGCCATCTTCCGCATAAAGACGCAGGCGAACCGTTCTCCGTAGAGATCGCGCGTCTCTTCGAGCTGGGTAAAGAAGAATTCCGACGTGAGCGGGGGCGGTGTGCCGAGGATATCGCAAAACGTCTGCGGGCGGTACATCGCGGCGCGCGCGATCATCACGCCGTCCGCGCCCGTGCGGTCAAACATCTTCTCGGCGTCCTTCTTGTTCCAGATCCCGCCGTTGGCGATGACGGGAATGCGCACCGCCTGCTTTGCCGCGGCGATCTCGCCGTAATCGGGGCTGCCCGCATAGACCGCCTCCGTCGTTCTGCCGTGGACGGAGATCATGCACGCGCCCGCGCCCTCGCACATCTTCGCGAACTCCGCGGCGCACTTATGCGACGCGTCCTGCCCGATCCGAAATTTCACCGAGACGCGCTTTCCGCTCTTTACGCAAGCGGTTATGACCTTTTCCGCAAGGGGCATGTCCGAAAGAAGGGCGCTCCCTTCGCCGTTTCTGACGATCTTGGGCATGGGGCAGCCCATATTGATATCGATGAGATCGAAGGGCGCGAGCGCCTCGCTCTCGCACGCTTCGCGCATGATGTCGGGGTCGTTTCCGAAGATCTGCGCCGCTTTCGGGGTCTCTTCCCCGCAAAAGAGCAGGGTCTTCGTCTCCTCGTTGCCGTAGTGCAGTCCCTTTGCGCTCACCATTTCCGTGAACGTAAGCCCCGCGCCCATGCGCATGCACAACTTGCGGAAGGGATAGTTGGTATAGCCCGCGAGCGGCGCTAAAAATACGTTGTTGGGACATACCATGCCCGCGATATCAAGCGCGCGTATCATTTTTTGCCCGTCTGTAATATTCGTTTTTCTCGTCCTCGGTGAGGGCGTTCACGTCTTTTCCGTCGGCGCGCACAAGCGTTTCGTAGGCGGTGTAGCGCGCCTGCATCTTCTTCACCGTTTCGAGGAGGGCAAGCTCGCAATCGCTCCCCGCTGCCCTGCCAAGCTCCACGGCGCAAAAGAGGACGTCGCCAAGCTCCTCCTCGATCGCCGCCCTGTCGCCCGAGGCGAGCGCGGCCTTCAATTCCCCGTATTCCTCGCGAACTTTTCTCTCGAAATTTTCGAGCGTGGCGGGGTCCCAGCCCCCTTTCTCCATGCGCTTTGCGATCTTCTGCGCGCGAAGAAGGGCGGGGAAGCAGGCGGGCACGTCGTTGACAGCGTCGGAATAGGTCTTTTGCCCCTTCTCCGTCATCTTGTTCTTATCCCAGACGGCGAGCGCACCGTCGGCGGAGGCGGCGCGATCCTTCCCGAACACGTGCGTATGCCGCGTGATGAGCTTTTCGCACACCCCCGTGAGCATATCGCCTACGCCGTATCCGCCCCTCTCCTCTTCGATGAGCATATGGAACACCGCCTGCATCAAGACGTCGCCCGCCTCTTCGCACAGGCGCGCGGGGTCGTTTCTGTCGATCGCGTCCACAAGCTCGTATGCCTCTTCGATCGCGTTAATGCGGAGGCTCTCGTGCGTCTGCACCCTGTCCCACGGGCAGCCGTCGGGCGCGCGCAGGCGGCGCAGGATCGCGACGAAATCGTCGAATCCGAAGCGTTTCTTTTCGAGGAGGGGGGTATCGTAGACGGCGAGCGCGCACAGCCCTTCGACGGGGAAGCGGTCCGCCTCGTAGAGCGGAATGCGCCTCTTTTCGGCTCCCATCAAGAGGCAAGGCGTCTCGTCGCCGTATTTTTCCGCAAGAAGAAGTTTCACGTCGCCGACGTTATCCGCCGTGAGATCGTACACGACGAGGGGAAGGGCGAGGTCTCTTTCCGCGATCTCGAACGCCGAAACTGCGGTGTACGCCCCGAAAAGCCCCGCGCGGGCGGCAAAACTCGCCGCTTTGGAGACGCCCTCGATCGCGACCGTTCCCCTCTTTTCCAAAAGAATGCGGGCGGCAGCGTCTTCCGACGCCCCGCCGTCCACACAATAACAGACATTGCCCGCCTTCGCGCGGTTTCTCACTTCGCGCGCAATGTTGCGGGCGAGCGTATCGTAATTCCTGCTCTTTTCGTAGAGCGCGTCGAGCGTTTCGTAAGAGACGCCCTCCTCTTCAAGCTCCGCCGCAAGACCGTGCGCGGCTGTGCGCACCAGAACCGTATCCGCCGCTTTCAGCGCGGTGAGCGCCCTCTTCGTGAAATCGCCCCTCTCTACGCCAAGCCCCACTATCGTAATCATCGCGTTTTCTCCCTTTTTTTACAGTATAAACCAAATCGAGGGAAAAAGCAATCAAATAACAGATATTCGCCGCGATCGCCGCGCCCGCAATGGAGAAAGCGGGGTCGGGGACGAGCGCGATCTGGACTGCGAATTTTACCAAAACCGCGGCAAGCATGGAGAACGCAGCGTATTTCGCCCTACCCATGCCCGTAAGACATGCCGCAAGCGTGTTGATACCCGCGAGCGTGGCGGCAGAGATCGCCGTAAGGCGGATGAGGCGGACGAGCGTGGCGCAGTCCTCTTCTCGGAGCGAAGGAAAGAGAAGGGAAGAAAGGGGGCGCGCGAAAAAGAACAGCCCCGCCGCACACGGAAGCGCAAAGAGAAGGGTGAGCGCGAGGGCGTAGACGGCGCGCCTTCTTCCCCCCTCCTCGTCTCCCCGCGCGAACGAGGCGGAAACGGCGGGCACCGAGGCCGCCGCGACGCCGTAGCAGACGGTTGCGGGAAGGCTCATCAGGGCGATCGCGCCGCCCGTAAACAGCCCGTAGAGGGCGACGGCGCGCGAAGTGTGCCGCGCAAGCAGGCGGACGACGAGCACGCTGTCCACCGTCTGTGAAAGGGGCAGAAGAGCGGCCGCCGCCATCACGGGGAACGCCGCAAAAAAGAGTTCCGCCCCGCTCGGCGTGCGCGCGCGCAGGAAACGCCGCTTCCCCTCCCCGCGGTAGCACAAAAGAAGATAACACACCGCGACCGCCTCGGAGATCGTGACGGCGAGCAAGGTGAAGGCGACCGCCCGCTCCGGCGTTTCGCGATAGCGCAGGGCGAAGAGGACGCCCGCCGCCGCCTTGATCGCCTGCTCCACGACTTCCGAAGCCGCCGTCGGAACCATGTTGTTCTTCCCCTGAAAATATCCCCGCAGGACGGCGATGACGGCGACGAGAAAGACGGAGGGCGCGAGGGCGAGATAGCACGGAAGAAGTTTTCCGTCCCCTTGAAGCTCCGCCATGTAGGGCGCGAACAGGCACATGAGCACGCTTCCCGCCAAGCCGAGCAGGGAGAAGAGTTTGAGCGCCGTCTTTACCGTGGCGCCGTCCTCCGCGCCGCTCGCGGTCTCCTTTGCGATGACGCGCGCAAACGCCGAGGGAATGCCCGCCGAGGAGAAGGTGAGCAGCAGGCAGAAGAGCGGATACGCCATCTGATACAGCCCCATGCCGTACCCTCCCAGAAGGCTCATGAGCGGGATGCGATAGAGCGCGCCGATCCCCTTCGCCGCAAGTCCGCCGAAGGTGATCACCGCGACGCTTTTGAGGAAAGAAGCGCGCTTCATATGTACTTTTGCGGAGGCGTCCCCCGAAAGGGGGGACTACTCGAATTGATTGGCGATGATATCCGCGGTGAGGCGGGCGAGCTTGACGGCGTGGCTCTCCATCACGGCGCCCTCCTCCGAAGAGAGCAGAATGACGGAGCCGAGGCAGTCCCCTCCCGCGATGATGGGGACGACGATCTGCGCGGTGTACGCCTCGCCCTCCTCCGTGGTGACGGGATAGATCTCCCCGCTCTCCGCCCTGCTCGCGAGATAGCTCCTTCTCGACTGCATGACCTCGGTGAGCTTTTCCGAAACCGTCTTGCCCACGAGCGACTTCTTCCCCGTTCCCGCCGCGGCGAGCACGACGTCGTTATCGGAGATGGCGGCAAGGTATCCGCTCTGTTCGTTCAGCGATTTCGCCGTTCCCTCCGCGAAGCGCTCCACCGAGGCGATGGGCGAATATTTTTTGAGCATGAGTTCGTCGCGTTCGGTGAAAAGTTCCAGCGGATCCCCCTCCCGAATGCGCAGCGTGCGCCTGATCTCTTTGGGAATGACGACCCTTCCCAGCTCGTCGATCCTTCTCACGATTCCCGTTGCTTTCATAAAAAAACCTCCGTATAACTTCATTATGCGGAGGTCGTAAATTATTATGCGGAAGAATGGGGCGTCAGCGATAGCTTTCGATCAGCGCGCGGAAGGCGGGCAGGCTCCGCTCGATCGTGGCGCGGGAAACGCAATAGGAGATACGCACATACCCGGAAACCCCGAAGGTATCGGAGGGGACGAGCAGCAGCTCGTAGCGCTTCGCCCGTTCGCTGAATGCGGCGGCGTCCGCTTCGGGCGATTTGACGAAGAGGTAGAACGCCCCTTCGGGCACGGTGCACTCGTATCCCGCTTCCGTGAGCGCACCGTAGAGAAGATCGCGGTTGCGGCGGTATTCCCCCAAGTCGCCCGAAAGCCCCAGCGCACTGCCCACCACCCTCTGGAAGAGCGAGGGCGCGCAGACGTATCCGTGATATCTCCCCGCGCCGCAGACGGCGGCAAAGAGTTCCTCCGCCTCGGAGCAGGCGGGCGAGACGGCGACGTATCCCACGCGCTCGCCCGCGAGGGAGAGCGATTTGGAAAAAGAATAGAGCACGACGGTATTTTCGTAGACCGACATGGGGAAGATCGGGGGCGCGACATAGCACAGCTCGCGGTAGGGTTCGTCGGCGAGCAGAAGAATGGGCTTTTCGCGAAGGGCGCTGCGGGCCTTCAAGAGCGCCCCGAGCGCGCGCATCTCCCCTTCCGCATACACCGCCCCCGTGGGATTGTTCGGGGAATTGACGAGAACGGCGCGCGTTTTTTCGGTGATCGCCGCGCCGATCGCGCCGACGTCGAGATGAAACTTTTCGTCCGTGCAAACGGGAACGAGCACGCCGCCCGCCTGTTCAACAAAGACGCTGTATTCGGGGAAATAGGGCACGGGAACAATCACCTCGTCCCCCGCCTCCAAAATCGCGGAGAGCGCGATCGCGAGCGAAGCGGACGCGCCGCACGTCATGTACACGAGATCCGCGGACATGGGTGCGCCGAATTTGTTCTGTATGTAGTCTGCAACGGCGCGGCGAACCTCGAAAAGCCCCGGCGCAGAAGTGTAGCCGTGCAGCGCCTGCGGCGGGATATCGCGCGTGAGACGGCAGATCTCCTCCGAGACGGCGGCAGGGGGCGCAACGTTGGGATTGCCGATGGAGAAATCGAACACGTTCTCCTCTCCGATCTCCGCCTTGCGCAACGAGCCGTATTCATAGAGTTCGCGGATCGCAGAGCGTTCTCTGCCCAGCCGCACCATTTTGGAATTGAACATACGCCCCTCCTTGCGCCTTAGAGCACCTTCTTCAAAAATTGCCCCGTGTACGAGCGTTCGCAGCGGGAGACCTCTTCGGGCGTGCCCACCGCCACGATCTCTCCGCCGCCGTCCCCGCCCTCGGGACCGAGGTCTATGATATGATCGGCGATCTTCACGACGTCGAGATTGTGTTCGATGACGATGACGGTATTCCCGCTCTCCCGCAGGCGGAGCAAGATCCTCACGAGCTTCTCTACGTCGAAGCTCGAAAGCCCCGTCGTCGGTTCGTCGAGAATGTACACCGTCTTGCCCGTGGGACGTTTGGAAAGCTCGGTCGCAAGCTTCACGCGCTGCGCCTCGCCGCCCGAGAACGTCGTGGAACTCTGCCCGAGCTTGATATAGCCAAGCCCCACCTCGTTGAGCGTGGAGATCTTGTTGTAGATCGAGGGTTGTGCCTTGAAGAACTCGCACGCTTCCTCCACCGTCATGTCGAGAACGTCCGCGATGGACTTCCCCTTATATTTAACTTCGAGCGTCTCGCGGTTGTACCGCTTGCCCCCGCACACCTCGCAGGGGACGTAGACGTCGGGCAGAAAGTGCATTTCGATCTTCATGATGCCGTCGCCCTCGCAGTTCTCGCACCTGCCTCCCGCGACGTTAAAGGAAAACCTCCCCGCCTTGAAGCCCATCGTCTTGGCGTCCGTCGTCGCCGCGAACAGCTCGCGGATCGCCGTAAACACGCCCGTATAGGTGGCGGGATTGGAGCGCGGCGTCCTCCCGATGGGGGATTGGTCGATGGCGATGACTTTATCGAAATTCTCCAACCCCTCGAAGGAATCGTACTTGCCCGAGGGCAGCCGCGCGCCGTTCAGATTGTTGGCGAGAATGGGATAGACGATCTCGTTTACGAGCGAACTCTTCCCCGAGCCGCTCACCCCCGTGACGAGGGTGATAAGCCCCGCGGGGATCTCTACGTCGATGCCCTTCAAATTGTTTTGGCGGCACCCATGTACGCGAAGCGACCTTCCGTCCGCCTTTTTCCGCACGGCGGGAACGGGGATCTTCTTTCTGCCCGAGAGATAGTCGCCCGTGATGGAAGCGGGGGTGTTCATGATATCCTCGGCGGTGCCGCAAGCGACGACTTCGCCGCCGTGAACGCCCGCCCTCGGGCCGATATCCACGATGTAGTCCGCCGCCCGCATCGTATCCTCGTCGTGTTCGACGACGATGAGCGTGTTGCCGAGATCGCGCAGACCTTTGAGGGAGGTGAGCAGTTTCTCGTTGTCCCTCTGATGCAGCCCGATCGAGGGTTCGTCCAAGATGTAGAGAACGCCCGAGAGCGCGCTCCCGATTTGCGTTGCGAGGCGAATGCGCTGGCTTTCGCCGCCCGAGAGCGTCGCCGCACTGCGGGCGAGCGTGAGATAGTCAAGCCCCACGCCCACGAGAAAGTTGATGCGCGCTTTGATCTCTTTGAGGATCACGTCTGCGATCGCATGCTGGGTCTGCGTGAGGGAAAGGCCTTCCAAAAACGCCGCGAGCGAACGCACAGGCATTTCGCAGACCTCGGCGATGTTCTTGCCGCCCACCGTGACGGCGAGCGCCTCCTTTTTGAGGCGTTTTCCCCTGCATTCGGGGCAGTCCGCCGTGCGCATGTATCGTTCGATGTCCCACTTCACGCTGACGGAAGAGGTCTGCTCGTATCTGCGTTGCAGGTTGTTCACAAACCCCTCCCACGCCGCCTTATAGGTGGAATGGAAGGTCTTGGTGCTGTATTCGAGGTCGATCTTTTCGCCGCCGTTGCCGTACATAAGAAGGTCGAACACGCCCGCGGGCAGCTCCCGCACGGGGACGTCGAGGGAGAAATGGTAGTGACGGGCGAGCGCGCCGAGGTATGCCTGCGTCACGGTGGAGGAATCGAGGTTCCAGCCGCTGATGCGGATCGCCCCTTCCCGCAGCGTCTTGGTGCGGTCGGGACAGATGAGATCGGCGTCCACCTTCTGCATGAAACCCAGCCCCGAGCAGGAGGGGCAGGCGCCCCACACCGTATTGAAGGAGAAGAGGCGCGGCTCGATCTCCTCGATGGAGATCCCGCAGTCGGGGCAGGCATAGCGCGAGGAATACAGCGTCTCCTCCCCGCCGCAGTCGACGACGACAAGCCCGTCGGCAAGCTTTAAGGCGGTCTCGACGGATTCCGTGAGCCTTCTCTGCACCCCGTCCTTGATGACGAGACGGTCGATCACGACGGAGATGTTGTGCTTGATATTCTTCTCGATGGCGATCTCTTCCTGCAAATCGTAGACGATGCCGTCGATCTTGACGCGGGCATAGCCGCTCTTGCGGTAGCCCGAAAGTTCCTTCTTATATTCGCCCTTCTTGCCGCGGATCACGGGGGCGGCGACGAGGATCTTGCTCCCCTCGGGCAGTTCCATCACGCGGTCGGCGATCTCGTCCACCGTCTGCCGCTTGATCTCCCGCCCGCAGACGGGGCAGTGCGGCGTGCCCGCACGCGCATAGAGCAGACGGAGATAGTCGTAAATTTCCGTCACCGTGCCCACCGTCGAGCGGGGGTTGTGCGAGGTCGTCTTCTGGTCGATGGAGATGGCGGGGGAAAGCCCGTCGATGCGCTCGACGTCGGGTTTTTCCATCATGCCGAGAAATTGGCGGGCATACGAGGAAAGGCTCTCCATGTAACGCCGCTGTCCCTCGGCAAAGATGGTATCGAAGGCGAGCGTAGACTTCCCGCTCCCCGAAACTCCCGTAAATACGGTGAGCGCGTTGCGCGGGATCCGAACGTCGATATTCTTTAAGTTGTTTTCCTTTGCGCCTTTGACAAAAATTTCGTCTTTCATTATGTTTTTTGCCTATCTATTGCTGACATGGTATGCAGAAATGCGGTTTGATTGGGGGGGGACACGAGGCGTTGCCCGCGGCTCTTGGCGCCCCTGTAAGGGAAAATTTTGCTTTTCTGCCAAAGATTGATAATCTTTGGCGCAAAATTTTCTTGGCGTTTGCGCATATGCCCGCGCAAACGCTGACCGAACGCGGGGTTCTACCCGCGTGAGACAGATGTCACGAAGTGACTGAGGGGTTTTTAACCCTTTCCCCCGCTTCGCGGGTACTTTCCCTAAAAGGGACAGCAAGAATAAGGTGATACTTCGACACGCCTCGTTCCTCGGCGGCTCAGTATGACATGATTAGAAGCCAACCCCCACTCGTCACGGCGAAGCCGTGACACCCGCCCCCTTCAAAGGGGGCAGGTCTGCCCTCATCAATCGCGATTTTACCTTTCGAGAAGGGCGAGGATGTGGCGGACTGCCGCGTCGATCTGCTTCCAATTCGCGCCGCCGTAATTAATCTCGCCGGCACGCTCGATGTTGTGTCTGCCCACGGCGAGCACCGCGCGCACGCCGTGTTCCTGCGCGTCAAGGCACGCCTGCACGCTGTCGTCCACGAGAATGGAGACGCCGTGCTCGGCGCAATACTTCCCCTTCTCGCCGAAGGGAATGTCCGCGACAAGTTCGTCGTAGGGAATATGCCGCTTTTCCAGCCAGTCGCGGGAGACCTTTTCGGGATTGCCGAACCAATCCTTCATGCGGGCGGTGACGACGACCACCTCGTGCCCCGCCGCGCGCCAGCCTTCGAGCGCCTCTCTTGCCCCCTTGCGCGCTTCGGCGTCGGTGAACGTGACGATCCCCCCGGCGTGGATGAAGTCCAAAACGTCCTTCTCCTGCCAATCGAAGGTCTCCACGAAGGAGCAGCTGTGTTTGTTGACGAGCTTAAAGGGCAAATTGTTCCGCTCGATATAGGCGCCGGCGCGCCCCACACGGTCTAAAATGTTGAGCGTGTCGTCGATATCTACCGCAATTCTCATAGTTCACCTCTTTTGTGCTTGCCCGCGGGCGGGTCACTTTCTCATGCGCTTTCTCAACTCGTTGATCGTCTCGCGGATCTCGATCGCCTTCTCGTAGTCGAGCGCGTTCGAGGCGATCCGCATGAGCGTTTTCAGTTTTTCGATCTCCTCGGGGATATCCTTCTGCGCGATCTCCGCGCTCTTCTTTGCCTTCCCCGTGATGGAGAGCGTCGATTTTACTTCCTTGATGATGGTCTTGGGCACGATCCCGTGCTCCGCGTTGTATGCCTGCTGTTTGGCGCGGCGGCGGTTCGTTTCCCCGATCGCGCGCTCCATGCTGCCCGTCATTTCGTCGGCGTACATGATGACCCGCCCGTTCGCGTTGCGCGCCGCCCTGCCGATCGTCTGCACGAGCGAAGTCTCGCTGCGCAAAAATCCCTCTTTATCGGCGTCGAGAATGGCGACGAGCTGCACTTCGGGAAGATCAAGCCCCTCGCGCAGCAGGTTGATCCCGCAGAGCACGTCGAATTCCCCCGACCGAAGCCCGTTGACGATCTCCACGCGTTCGAGCGTATCGATATCCGAGTGCATGTAGCGGACCTTGACGCCCGCCTCCTTCAAATAGTCGGTGAGGCTCTCCGCCATGCGCTTCGTAAGCGTCGTGATGAGCACGCGTCCCCCACCCATGACCGTGGTACGCACTTCGGAAAGGAGATCGTCTATCTGCCCTTTCGTGGGCTTCACCGTCACGGGAGGATCCAAAAGCCCCGTGGGGCGGATGAGCTGTTCGGCGACCTGCCCCGCGATCCCAAGCTCGTAGGGCGCGGGCGTTGCGGAAACGCAGATGAGCTGGGGCACGCGCGCGTCGAATTCCTCAAAGGTGAGCGGCCGATTGTCGTATGCCGACTGCATGCGGAACCCGTATTCGACGAGGTTGATCTTGCGCGCCCTGTCGCCGTTGAACATGGCGCGGATCTGGGGGATCGTCATATGGCTCTCGTCGATAAAGACGAGGAAGTTCTTGGGGAAATAGTCGAGCAGCGTGAAGGAGGGCTGCCCTGGGACGCGCCCGTCGAAATAGCGGGAATAATTCTCGATCCCCGAGCAATACCCGATCTCGCGCATCATTTCGAGGTCGTGCTCGGTGCGCTGTTTGAGCCGCTGGGCTTCGAGCAGCTTGCCCGCCTGTTCAAACGCCTTCACCTCCCCCTCCAGATCCTGTTCGATCATGGAGAGGGCGAGCGCAAGTTTTTCGCTGCCCACGGCATAGTGGCTCGCGGGGAAGATGACCGCGTGTTTGAGTTCGGAGACGATCTTGCCCGTCACGACGTCCTCTTCGCAGATACGGTCGATCTCGTCGCCGAAGAACTCGACGCGGATCGCCACCTCGGAGTTGGAGGCGGGAAAGATCTCCACTACGTCGCCGCGGACGCGGAAGGTGGAGCGCTTGAAGTCCATATCGTTGCGCGAATATTGGATATTCACGAGCTTTTGGAGCAGTTCGTTCCGCTCCATCTCCTGCCCGGGGCGAAGGGAAACGCCGAGGCGGAAGAACTCCTCGGGCGCGCCCAACCCGTAGATACAGCTCACCGAGGAGACGACGATCACATCGTCCCGCTCGCCGAGCGAGCACGTCGCGGCGTTGCGGAGCTTATCGATCTCGTCGTTGACCGACATATCCTTTTCGATATAGGTATCGGTGGAGGGGATATAGCTCTCGGGCTGATAATAATCGTAGTATGAGACGAAGTACTCCACGCGGTTCTCGGGGAAGAACTCGCGGAATTCGTTGCAGAGCTGGGCGGCGAGCGTCTTATTGTGCGCGATGACGAGGGTGGGCCGCCCCACGTTCTTGATGACGTTCGCCATCGTGAACGTCTTTCCACTCCCCGTCACGCCCACGAGAACTTGCGTGCGGATCCCGTCCAGCACGCCGTCCGTGAGCGTCTTGATCGCTTCGGGCTGATCCCCCGTCGGCGCAAAGGGCGCATGAAGTTTGAATTCAAAGTGTTCCATATCCTTTCGGCGCGCCGAATACGGCGAACATATGTTCCTATTATAGCGCAAACGCCCAACTTCTGTCAAGCGTTTGCGAACGTTCAAGATAGGATCATTTTGAGAAGCAAGCCCACCACGGCGGAAAGCAGACCGCCCGCCGCGGCGAAGAGCAGGCGCACGGCGGCGTCCCGCTTGCGGCGGATATCCTGCCGTCGGAAGGCAAGCCCCGCTTCCCGCATCTGGATACAATACGTCTTTTCCCCCTTTCGGTCGGAAAAGACCATTTCAAAATATCCGTCAAGTTCCAGCGCGTGCAAGACGCGTTCGAGATTTTCCTCGTCGAACTTCTCGCGCCCGGGCAGGACGGCGAGCAACTCGTACGGCGAGACGAGGAAGCGCTCTTTGCCCTGCGAAAGCGTAAAGACGGCGCCCATGACGGCGTTCTCGCGTTTGGAAAGTTTGTCGCTGCGCATATCACACCAAAAGGGTGATGAGCGAGACGACGATCCCCGCGAGCGATCCGCCCAAAAAGGCGCCGAGCGCGGCGCCGAAAAAGAGCGTGCGGCGGTTCTTCAAGCTCTCCCGCGCCTCGCGCGCCGCCGCCTCCGCATAGACGCGCCCTGCGGGGAGCGTCCGCACGCAATACATTCCCTCTTCGGCATAGCGCAGTTCGATGAGCCGCTTCTCCGCAAGATACGCCATGCGGCGGGAGAGTTCCGTCTCCTCTACGGGAAGCATGCGGCATAGCTCCGCCGATTCTATGATCTTAAAGCCGCCGCCCTCGCAGAGCGCATTGAGCTTTGCAAGGAGCGCGCCCGATGTCTCGTCCAACATACCCTGCGCGCAGTATGCGCCATACAGGGAAAATCATGCGGGGATCAACCCATCGGCAGGAGCGGGATGAAGGGATTGCAGAGATAGAGAACGTCTGCAAAATAGCTGTGTCTGAACAGCGTGACGACGCGCCGCATCGCGCTCTCGATCTCCCCGATGAGATCCGCCACGGCCTCGTTGTCGCCGACGGCAGCGCGCAAGCCGCCGCTCCCCGCCCAATAGACGAACGCGTTCACGCCGCAGGCGAGAACGAGCATGAAGGCAAAGAAGAGAAGGGCGCAGAGCACGCCGTCGATCACGCCGAGCACGCCCGTATAGCGGCATCTTCTGACGAGCTTATGAAGGAAGAAACCGAGCGTGGCGAGCACGGTGAAGATGACGATGAACAGGATGAGGATGGAGATCGCCATTCCGACGAGCCGTGCGACGACGGCGTTCCCGGGGATCGCCCTCGCAAAGAGCGCGGCAAAGGAGCGGAAGAAGCTCACCCCGACGGTGAGATAGACGGCGAGCGCAAGCGCGCCGACGGTCGCCGCGAGCATGAGGACGGTGAGGATCGTCCTGCCAAGCCCGACGCGGTATCCCGCCTGAATGGTGCAGGTGAAGACGGCGACGATGAAGAAGTCGAAGGCGTGCGAACACAGATTCTGCCAGATGGGAAGATCGTAGACGACGCTCATGAACTCCGTCTCTTGCGGCGCGCAGTAGTAGCAGACGGCGAGAACGCCGCCGCCCAGCGCGACGACAAACAAGAGAAGCCCGAGAAGCGCGGTGATCCCGCCGAGCACGCGGTCGATCGCGCGGAGCGCGCCCGACGCGGGGCGGAGCCGTGCGTGCATCGCATGGCGGACGATCGCGCCCACGCCGAGAACGACAGCCGCACCCAGCAAAAAGATGCCGACGGCGAGCGTGAACCTAAGCCCGTCCCCAAGCGTATCGGGGATCAGATCCGTAAACAGGACCATGAGGAACATCAGCGGGATCTGCCACGGCAGCCACCCCATCTGACTGAACTTGCGGAAGAAGCCGTACAGAAATACAGATATTCCGAAAATGACGGCGCAAATGACGATGATCGCCGTTGTAGCCGAACCCGAAAGAAGAAGATTTCCCGTAAGCATTCTTTCCCCCTTCCCTCCTTGCAGAGAAGTTATTTGTTGAAATTGTCCTTCAAGGACACGATCTCGGAGAGAACAAGTTTCCCGTTCTCCGTGAATTTTTTATAATACCCTGTGCGCATGAGTTGGAACGCCGCGCCCTCTTCCGCCTGCGCAAGATACGGCTCCGCCTTGCCGGAAAAGATGTGCTCGCTCGCAAGATTGATGCGCTCGGAAAAATCCTGCCCGCTGTATTCTGCGTCGCGGAGCAGGTGATCGTACTGCCTGATTTCCGCGTCTGCGCACGCCGCGGCGTTGACCCAGTGCAGAACGCCCTTCGCCTTGATCCCGCTCGTATCGTTTCCGCTGCGGCTCGCGGGGAAATAGGTGCACTTGACCTCGGCGACCTCGCCCTTTTCGTCCAAGACCGCCTCGTCCGCGCGCACGATGTACGCATTTTTCAGGCGGGCATAGCCGCCGATTTTGAGACGGTGATATTTGGGCGGGGGATCGAGGGAGAAATCCGCCCTCTCGATATAAAGCTCCTTCCCGAAGAGGATCTTGCGGGTGCCCGCGTTTTCGGAGAGCTGGTTGACGTCGAAGTCCACCTCTTCGCCGCCCTCATAGTTGGTGATCGTGAGTTTGAGCGGATCGACGACCGCCATAGCGCGGGGGGCGCGAAGATTGAGGTAATCGCGGACGACGGCCTCGAAATAGCTTATCTCGCACTCGGAATTCGCTTTGGTGATGCCCGCCCTTTCGCAGAAGTCGAGAATGGCCTCTGCGGGAATGCCGCGGTTGCGAAGCCCCGCGAGCGTGGGCATTCTCGGATCGTCCCATCCGTGCACCGAACCATCTTCGACGAGCTTTTTCAGGTACCGCTTGCTCATCACGAGGTTGGTGAGATTGAGCCGCGCGAATTCGATCTGCCGCGGCTTGGGGTCGAACCCGAGCGCGATCCCCACCCAATCGTAGAGCGGGCGGTGATCTTCGAACTCCAACGTGCAGAGGGAGTGCGTCACGCCCTGCAAATAGTCTGCGATGGGGTGTGCGTAGTCGTACATGGGGTAGATGCACCACTTATCCCCCGTGCGGTGATGGGTCGCGTGCAAAATGCGATAGATGACGGGGTCGCGCAGGTTGAGATTGGGCGAAGCCATGTCGATCTTGGCGCGGAGGCACTTCTCCCCGTCGGCGTACTTCCCCCCCTTCATCTCGCGGAAGAGTTTGAGATTCTCCTCGGGCGTCCTGTTCCTGTAAGGGCTTTCCGTGCCCGGCTCGGTGAGGGTGCCGCGGGTCGCCTTGATCTCCTCGGGGGAGAGGTCGCATACAAACGCCTTGCCCTCCGCGATGAGCCGCTCCGCATACGCATAGATCTCGTCGAAAAAGTCGGAGGCGTAGGTCTCCTTCTCCCAATGGTAGCCCAGCCATTCGATATCCCGCCGTATCGCGTCGACATACTCCGTCTTTTCCTTCGAGGGGTTCGTGTCGTCGAAATAGAGGTTGCACTTGCCGCCGTACTTCAACGCGGTGCCGAAGTTGACGAACATGCTCTTCGCATGCCCGATGTGCAGATAGCCGTTCGGCTCGGGAGGAAAGCGCGTCTGCACGGCGGAGACCCTGCCCGCCGCCAGATCCTCTTCGATGATAGCCTGAATAAAGTTTTCCGCTTCCGCCACGGAGCTTCCTCCTCGCCGCATACCCGTTCTTGCGGCCCGCCGTCCGCGAGATACCGCCCTGAAAAAGGGCATGCTCCCGCAAGATAGAATCCAAGTATTCTAATTATAGCATATTATTTGTGAAAATGATAGTTTTTTAATGAGTTTTTTTTGAAAATGTGCTATAATTCGGTTATGGAACAGGCCATTCTGCATTTCTTTGAAACTTTGCGCTGTACTCCGCTCACCTATATCTTCGGTTTCTTCTCAGCGCTCGGGGAGGGAACGGTGGTCGCGGGGGCGGTGATCCTCCTCTATTGGCTGTGGGGAAGGGCGGGCGAACAGCTCTTTTTCACCGCCGTGACCTCCGCCTCGCTCAACAGCCTCGTGAAGTCGGCGGTGGCGCGCCCCCGCCCCTATGCGGCGGGAAAGGTGACGCTGCTCGAAGTGGACACGCCCTTTCTTTCCACCACCGATCTCGGGGACGCGCTCTCCTTCCCCAGCGGGCACACGCAGTCCTCCTCTTCCGCCCTGCTCGGCGGCGCGATGCGGCTCAAAAAGGTGTGGCTGTGGATCCTTTCCCCCCTGCTCGTACTGCTCATCATGGCGTCCCGCCTCTATTTCGGCGTGCACTACCCGAGCGACCTTCTCGGCGGGCTGCTCTTCGGGATCGCGATCGCGCTTTTCTGGGAGCTTATTTTCAGACATGCCTACCGCGCGCGCCATATCATCCTGCTGATCTTCGCCGCGGCGATCATCGTTGCTCTCCCCTTCTTTCCCAACGAGGACTTTTTGAAAACGGCGCCCCTCGTCGCGGGGGGCGCGGTGTTTCTCCCCCTCACGGAGCTTCTGCACTGCACGCCTTCTCAAAGCAGGCTCCGCCGCCTGATCCGCGTCCCCGTGGGGCTTTTATGCGCGGGCGCGGTGTATGCGATCTTCCTGCTTCTGCCCCAAAACGACGGGCTGTACTTCCTCAAATGGTTCCTCGTCGTCGGCGCGGCGACCCTTCTTTCCACCGCCCTCTTCAAGCTGTTCAGGATATAGGCGAAAACAAAGGCGCCGATCGCTCCACCCCGGGGGGGGGCGGCGCGCTTCGATCCTTCGAGAAAAACAAAGATCGCGGCGAAAATTTACTTGACCGCGGTAGACGATTGCACTATAATAGTTACAAATCTCATATAAGGAAGGGCATTATGGCAGAAAAAGCGGTCACGATGGAAAAGCTCGTCGCACTCTGCAAGGCGCGCGGCATTATTTTCCCCGGGAGCGAGATCTACGGCGGCATGGGCAATACGTGGGACTACGGCCCCGTCGGTGTGGAGATCAAAAACAACATCAAGCGCGCTTGGTGGAAGCGGTTCGTCGCCGAGAGCGACAATTCCTTCGGCGTGGACGCGGCGATCCTCATGAATTCCCGCGTGTGGGAAGCGAGCGGGCACACCACTTCCTTTTCCGACCCCAAGATGGACTGCAAGTCGTGCAAGACGCGCCACCGCGCGGATAATCTGATCGAGGCGCATTCCAAAGGCGCCGTCGATACCGATCTCTTGACCAACGAAGAGATGCAGGAGTACATCGAGGCACACCATGTCTGCTGTCCCGTATGCGGAAATTTTAATTGGACCCCCATCCGCACTTTCAATCTGATGTTCGAGACCTCGCGCGGCGTGACCGACGAGAGCCAGAACAAGATCTATCTCCGCCCCGAGACGGCACAGGGAGAGTTCGTCAATTTCCTCAACGTCCAGCGCACGACGCGGGCGAAGGTGCCCTTCGGCATCGCGCAGATCGGCAAGGCGTTCCGCAACGAGATCACCCCGGGCAACTTCATCTTCCGCACCATCGAGTTCGAGCAGATGGAGCACCAGTGGTTCTGCAAGGAGGGAACGGACGAGGCGTTCTATCAGGAATATAAGAAGCGCGCCCTGCAATTCCTTATCGACCTCGGCTTCAAGGCGGAACATCTCCGCTTCCACGACCACGAAAAGCTCGCGCACTACGCGAAAGAGGCGTGCGATATCCAATATCTCTATCCTATGGGCTGGCAGGAGCTGAACGGTATCCACAACCGCACGGACTACGACCTTTCGCGCCATCAGGAATATTCGGGCAAATCGCTCACCTATATCGACCCCGTCACGGGGGAAAAGTACATTCCCTACGTCATCGAATACTCCATCGGGGCGGACCGCCTCATGCTCGCGGTGCTCTCCGAGGCGTACGAGGAAGAGACGCTCGAAGGCGGGGACGTGCGCACCGTTCTCCGCTTCCACCCCGCGCTCGCGGCGTACAAGGCCGCCGTTCTGCCCCTGCAAAAGAACCTCGCGCCGCAGGCGAAGGAACTCCTTTCAAAGCTCAAAAAGCAGTTCTCCGTCACCTACGACGAAGCAGGTTCCATCGGAAAACGCTATCGCCGCCAAGACGAGATCGGCACCCCCTATTGCATCACGATCGACTTCGATACGCTGGAAAACGGCACGGTGACGGTGCGCGACAGGGATACCATGTCGCAGATCCGCCTGCATGCAGACGAGATCGGCGCCTTCCTTCTCGAAAAGTGCGCGTTCTGATTTTTTGAAAAAATACGCCGCCCCGAGGCTTCCCCTCGGGGCGGTTTTCCTTATCATAGAGCGCTTTTTGCCGTGCTTACTTCACGTTCCAGCGCGCGAGCAGATCGTCCACCGTGACGAGTTCCGCGCCGTAGGTATCCTTCAAATATTTGATGCCGTAGGTATAGTCCTCTTCGGTGAAGCTGTCCATCGCGTCGGTCACGGCGACGACGTTGTAGCCGAGTTGGTAGGCGTCCGCCGAGGTATGCCGCACGCACATGTGCGCGTGCAACCCCGTCATGATGACGGTATCCACGCCGAGTTCCTTCAACAAGAGGTCGAGATCGGTATGGAAGAAGCCCGAATACCTGCGCTTGGGCACCACATAGTCCTTCTCGCAGAGTTCAAGCTCGGGGATGACTTCCGCGCCCTTCGTGCCCGCAATGGCATGGTCGCCCCAGAGTTTCAGCTCGTGATCGACGCCCTTCAAATGCGCGTCGTTGCAAAAGACGACGGGCACGCCCGCCTTCCGCGCGCCCTTCAAAAGCTCCGCCGTCTTGGGAACGATGGCAAGCCCTCTGTCGCATTTGAGCGCGCCCGTAACGAAATCGTTCAGCATATCCACGACGAGAACCGCCGCTTTATTGTTCATAACCCGTTTTCCTCCGAAATTTGATTTTCATTATTTTACTACTGCCGCGAAGTCCTGTCAAGCAATCGACCGATTTGAGACAGAAAAAAACGGGCTTGAAGCCCGTTTTTGTTTTTTGTTAACGGATCGCCGCCCAAACTTCGTGCAGCCAATCCAACAAGATGTTCCACCCGTCGAATGCAAGGCAGAAAACAACGGCTGCAACAACGGCAAGGACGAGGATCAAACTGATGATGACGCCCGCAACGCCCGGTCCGATCCCGCGGCCGTTTTTGCGATCCAAATGGACGCCGACTGCGCTGACGATCAGGCTGATGATGGGGAAGATCCCTGTGGGACAGAGGAAAATGGAGAACAGGGAGAGGATGAGACCGACGACCCCGTAGCGAACGCCGTAGGGCTTGTCGTCGTCGTTCTTCTTCACCTCCTCGGGAGCGGGACGGGTGCGGGTGATCGGTTCACTCTTCTCTTCGACAACCGTGCCCATAGGCGTCGAAACAGGCGTCGGATATGTAGGCATATAGGAAGGGAACATATACGGCGATCCGAAAGGATACATCTGCATACCGTAGGGCATGGGAGCGGGCATGGGGCATGCGGCCGGCTCGAGATGTTCGCAGCCGTTGTACGTGCCGCAATAAGGGCAATAACGCTCTCCGTTAAAGATCTTGTTGCCGCAGCTCGGGCATACCACTTCTACGGGCGTGCCGCAACCGGGGCAGAACTTTTCGTCCTCATACAAGGCGGTGCCGCAGTTGCCGCATTTACGTTCTTTCTTTGCTTCCACGGGTTCGACGGGATCGCAAACGACGTCTTTTTTCTTCTTTGCCATGTGTTCCCTCCTGTTATTGACGATACACTTATACGCATATCAAATTGATTGATTATAGCATACTACAAGTCCCGTTTTTTGTCAACTCTATTTTGAAAATTCGCATAAAAAATTTTAGATCGTCACATTTCTTGCTCTCCGTTCACGAAACCGCTCCCGGGGGCGCGGCATAGAGATCGAATTCTCCGTCGAGATCGAAATTTTCCCCTTCCTCGAACGCCGCGAGCTTGGAAATGGAGACTTCATATGCGGTCATGGTCACCGTGTCCGTCTCCGAAAGGCGTTTTTGATACTCGCGGCTCTGGATCCTCCCCGAGAGAGCGACGCGGTCCCCCACTTTGAGATTCTGAACGAACCGCGCGTTTCTCCCCCATGCGATGCAGGGGATATAGTCGGACTTGTTGTAGGCGCGGTTCACCGCAAGCAGGAGATCGGCGATCTCGCGGTTGAAGGGCGTCGTGCGGTATATGGGCGGCTTGCAGATATATCCCGAAAGGACGATGCCGTTCGGGTTCTTCCCCTCCGCGGGTTCGGCAAGCTCGCGCACAAAGACGGTGAGCATGAGGCGGGATCTGCCCCCTTCGAGCTTGTTGTAACTGCGGAACTGCCCCACCGCGGAGAGCATGCTGCCGATTTTGAGATCGCTCCCCTTGATCAGGCGCTCCGAGATCGTCACGGGTAGGATATCCGCCTGCCCCGAAAGGCGCATGACGCGCACATAAAACTCGTAGAAGCCTTCGCCGTAGACCTCGTGCGAGAATTTCGCCTCGGAGACGATCTCCCCGCAGATGTAGACCTTGTTGTTCCTTTCCGTGCTGTAATCCATATAGAATGTACCTCCAAGTATTTCCGTTTGAAACGGGCTATGCCGCGCCTTTGGGGATCTGCCTGCCCGTGGGGTCGATCTTGTAGTTTTCGCGGTAGATAAGCTCGCCGATGGGCACGAAATCGAACCCTTTGGCGCGCAGCGTATCGATCACGATGGGGAGCGCCTCCGCCGTGTGCAGCCCGTTGTTGTGCATGAGGATGATGGAGCCGCTCCTCGTCTTTTGCACGATACGGGCGGCGATATCGGACGCGGAGAGATCCTTCCAATCGAGGGAATCCACGTCCCATTGAATGGGGTACAGCCCCATCGCGTTGCAGGTATCGATGAGAAGATCGTCGTAGTCGCCGTAGGGCGGACGGAACAGCTCGGGCTTCTTCCCCGTGACGTTCTCGATGGCGGCGCAGGAACTTTCGAGTTCCGCCTCGATCTCCACCTCGGAGAGCCGCGACATATAGGAGTGCGTGGCGCTGTGCGTGCCCACTTCGTGTCCCTTTTCCGCGATCTTTTTGAGATATTCGGGATATTTTTCCGCCCAAAACTGCACGGTAAAAAAGGTCGCGCGGACGTGTTCCTCTTCCAAACACTGCAAGAGCGCGTCCGTATAGTCGACGCCCCACGCGCAATCGAAGGAGAGGGCGACTTTGTTGTCCTCGCGCTCTACGCTGTAAATTGGAAGGGAGCGCGCGCCGCTCCACCACACTTCCGCGGCGCCCGCCGCATGCGCTGTGAAGGCGCTCGCGGCAATCAGTCCGACGAGCGCGGCGGCGAGGGCGACGGTCTTTCTCCGAATGGTGATAAATTTCATGCGTTTACCCGTATCCTATCATTTTTTTGCGCGCAAAAATGGGGAAGATTTGTCAATTTATACATGAAAAGGCAGGATCCGCCTGCGCGCATAGTATATGTATGCGCCGCCGCCTGCGGCTATGACGAATGAAATGACACCCCCTCAGTCTCGGCTTTGCCTCGACAGCTCCCCCTCCGAGGGGGCGCCAAGCGTTCCTTGCCCACCCCTCCGAGGGGCGCCAAGAAACATTCACAAAGCCTCTCTTAAATCACGCAACGATTGCGCAGTTTTCGTATAACCAAAAAAGCGCCCGCAAAGTGCGGACGCTCTCCATAAATCATGAGATCGCTACGGCTTTCCGAAGGGAAATTTGTTCTCTACGCTCGTGAAGGTGAGGGCATAGACCTCCTTCGCGCCCGCGCGCTTCAACGCGCCGCCCAGCTCGGAGACGGTCGCGCCCGTCGTGAGCGTATCGTCTACGATCACGATATGCTTGCCCTTCACCGCCGCGCGATCCTCGACGTGAAAGACGTGTTCGAGATTTTTCTCGCGGTCTGCCCTCGTGAGAAACTTCTGCGAAGACGTCTCCTTTCGCTTCACCGCGGGCGCGATGAAGGGCACGCCGCTGCGCGCGGAAAGCTCCTCGGCGAGCAGGCGGGCTTGATTGTATCCCCGCTTGCGCTCCGCCCGCTCCGTCATGGGCACGAAGGTGAGCGCGTCCGCCCGCGGGAATTCCCTTTCCAAGAGGGGCAAAAGCTGTGCGGCGAGAGTGCGGTAGAGATATTTTTCGCCGCGCTTGAACCGCACGACGAGCCGCGCCGCCTCGTCTTCATGAAGAAACGCCGAGCGCGCCTTCGCGACCGTGAGGGGCTTTTGCTTGCATTCGAGGCAGATCCCCTCCTCGCGCACCCGCCGCCCGCACAGGGGGCAGACGATCGCGTTATTGCGGGGAAGCCGCGCGTCGCAGGCGGCGCAGATCCATTCTCCCCCAAATACTTCCCTGCCGCAGATGTTGCAGGTGAAGTTGTGCTCGTCGTCGTATTTTTTCAGTTTCGCGCGCAGAAAAGCGATGATACCCACGCTCCACCTCTTCCTTTGAAATAGCAAGGCACGGCGGGCTGATCCGCCCGCCGCGCCGATATGTCAGAAATCTTCCTCGTCGCCCTTTTCGTCGTCATCGTCGTCATCGTCGTCGGAGAGAAGATAGATGTCGTCGCCCGTGACGTATTCGAGATCCTCCTCGTTTTCGTCCTCGAACTCCTCTTCTTCCTCCTCCTCTTCCTCGTTGTCGAAGTCCTCGTCGAAGTTCTCGTCGATCTCGGAATCGAGGTCTGCGTCCGTATCGTCGTCGAGATATTCGCGCCACTCGTCGTCCTCTTCGGGGTCAGGCTCGCTGTCGTCGTACTCCGACTTCTTGCGGCACTCCTCGCACATTTTTTCGCCGGGGCGCATCATGTTCTCGCCGCAGATCGGGCAAAGCTCGGTGGGAAGATCGTCTTCCGCTTCCTCGATCTCGTCGATATCGCTCGGAAGCCCCTTCATCTCTTTGAGGCAGACGTCGCAAAATTCCTGTTTATCCGCGTCGATATAGTTCAGCTCGCAGCGCGGGCATTTCATATAGCGCACCATAAAATCTTTTTCCTCCGAATCGCTCGCCTTGTTACAGGCTAATAAATTATATTTGTATTTATTTTTTTTGTAAACCGTTTTTTTATGCGTTTTGAAAAAAAGTTAAAAATTTTTTGGAAATTTTTGTGAGAACGGCACAACGGCACAAAAATGAGGGGGCGACGGCGTTCTCATTCGTCGCGGCGCAGCCGTGACACACTCTGATAACGTCATACTGCCCCGCGCGCAATTCTGATAACGTCATACTGAGCGGAGCGTAGCGAAGTCGAAGTATCACCTTATTCTTGCTGTCCCTTTTAGGGAAAGTACCCGCGAAGCGGGGGAAAGGGTTTTAACCCCTCTGTCTCGGCTACGCCTCGACTTCTCCCCTTTCTGGGGCGACAAGTGTCCTCTTGCGGGGCGACGAGTGTATCCTTTCTCCTCATCTCGACGCGCCGTAGGCGCGGAGCAGATCTCCTCTTGGAGAACAAGACTTTGTTCCCTCACGGAATAGGGATTCGCTACTTCGCGCTACGCGCTCGTGCCGCCCTTCGGCAACATAGAACGTGCGGGCGGGGCGGGGGCTGCGCCCTCGGAATGAGGAATAAGGTGATGCTTCGACAAGCTCAGTATGACGGGATTGGGAATAGTGCGCGGGGCGGGTTTCGGCAAAAAAACAGGGCGGCAAATTTCTTTGCCGCCCTGCGTATGATGCTTTGTTATTCTTCCGTAGGCGTATCGTCCTCTTCGCCTTCCGCGCCGTCGGAGCTGCCGGATCCGTCGTCGTAGACGTCGATATCCTTGTCGTCCGTCGTATCCACATACATGCGGCGGGGCTTGGGCGCTTCCTTCTTGCGCTTCTTGATGACGAATTTGTACACCAGCGGAACGGCGACCGCCGCGCCGACAACGAGGACGCAGGCGATGACGATCAGCGCGATCTTCCAGCCCGCAAGCCCTTCCGACGTCTCCTCTTCGACCGTGACATGTTCAATGGCGGTCTTCCAATAGGCGCTGTACGCCTCGGCGTCCGCGTCGTTCATCTTGCCGAGCTTGGTGACGAAGTAGCTGTACGTGCGGTACGAGACTCCGTCCTCGTCTGCGAGCGCGTCCGCCTTGACGAGCGTGACATCCTTATACTTGACTTCGCTCTTGTCGTTCTTGACAAATGCGGCGAAGGTGGCAAGCTCGTCGTCGTTGTAGAGCGCGTCGGCTTCGGGATCTAATTCGGCGGCTTCGGCGATGTTCTCGTCGAGCTGCTTTCTCTCGCCCGTGTAGAAGAAATACTTGATCGCGTCGGAGAGCTTCTGGTTGACCTTATCCGTCACGACGGACAAAACTCCCTTGTCGCCCGTGATCTCTTCGAGTTTTTCGTTGAACGCCGCGATCTCGGCGTTGTCCATCAGTTTCCCTTCCGCGTTTTTCAGATCCACGACGGAGACGTAGTTATACGCCGTGCCGCCGAATGCCGTTTCCGCGTCGGCGAAGAAGAGGTCGGTGCCGATGATCTCGAAGCTATACCAGCTCGAATTGTGTTTGAGATCGAGGATCGCAACGGAATGCCATGCCGTATTGTCCTCCTTGTTGCCTTCCTCGTCGGAATAGACGAGATCCTTATAATTTTTCTCGTCGCCGTTGATGACCGCCCGCTCGATGGAGAGGCTGCCGCTGTTCGTGCGGGAGAAGTAGACGTATTTGTACGCATTGGAAGAAGTGAAATCGAAGTTGAGCAAAGTCGCCGCGCCGACGGAGTGTGCGACCTCCGTCTTTTCGGGCGTGCCCGCCGCGTCGAGATCGACGTTCCAAATGCTTCCGTCGCTGACATACACATAGTGATGGGTGCGGGCTTCGCCCGTCCCCTCGGTATAGAAGAGGGCGGTCTCCGAAGCCTCCTCCACGTCGCCCGCTTTCGCCACGACGTCGAGTTTGTCTTTGTTCGCGGTGACGGAGCTATCCTTCGCCCAATTCGCGTCGTTTAAGAGACTTCCGTCGAGGTAGTAGAGCGCACCGTCTGCGCCCACCGTTTCGGACGCGACGTTCTCCGCGCGGGTGAAGTACAGGCCGCCGTTCAGGTTGGAATTGTTGCGGCGGAGCGAGTAGCTGTACCCGTAGGGCGGGGTGTTTGCCTCATCGCTTTGGTTGAACTTCGTCTTTGCGTCGTTCGCGCCCCTGCCGTCGAGCACAAGATCGCCGAGATTGATATACGGCTCGTCGTGATCTTTCAGCCATTCGGGATCCCAAGAATAATCGTAGCCGTTGTTTTCTGCGGTCGCCTCTGCGCTGACGCGGTAGATCTGGTTGTAGGAATAGGGATCGTCCGGCTCGTCGCTGTCCAGATCCTCGGTGACGTTCATCGTGTAGTAGACGACGGGGCTTTCCTTATCGTTGACGTCGAAGGCGTACTCCGTTGCGCTGTCGGCGAGGACGGTATCAGTCTCGGTCGCCGTGTTGAAGGAGTGCAGCTCGTAGGGAGCGCTCGTCCCCGTGACGTAGAGAAGGTACACCGTCTCGTTCACTTCGACGAAGCGATAGGTCGCGCTGTTCGAGCTGACGCGGACGTATTCGCGGATATCCGACCCGTCGAGCTTGGCGCTCAAAAAGTCGAGACGGGTGTTCGCGACGACGCCTTCGGTATCCTTGACGTTCGTGGGGGAAGCGTAGTACACGCGGTCGCCGTAGATGAACAGACCCGCCGTGTAGTCGCCCGCCACCATCAGGGAGGGGATCACCGTCTCCGATTCGCCCCACGTCCCGTCGGAATTTTTCACTGCCCGCATGAGCGCGCCCTTTACCGGCGTGCCGTAGGTGTTATCGTCCGTGTAGGACGCGACGCCGTTGATGAAGTAGTAGTAGTTATCCACTTCTACGACGAACCCGCCGTTGGAGATAGCGTCGCCCTCGGGGTACCCGTCTACGGTTTGAAGGGGCGTGCCGCACGCCGCAACTGCGAGCGCGCTGCCCGCCATGATCGCAGCCGAAAATGCCGCCCAAATTTTTTTCATTGATTTACGCATATGACACCTTCCGTATTTCGGAATTTGTTTGTTCTAACGATACGTTTTTTATTATAAACTAAATTAAAGGTTTTTGCAATCAAAAATTTGCGCAACTTCCACTTTTCTTTGGGAAATTTTCCGTAAGTTGCGCATTTCGGGGCGGCAAAAGGGCGCCTTCCCCTTCCGCCGCTCCCTTCGGGAGGAACCGCTATGGAAAAATTCGGCATCTTTGAACTTCTCGACGCGCTGTCCGCGCTCGCCGAAACGCCGCCGAAAGAGGGCGGCGAAAGCCCCGAAAACGGGGAAAAACGCACGCCCGACGCCTCGTTCGCCGCGCCCTCTTACGGGGAGACGCCCCTGCCCGCGCCGCAGCAAAAGGGCAACGCGCTCGCCTCCTTCCTCGCGCGCCACGAGGCGGCGAAAAACAGGGCGAAAAAACCGTAGCCCGTTTCCTCTCTTTCGGCGCGCGGACGTCCGCGCGTACGACGACCTGTCAGTCATACGATTGTTACTTGCCACCCGTGAACGCGTCTTTGCCCTTGCCCACCCCTCCGAGGGGTGGGTGTCACGAGCAATGCGAGTGACGGAAGGGGTGTTTTAACGAAGGAGTGACACCCCCTCAGTCTCGGCTTTGCCTCGACAGCTGTCTCACGCGGGTAGAACCCCGCATTACTTCGCCTTCGGCTCGTGCCGCGCTTAGTAGAGAATAGTGCGCGCGGGGCGGTCACCGTTCGCGCTACAAATGCGCTCTACTTCTCGCAAAACGCGCACACGGCACACCGTGCCGATGTGCAGAAATGCGTTTTGCGACCCTCAAAGGGGGCGCCAAGAAATATTTATCCCGCTCATTTCCCCTTATATCTTTCTCGTTTTCATGTTCATCAGCAGAGCCTTTTTTGAATCGCCCAATGATCGCACGCGCTTTTTTCCACAAAAAAACCGACCCGTTTTCGGGTCGGATCTTTTTATCTCTTGGAGAATTGGGGTGCCCTGCGCGCCTTTTTGAGACCGTACTTCTTTCTCTCCTTGACGCGGGGATCTCTCGTGAGGAAGCCCGCTTTTTTGAGCGCGGGACGAACCTCGGGTTCGGCTTCGAGAAGGGCGCGCGCAATGCCGAGACGGATCGCGCCGGCTTGCCCCGTAAATCCGCCGCCGATGACGTTGACGAAGATATCGTATTTGCCTTCCGCGCTCACTTCCACAAGGGGCTGTTTCACGACGTATTGCGTCGTCCCCTGCGGGAAGTAATCTTCGAGCGGACGGTCGTTGATGAGGATGGCGCCGCTGCCTGCGGGAATAAGACGGACGCGCGCAATCGCCTTCTTTCTTCTGCCCGTTCCCCAGAACTGCAATTTCTTCTTGATAGTCGCCTTTGCCATATTTCTCTATTCCCTCACCTTAAAATAATTTCAGCGTTTCCGGCTTCTGTGCCGCGTGGTTGTGCTCCGGCCCCTTGTAGACTCTCAGCTTCTTCGCCATCTGCCTGCCGAGAGAATTCTTGGGAAGCATGCCGCGCACCGCTTCCATGACCGCAAGATCGCTCCGTTCCGCCATCATCTTGCCATAGGAGATCTCTTTCAGCCCTCCGATATAGCCTGTGTGATAACGATAAAATTTGTTTTCGAGCTTCTTGCCCGTGAGAACGACCTTGTCGCTATTGATAACGATCACAAAATCGCCCGTATCCACGTTGGGCGTGAAGGTAGGCTTGTTCTTGCCGCGCAAAATCGCCGCCACCTTAGATGCAAGTCTGCCGAGCGGCACGCCGTCCGCATCGACAACGTACCACTTTCTCTCAACCGTTTGCGCTTTTGCCATGTAGGTTTTCATATCCGTACTCCTTGTACACTCAGAAGGCAGCAACTTTCCCCGTCGGCCTGCCGATGAACGCGCGGTTTGCGCAAAAACTGCCTCTTTTCCGCCGACTACTACTTTATTATAGGTCGCTTTGCAGGTTCCGTCAAGCTGTTTTGAGTTTGGAAATCAAGAAATTTTCCGAAAATCGAAATTTCTTTTCTTTCACGATTTCGGGAAAAAATCCGCGCGCAAAAAAGAACGCCGACGCTTCGGCAAGCCCTTCTCATAATTTTCTGATGACGCGGGCGGGGGCGCCCGCCGCAAGGCAGCGCGGCGGAATGCTGTGCACGACGACGCTTCCCCCGCCGATCACGCAATCGTCCCCTATCTCGACGCCCGGCATGACCTTCACACCGCCGCCGATCCAGACGCGATCCCCGATCCTGATGGGCCTTGCGGATTCTCTGCCCGTCGCCCTCGTCTTGGCGTCGAGCGGGTGCTCCGCCGCATAGAACCCGCACTGCGGCCCCACGAGCACGTCGTCGCCGAACACGATCTCATTGCAATCCAAAAACACGCAGTCGTGATTGCAGTAGAAGTTTTCCCCCACCGTCGTGTTGAATCCGTAATCGAACCAAATGTGCGGCTCGATGTGAAAATGCTCCCCGTGCCCGCCGAGAAGCTCGTGCAAAATCTCGGCTTGGCGAAGCGCGTCGTCGCCCGGGGTGCGGTTGTATTCTTCGCACAGTCTGCGCGCGCGGGCGAGAAGTCCTTTCAGTTCGGGATCGGAGCTATCGTAAAGCTCCCCCGCAAGCATTTTATCTTTTTCCGTCATCGCGTCTCCTTGTCGCCCCTTATAGGGGAGATGTCACAAAGTGACAGAGGGGTTTAACCCTTTCCCCAGAGGGGGCAGCTTTGCGGACTTCGTATCATGGGAACCGTCAAATCGCATAGTTGCAAGCGAGACAAGGAGAAGGAGCATTCCCGAAGGGAGCGTACTTTGTCGTACGTGACCGAGGGAAGCGCATCTTCGACACAGTATCGCGCCGCAAATATGCGATTAGCTCATTCTAAAACAGCTTTTATTCTCCGAATACCTGCCGAAGAGGACTGCTCCTTCACGATCCTGAACCGCCCGAGAAGCCCCGTATGCGCGACATGGGGGCCTCCGCACATCTCTTTGGAGAACTCGCCGATGGAATACGTTTTGACGACGTCGCCGTATTTGCTGTCGAACACGCCGACGAAATGCTCCTTCCTCGCCTGTTCGATGGGCATCTCGCGATAGACGACGGGAAGGTCCTCTTCGATCTTGCTGTTGACGAGATCTTCCACCGCTTTGATCTCCTCGGGCGTCATGGCGCGCTCGAAATTGAAGTCGAACCGCATGCGCTCGTCGGTGATGTTGCTCCCCTTCTGGTTGCAATCGGGCGAGAGCACCTCTTTGAGCGCGGCGTTGAGAAGGTGGGTCGCGGTGTGATATTTCACCGCGATATCGCTATGGCTTTCCAGCCCGCCCTTCGCCTCGCCTTTGGCGAGCACGCGGCTCTTTTCCTGATGTTCTTTGAACGCGGCATCGAAGCCGATTTTGTCTACGGAAAGCCCGCGCTCCGCGGCAAGCTCTTCCGTGAGTTCGAGGGGGAAGCCGTAGGTATCGTAGAGGCGGAACGCCGCCTTGCCGCCGATCACCATCTCGGGCACATAGTCGGAGTTGCCCTTCTTCATGAACTCGTTCTTGCGTTCCAGCCCCTGCACGCACTTTTCAAATTCCCGCATGCCCGTCACGAGCATGGCGTCGAACCGCTCCGCTTCTTTCTTCATCTCGTCGAGGATATAGCCCTCTTTTTCGATGAGGAGCGGATATGCTTCGCCGTAGACCTCGTGAATGAAAATTTTAGCGACCTCGCACATGGCGTCGGGCGAGACGCCGAGCTGACGGCAATAGCGGATGCTCCTTCTCATGATACGGCGGAGAATATAGCCCGCGCCCACGTTCGAGGGCAAAATGCCGTTCCTGTCGCCGATGAGCATGAGGGCGGTGCGGGTGTGGTCCGCGATGATGCGCATGGCGCGCTGCGGCTCGCCGCCGCCGTCGTAGGAGATGCCCGAGAGCGCTTCGAGCTTTGCGATCGCCGCCGAGAAGAGATCGGTCTTGTACCCGTCGGTAAGCCCGTTCAGAAAGAGCAGCATGCGGTCGAAGCCGAAGCCCGTATCCACGTTTTTGTTTGCGAGAGGCTCGTAGCCGCTCTCCGTCTTTTTATACTGCATGTAGACGTCGTTGCCGATCTCCACATAGTCGTCGGGGAAGACGGGGGCTTCGAGATGTTTGATGGGATAGAACCACTCGTTGTCGGGGCCGCAGGGCGTGCCCACCGTGCCTTCCAACTCCCACCAATTATCTTCCTTCGGCAGATAGAACACGTGCTCGGGCTTGATCCCAAGCCCGACGACGAGCTTTGCCGTCTCCTCGTCGCGCGGGGCGGAGGCGTTGCCCTCGAACACGGTGGTGCACAGCTTGTCCTTCTCCAATCCGAACACTTCGGTGAGGATCTCCACCGTCCACGCCGTCTTTTCCTTCTTGAAATAGTCGCCGAGCGACCAATTCCCCATCATTTCAAAGAAGGTGAAGTGCGACGCGTCGCCGACGGAATCAATATCCACCGTGCGTACGCAGCCCTGCACGTTGGTGAGGCGCTTGCCCGCGGGGTGCACCTTCCCGAGCAGATAGGGCATGAGGGGCTGCATCCCCGCGACGTTGAACATGACGCCCGTCGAGCCGTCGCCGATGAGGGAGACGGCGCCGATATCGGCGTGCCCTTTACTCTTATAAAAATCGAGCCATTTTTGTCTGAGTTCTTTTCCTGTGATCGTCATGAATATTTGCTCCGTTTATGGTTTATCGGTTTATGGAAAGCGTTAAGCCCTACCCCCTGCGGGGGGAGGGCGGCGCGAGCGCCGCGAGTGACGGATGGGGGGCTTGCCCCGTATCCCCACCGCCGCCCTTCTTTTAGTCAAAGGCGCGTAAGCATATATCCCTCTTTGGAATCTTTGACGGCGTAGCCCATTTCTTTGAGCGTTTCGCGAAGCTCGTCCGATCTCGCCCAATTCTTGTTCTTGCGGGCTTCCCACCTCTCATCGGCGATCGCCTTCACTTCGGCGGGCGCCTCTTCCTCCTTCGCATACTGCGCAAGATACGCCTTTGCGTCGCGGCGGAACAGCCCCAAGAGCGAGTAGGTCGTGCGGATCTGGTTGGTGATCCTGCGCGCGGCGGGATCGTGCAAGGCGAGAAGCCGCGCGGCCTCTTTGAAATATCCGAAGAGGTCCGCGATCGCGAGCGCGGTGTTGAAATCGTCGCGCATGGCTTCGTTGAACTTGCCGTCGATCTCGGGCATGCCCCCCCTCTCGTCTGCGAAGGTCTCCTCCGCTTTCGCGATGAGGGTGTAAAAACGCACGAGGTGCGCCTCGGCGACGGGGAAGAGATCGTCGGTGATGTTGAGGTCGGCGCGGTAGTTGCCCGCAAGCAGCGCGAATTTGAGCGCTTCGTCGGAATATTTCGCGAGGATATCCTCCATGAGCAGCACGTTCCCGAGCGATTTAGACATCTTCTGCCCGTTCACCTTGATAAGCCCGTTGTGGATCCAATATTTTGCGAAGGGCACGCCCGTGAGCGCTTCCGTCTGCGCGATCTCGTTCTCGTGATGGGGGAAGATCAGATCTCTCCCGCCGCCGTGGATGTCGATACGGTCCCCGAAGGCGCAGCGGTTCATCGCCGAGCACTCGATGTGCCAGCCCGGGCGTCCCCTGCCCCACGGCGACTCCCAGAAGATCTCCCCTTCCTTCGCCGCCTTCCAGAGCGCAAAGTCGTAGGCGTTCTTCTTGTTTTCGTCGTTTTCGACGCGCACGCCGTCGAGCATGTCCTCCTTGCTCCTCCGCGAAAGCCGCCCGTAAGCGGGGAAGGAATCCACGTCGAAATACACGTCTCCGTTGCCCCCTTCGTAGGCATGCCCCCCGCGGATGAGGTCCTCGATGAAGGCGATGATGTCGCCGATGTGATCGGTCGCCTTGATCCAGAGCGTCGGATCGTCGATGTTTGCCTTGCGCATGACGGCGTCTATCTTTTCGATCATCATCGCGGCATAACGGTCTGCGGGAATGCCCGTCTCGCGGGACTTCGCGATGATCTTGTCGTCTACGTCGGTATAGTTGCGGGCGTACGTCACTTCGTAGCCCTCTTTTTCGAGAAACTTGCGCAACACGTCGTAGACGAGCGCCTGAAAGCCGTGCCCGATGTGCGCCTCTCCCGAGACGGTGATCCCGCAGGCGTACATCTTGACCTTCCCCGCTTCGAGCGGGACGAATTCTTCCTTTTTGCGCGTAAGAGAATTATAGATCTTCATATTCCGTCCTCATGATCCCCGATGCGGGGACCGCGTTCGATAATGCGGGCGGGAACGCCCACCGCCGTGGCATGGGGCGGAACTTCCCGAAGGACGACCGCGCCCGCGCCGATATTCGCGCCCGCGCCCACGGTGAAGCCGCCGAGCAGCTTCGCGCCCGCGCCGATGCGCACGTTTCTTCCGATCGTGGGGTGACGCTTGCCGCACTCCTTTCCCGTGCCGCCCAGCGTCACGCCCTGATAGATGACGACGCCCTCTTCGACCTCCGCCGTCTCGCCGATGACAACGCCCGCGCCGTGATCGATGAATACGCCCGCCGCGATCTTTGCCGCGGGGTGGATCTCGATCCCCGTCTTGCGCCGCGCATGCTCCGCGACGAGGCGGGCGAGAAACTTATGCCCGTGTCGCCACAAAAACGCGGCGCGCCGATGCAGAATGAGCGCCCTCACGCCGGGATAGGCGAACAGGATCTCCGCCCCGCTGCGCGCGGCTGGATCGTTGCGCTTTGCCGCCTCGACATCCTTTTTCAGCTTTTCAAATGCCATACGATATCGTATGCCGCGGCGTTCCGCTGTCGCTATTGTATCATTTGAGGAGGAAAAAAGCAACAATTTTCAGTCCGTAAAAAAATATCCGCCCCAAATGGGGCGCCAAGTGTTCACCCCCACCTGTCACGGCAAAGCCGTGCCACCCTCCCCCTCGTCGAGGGGGAGGGCTTCCCCCGTCTACGGGGGAAGCTGTCACCGCAGGTGACTGATGAGGGTTGGCTTCTGATATGCCCCTCATTCGTCGCCGAAGGCGACACCTTCCCCCCGAGGGGGGAAGGCTTCTTCCCTTCCCGCGGTTGCCGCGGTTTTCAAACATAAAAAAATATCCGCCCCGAAGGGCGGATACGTTATTTGGCGGTCACTGTTTGTTTGCCTTATCCTTCAAACGAACGTAGTCGACGATCGCAAGGACGAAGTTCGCCACGGCAAACACGAGTATCACGATCTGCGCGGCGGCGAAATCCGTGCCCTTGATGCCCATCGGTCCGATGATCGCGGCAACAAGCCCGAACAGGCATACCGCGTCCGCAAGCCACGTCGCCTTGCGGAACTTCTTTTGCTCGAAGGTGGGCGCAGCGAGCTGCTTGAAATACCGAATGAGCTGCAAAAGGCTGAACAGGATCAACAGCAGGGTGACGATCACGCCTATCACGCAGGTGAGCAGTACCGTGCTATCGACCGTACTCCCCGCGGGACTTACCAAGCCGAGATATTGCGCGAAGTTCATCGCGATCCCCTCCGCCGCAACGAGGGGCTGCCCCGCGAGAGCAAGCACAACAACGGTGCACACCATGCCGCATGCCGTCAGAATGAAGTGCAACATCTTCTTCTGATCCGCGAACACGTCCTTCGCCGACGGCAAAAGCCGCAAGACGATCGTTGCGCCGACCGCAACGCCGCAAATGACGGCCCCCGCGATCGCCGCCGCATTCAAACCGTAATTGATCGGATCGCCCGCAAAGAGAGCGAGAATGGCGACCTGTCCGCCGAGGAAGGCGGCATATGCGCCGTATGCGCTCCCGCACGCCTTGCCGAAATCCCCCGTCTTTGTGCCGCGGACGAACATGACGATGCCGCGGATGAGCATGACGAGTAGGACGATGAGCGTCGCCGCAACCGTGACCGTCGCGAGGATGTATTGAAGCAGTGTTCCGAGGTTGGGACCCGCCTCCGTTCCCATGAGCGCGATGAGGCTATCCCAGACCGAGCCTTCCCCGAAGTTGAAGAACTCGAAGATCCCGAGATCGGCCATCGGCGACGTCAGCCCGCCGAGGCAGGTGAACAGGATCGAGAGCGCGATGACGGCGAGCGCGACGATCCCCGCAATGAGCGAAAGTTTTCCGCCGTTTTTCCGTTCCGCGCCGCCTTCGTACAAGGCAGTTTGTTCGTTTTGCATTTGTTTTTCTCCTCTTTTTTAGATTCCCCCTTGCAGGGTTTATCTCATTATAACCCATTTGAGTTAATCCGTCAACTGTTTTGGGTTATTATGTTAACTCATTTTCGTTATAAAATAGCGCAAAAGGGGAGAAAACCGTATGATGAATATTCTCGATCGGATCGACGAGCTGCGCAAGATGCGGGGGTGGTCGGTCAACAATCTGGCAATGGAGGCGATGCTCACGCAGTCCACTTTGAACAATCTCTATACGCGGAAGTCGGAGCCGAAGCTCTCTACCCTCCGCGCGATCTGCAACGCTTTCGGCATTACGCTCTCCGAATTCTTCGACGAAGAGAAAGAGGGGGAACGGGACGGCATTGCCGAACGTCTGCACAGCCGCATTCGTCAAATGTCGCCCGCCCGTCAAGCCGCCCTTCTCGCGTTTCTCGAAGAGAAGTAAATTTTCGGCGGTCGGCCGAACAGACATAAAAAAATATCCGCCCCGAGGGACGGATATTTTTTCTTTTCGATTATTTCCCGAGCAGCTTGTTGCGAACGATAATGCCCGCGGAAGCAAGGAGCGAGAACACCATGATCACGATGGAAGCCGCGCCGTCGACGGGAGCGCCGTCTGCATAGAGATAGGTCGCCACGACGAGAACAAGCCCGAAGATGAACGTCGTGATCGTGAGCGCAAGGCCGGACTTCTTGGTCTCTTTCCCGTCGACCTGGTCGAGCGCATTGGTCATCATCTGCTTGATCAGATCGACGCCGAGCGAGATGAGGATAATGCCGGAAACGAAGCCGAGCAGCACATAGACGAGCTTTTCGGTCGGTACGGCGTCGGCGAAGGGAATAAGCGAAAGGAATTCGGCGAAGAAGTTCGTCCCATTCCCTTCGACCTTAAAGAGAGGACCTGCCGCAAGCGCCGCGATGATGACGCCGACGACGAGCACCAAAACGGTGCAGCCGAGCTTCAACAGCTTTTTAAGCCCGAGGTTGTCTTTGAGCGAGCCGACAAAGTGCAACACGATGTTCGCACCGATGAGAAGCGCGCCGAGGATGACGCCCGCAAGAGCCGCGGGATTCAGACCGGTTATCGCGCCGCCTTCGGAAGCCGCGTTCAGGGAGAGAATGAGGAGCATGGTGACGGTAAAGGTGCCGAACGCCTTGATCGCCGTGTTTGTGACCCCGCGATAGTCCGTTCCCTTCACGGCCTTGACGAATTTGACAATGCCGATGATGAAGTAGACAAACAGCGAGATGATGCCCGCAAAGGCAACGACCGCAGAGAGCAAGCTGCCGAGGACATGCGTGTAGCCGTTCTCCATTTGGAGCGAGTCGATGATGATCTTCCAGAATCCCTCTTCGCTGAAAAAGTCCGTCGTTTTCAGAATGCTCATGGACATGCCGCCCCCGTTGACAGAGACGCCGCCGGCGAAGAAAAGCCCGAAGGAGAGCACGATGGCAAGGAAGGAGCAGATCGCGCCGACAAGATAAAAGATCTTTTTCAGGCCGGTGGGAGCGGGTTCGGCGGGCTGCGCGGGAGCCGTCTGGACGGGCTGCGTAGCGGGCTGTTCTACGGGTGCTTCGAGCGCGCCGCCGCAGACAGAGCAGAACTTCGCGTCGTCGTCGTTCTGCGCACCGCAGTGTTTGCAAAACATATTTCATATCCTCCTAAAATAGAATTTGTAGAACAATTATACCCCCCCCCTATAAATTTCGTCAAGACTTTTTTTGATAAAAAACACAAATTTTTTCATAATTTCTTAAAAATACGGCGCGAAAGCGCCTGAAAAATGCCCGTTCGCGGCTCGCCGCGCCCCTTCGCCGAAGGAAAAAAACCGCGCGGGCGGCGGCGAAGCGAGGGAAACGGCGCGCAGTCTTCTCTTCTTTTTCGCGCTTTTTCGGCACAAAAATGCGGCGCGAAAACGAAGCGCGCGGAGACAGCCCTCCCCTTCTTTCATTTTTGTTAATCTTGATATACTTTTTTGGGGGAAATTTTCATTTTGCGATTTCCTTGCGAAAATTTTTTTCACAATATGAACCTGTGTAAAAAAATCACGGATTTTGTAAATTTTTTTAAGGATATTTTTCGGAAAACTCTTGATTATTTTGCAAACCTATGTTAAAATACTACAAAACGATGTACGGGAGGTTCTATACTTATGAAACGCGATCGCATCGAGGAGATCGCCGAGCTTTTAGATAAACGCGGCAAACTGACCCTCGAACAACTTGACGATTATTTTCCTCATGTTTCCCAGATGACGCTTCGCCGCGACCTCTTTCAGCTCGAACAGGAAGGCCGCATTATCCGCGTGCGCGGCGGCGCGATGTCCGTAAAGGAAGTCCAGAAGGTCTCGGGCGAACCCTATACCAAGAAAACTGCCATCCATACGGACGAAAAGATCAAGATCGCGCAGAAGGCTGCGCGGCTCATCGACGAAAACACTTCCCTCTTTATCGACGGCGGGACGACGGCGATGTACCTTGCGAAGGAACTTCCCGATCTGAACGTGCACATCTTCACCAACGGGCTTGCCGTGGCGATCGAACTTGCGCAGAAGAAGAACGTCAATCTTACCGTGCTCGGGGGGCAGGTCCTCAAAGAAAATCTTTCCACCGCTTCCCCCGTTGCCAAATCGTATTTCGACAACACCAACTTCGAGCTTGCCATCATTTCCGCTTCGGCGTTCACGCTCAGCAACGGCTTCTCCTGCGGTTCGCAGGTGGAGGCGGATCTTCTCAAACTCACGCGCAAGAAGGCGCGGGCGATGTATATGATGCTCGACAGCTCCAAGATCGGCAAGATCATGCCCTATACCTTCGCTCGTCTCGAAGATATCGACGTTCTGATCACCGACGACAACTTCCCCGCCGACCTCAAAGAGAAATTCACGAGCAGGAACATCGTGATCATGTAACAAAGCAAACACGCAAGCCCCCGACATGGTCGGGGGCTTTTTCGTTTGAGAGGGCGCGCGGCGGGGCATAAACCCTTTTGCGGCATAAGAAAACGGCGGGAGCATGCCCGCCGCTTTTCATTTTTTTCGATCGGATATCAGCCGCCGAATATGGAAGTGAGGCCGCACGCGGAGAGCAGGTTGAACTCCTGGAACACCACGACGCAGACGAGGGAGACGGTGGACATGATCTTGATGAGGATATCGAGCGAAGGCCCTACCGTATCCTTCAAGGGGTCGCCCACGGTGTCGCCGACGACGGCCGCGTCGTGCACAACGTCGTAGCCCTCTTCGCCCTTCTTCACGCCCTCGACGCCGCCTTTTTCGACGTACTTCTTGGCGTTATCCCACGCGCCGCCCGCGTTGCCCGTATAGATCGCGAGCATAATGGCGGCGAGCGTCGCGCCGATGAGGATGCCGCCCACAAAGCCGGCGCCGAAGATGAATCCGCACACGACGGGAATGGCGATGGCGACGACGGAAGGCACGATCATCTGCTTGATGGCGCCCTGCGAGGAAATGGTGACGCACTTCGTCGAATCGGGGTCCTCTTCGCCCGTCAGGATCTTGGGGTTGTCGCGGAATTGGCGGCGGACTTCGTCTACCATTTTTCTCGCGGCTTTCGCGACGGCGTTGATGAGCATTCCCGAGAAGAGGAAGGGAATGGCTGCGCCGATGATGGCGCCGACGATGATATCGCCGCGCACGATGTTGAGGAAGATATCGAGACCGCTCTCAACGGTCGCGACAAGCCCGCCCGCGAAGAGGTAGCTCGACATCATGGAGAGGGTCGCGAGCGCGGCGGAACCGATGGCAAAGCCCTTGCCGATGGCTGCCGTGGTGTTGCCGACGGCGTCCAATTTATCGGTGATGTCGCGCACTTCTTCGTCGAGCATACTCATCTCGGCGATGCCGCCCGCATTGTCGGAGATGGGACCATAGGTATCGACGGAGACCGTCGCCGCGACGAAGGAGAGCATACCCATCGCGCCGCACCCGACGCCGAACATGCCGCCGAGCGCATAGCTCGCGAAAATGGCGACGCCGAGGACAACGACGGGGAGCATGCACGAGATCATGCCCGTCGCCATGCCCTGCGTGACGGTGAGCGCCGCCCCCTCTTTGCTCGCCTGCGCGATATTCTTGGTGGGCTTGTGGGCGTCGCTCGTATAGTATTCGGAGATGATGCCGATGATGATGCCCGCGACGATCCCGACTGCCGCGCATACCCACGGCGAGACGGCGCCGATGCGCATCTTTGCCGCGGAGAGCTGGGCCGTTTCCTCCCCCTTGAACAGGAAGAAGGAGAGCAGGAATCCGCCGATGAGCGTCACGCCCGCCGAGATCCATGTGGAGAGGTTGAGTTCCAAATGGGGGTTATCCGAGAGCTTGCGTTTGAGGAGCGGATAGGAGATCCCGATGATACAGCCCAAAAGCCCGATCCCCGCAAAGAGGAGGGGGAAGAGCGTCATCTTTTGAAGAAGGGTGGGCGAAGTGAAGTTCGTCGAATGGCAGAACACCTCGATGGCGAGAATAATGGTCGCCATGATCGCCCCGATGTAGCTCTCCAAGAGGTCTGCGCCGAGACCCGCGACGTCGCCCACGTTGTCGCCCACGTTATCCGCAATGGTCGCGGGGTTGCGGGGATCGTCTTCGGGAATGTGCGCCTCCGTCTTTCCGACGAGATCCGCGCCCATGTCCGCCGCCTTCGTGTAAATTCCGCCGCCCACACGGTTGAAGAGGGCGATGATGGAACAGCCGAGGGCATAGCCCGAGAGAATGATGGAGAGGTTATATTCCTGCCCCGTGATGGGGTTGGTGTGCTCGGCGACGATTTGGGCAAGCCCCTCCCCGTGCACATTGATCATTCCGCCCGCCCAGCCGAAGCAGCAGTAGACGATGATCGCGCCGAGAAGGGCGAATCCCGCCACGCACAGCCCCATGACGGAGCCGCCGCGGAAGGCAACCTTCAAGGTCTTGCCGACGTTCCTCGTCTCGTTGGCGGCGTTGGTGACGCGCACGTTGGCGTACGTCGCAATCTTCATGCCGATGAAGCCCGCCGTGGCAGACATGACCGCGCCGATGACAAAGGCAACGCCCGCCTCCCACGCGATGAACAGCGCGAGGACGGCGGCGACCGCAAGCCCGATGATGGCGACGATCTTATATTCATAAAAAATGAACGCGTTCGCGCCTTCGCGGATCTTGGCGGCGATATGCTGCATGCGCTCGTTCCCCTCTTTGAGTTTCTTCGTGAGGAAGAAGTTGAGCGCCGCATAGCCGAGGCCGAGGACCACCGCAAACATCACGATGATGATGAGTAAATTGAGATCCATACTTTGCTCCTTGCAAAATCTTTTGTGAAAGTATTATAGCACGTTTTGAAAAAGTTGTCCATTTTTCGTCATGGATTGAAAAAATTTCTTCCGCCGCACACGATTGAGAAAGGGAATAGGCGCGAGACAACGCTTGGCGCCCCCTTTGAGGGGGAGCTGTCACGCGTTTGCGTGACTGAGGGGGTGTTGGTCGCCCTTTCTCCTCATCTCGACGCGCCATAGGCGCGGAGCAGATCCCCTCTTGGAGAACGAGGTTTTGTACCCTCACGAAGTAGAGGATTCACTACTTCGCCTACGGCTCGTGCCGCGCTTAGTAGAGAATAGTGCGCGCGGGGCAGTATGACGATTTGGAAGCCTTCCCCCCTCGGGGGGGAAGGTGTCACGGCAAAGCCGTGACGAATGAGGGGCACATTAGAAACCAACCCTCATCAGTCACTAACGTGACAGCTTCCCCCGTAGACGGGGGAAGCCCTACCCCTTTTTAAGGGGGAGAGTGGGCAAGAATAAGGTGATACTTCGACACGCCTCGTTCCTCGGCGGCTCAGTATGACGCAATAAAAATGTGCGGCTCAGTATGACGTAATAACTATGTTCAACTATTTTCGATAAAAGTGTTGTAAAAATTTTTTTTCTTTGATAAAATAGAACTTGCGACACAATTTCATACTGATAACGAAAAGATACAACGGGCATCGGTGTATCCTTATATTCCTATATCGTTATCAGGAAATTGTGTCGCAACAATTCGGGGATACTCGAAGCGGGCGCCTCGGATTGAGGCGTCCTTATTTTTTTGCCCGCAGATACTTTTTAAGGAGAAAGGAATATGAAACACAAACTTCTGACGACTCTCTTGGCGCTCGTCTCCGCTCTCTGCCTTTGCCTTGCTTCGGCGGGTTGCGGCGCACACGCGCACACCTACGCCGTGACATGGTCGAGCGACGAGAGCAGCCATTGGCACGCCGCCACCTGCTCCCATACCGCAGAGCGCAAGGATGAGGGTGCGCACACCTATGAGAACGGCAAGTGCACAACCTGTAACTATGAACACAAGGCACATGCTTTCGGCGCATACGTCAAGACGGAAACAGAGCATTCGCAGACCTGTTCCGTCTGCAAAAAGACGGTGAGCGCGGTGCATACTTACACAAACGGCAAATGCACGGCTTGCGAATATGAGCACCAAGACCACACCTACGGGGCGGACGGCGCCTGCGAGGTGTGCGGAAAAACAAGACCGCCCCTCTACACGAAGAGCGAGGACGGCTCCAAGATCTACTTCGGGGAATATCCGCAGAGCGAGGTAAAGGAAGCGGCGACTGTTGCCGCCCTCACGGAAAAGGCGGGCGTTCTTCCCTCGGAAGAAGATTGGGGCGAATGGACGAGCTACGGCTACTATTACGGCGGCGAAGTGACCGACTACATGTGGTATATCGACGTGGAGTTGAACGGCAGCAAATATCGCGGCGTCTATTTCACGTTGGAGCGCAACTACAAGACGGGGAGCAAGATTTTGAGCTATCAAGATGACAACGGCTATTTAACGGAGACCGTCTATTGGTTCCGCTTTGAGCCGATCGAATGGCGCGTCCTCAAAAGCGAAGACGGCAAAGCGTTCCTCATGGCAAATATCATCCTCGACGGAGGGCAGTATTACCACAGCTACGACGAACGCACCCAAGACGGCGAGACGGTATATCCCAACAATTACAGGGAGAGCGACATCCGCACGTGGCTCACGGAGAACTTCTACGAGACGGCGTTCGACAGCGCCGCCCAAGCGATCATCGAGACGACGACGGTAGACAACCGCGCGGGGACAGATAACCCCTACGCCTGCGAGGATACGCAGGACAAGGTCTTCCTTCTCAGCTCCGATGATGTCGTCAACGAAACCTATGGGTTTGCGCCGAGCGGAGATCCCGATGTTTCGCGGCAACTCCAAGCAACGGATTATGCGAAAGCGCAGGGGATACAGCCCAAAGACGACACTGCGTGTTTCAGCTGGTGGCTGCGGACGCCCGAAAATAAAGCAAAGGGAAAGACGGTATTCAGGATCGCGGAAACGGGACAGGTGCAAGGGGGCGCCTATTGGATCGGCGGCGGCGAGAACGTCGACTATGTCCGCAACGGCATTGTCCCCGCGCTTTGGATCGCCCTGTGATCTTTTCCGCGCGGACGGACGCCTCCGCGATCGGAATGATGAGGGCATTTCATTCGCCCGAAGCAGTATTACGGGATCGGAACACCCCTTCCGTCGCCAAAGGCGACACCCACCCCTCAAAGGGGTGGGCAAGGTGCGGGACAAGCGTCATTCTGAACCGTCGGACGAAGTGTCATACCGAACCGCCGAAGGCGGTAAATACGTCACCCTGAGCGTAGTCGAAGGGTCACCTTATTTTATAATGCGGTGATACTTCGACAGGCCTCGTTTCTTGTCGCCCCTGAAAGGGGAGATGTCGTGAAGCGACAGAGGGGTTCTAACCCTTTCCCCCGCTTCGCGGGTACTTTCCCTAAAAGGGACAGCGAGAAGCCAACCCCCACCACCGCCTAACGGCGGAGATGTCTCACGCGGGTAGAATCCCGCGTTCGGTCAGCATTTGCCCGAGCATATGGGCAAATGCCAAGAAAATTTTGCGCCAAAGATTATCAATCTTTGGCAGAAAGGCAAAATTTTCCCCCTTGCAAAGGGGGCAGCTCTGGGGGGCAGTATGACGTAAACTGAACACGAAAAAAGACGGCGAATGCCGTCTCTTTTTCGTATTATTCGTACTTTGTTTTACTTTTCGCAGTTTGCTTTCAAGGTTTCGAGGCTGGCGCGGAGTTCTGCGGGCAGTCTGTCGCCGAACTGTTTGAAGTACCCTTCGATCTCGTCCGCCTCGGCGCGCCAGCGCGCCTTATCCACATAGAGAATGCTTTCGAGCGTCTCGACGGAATAATCCAGCCCTTCGAGGTCGATATCCTTCGCATAGGGAACGTATCCGATCGCCGTCTCCTGCGCGTCCACCTTGCCGTCGCAGCGCTTCAAGATCCATTCCAAGACCCGCATGTTGTCGCCGAAGCCGGGCCACAGGAACTCGCCGTTTTTATCCTGACGGAACCAGTTGACGTTAAAGATCTTGGGCGGATTCTTGATTTTTTTGCCCATCTCGATCCAATGCCCGAAGTAATCCGCCATATGGTAGCCCGCAAACGGCTTCATCGCCATAGGGTCGTGGCGGAGAACGCCGACTGCACCCGTCGCGGCGGCGGTCGTCTCCGAACTCATGATCGCGCCCACGAACACGCCGTGATCCCAATCGCGGGATTGATAGACGAGGGGCGTCGTCGTCGCCCTTCTGCCGCCGAAGATGATGGCGTCGAGCGGGACGCCCTCTTTGGAGTTGAATTCGGGCGAAAGACACGGGCAGTTCACCGCGGGCGCGGTGAAGCGGGAGTTGGGATGCGCCGCCTTCGTGCCCATTTCGGGCGTCCATTCGTTCCCGAGCCAATCGATGAGATGTGCGGGCGCGGGTTTGGTAAGCCCTTCCCACCAGACGGTGTTGTCGGAGGGGTCGATGGCGACGTTGGTGAAGATGGTGCCCTTCTTCGTCGCGGCGAGCGCGTTGGGATTGCTCTTTTCGTTGGTGCCGGGCGCAACGCCGAAGAAGCCGTTCTCGGGGTTCACCGCCCAGAGCCGCCCGTCTTTGCCCACGCGGATCCAAGCGATATCGTCGCCCACGCATTCCACTTTATATCCCTTTTCGAGATAGTGCTTGGGGGGAATGAGCATGGCAAGGTTGGTCTTGCCGCAGGCGGAAGGGAACGCCGCCGCCACATAGTGCTTGCTCCCGTCGGGGAAGGTCACGCCCAAGATGAGCATGTGCTCCGCCATCCAGCCCTCTTTTCTGCCGAGGCAGGAGGCGATGCGAAGGGCGAAGCACTTCTTCCCGAGAAGGACGTTCCCGCCGTATGCGGAGTTGACGGAAATGATGGTATCGTCTTCGGGGAAGTGCATGATGTAGCGTTTTTCGGGATCCACGTCGCACTTGCAGTGGAAGCCCTTGATGAAGTCGCCGTCCTCGCCCAAATAGTCGTAGCACTCGGTGCCGACGCGCGTCATGATCGCCATGTTGAGGACGACGTAAATGGAGTCCGTCACCTCGATGCCGATCTTGGAGAAAGGCGATCCGACGACGCCCATCGAGTAGGGAATGACGTACATGGTACGCCCCTTCATCTTCCCGCGGGCGATCTCACGGCAGAGCGCGTACGCCTCTTGGGGATCCATCCAATAGTTGATGGGGCCTGCGTCCTCCTTCTTTTTGCAGCAGATGAACGTACGGTCCTCGACGCGCGCGACGTCGTTCTGCGCCGTACGGTGATAGTAACAGCCGGGGAGCTTCTCCTCGTTGAGTTTGAGCATTTCTCCCGTTCTGACGGCCTCCCGGCGAAGCGCTTCGAGCTGTGCCTCGCTGCCGTCGATCCACACGATCTTATCGGGTGTGGCAAGCGCCGCGCTCTCGTTTACGAAGTCGAGCACTTTTTTGTTCTTGGTAAGGGCCATGATAAATCCTCCTTTCGTTCCCTTGCGTCGGGGCGAAAAACGCCCCTCTTTTCCCATGATATATTATACCACAAAATTCCCGAAAAGTAAACAACTTCTCGGGAAAATTTTCGCCGCGCGTGCACCCGCCCGCGCCCTGTGTTTTTCTTCTTTTCTCCTCTTTCAGCTTTCGGAAACGGTGACGTATTCTCCGCTGTCCGCCGACTGAAAGACGACGTAGAACCCCTCCATGTCCGAAAAAGGGGTGGCGGGAACGAAACAGCACTTCCCCTTCATCTCCGCGGGAGGCTCCTTCCCCTTCTCGACGGCGACGCACAGGTATTTCGGCAGCCCTTCCTCGTAGATCACGCCGAGCAGCGCGCCGTCCGCCTTCACCCACTCCGACTGCGGAAAGGCGGCCTTCAACCTCTCGTCGCGGGGGAAAGACGCAAACGCTCTTTCCAATCTTTCGCGCACGCTGTAATAGTATGTAAGCGTCCCGCGCGGGCGCAGGAATCCATCGCCGTCATTCCCGCGAGGCGCATTCCCGTCTTTTGGCGCGCCCTCTTCTTCATCACGAGGCGTTTGAGCGCCATCATCCTCATCACCGCGGTAGTAGTCGGCTTCGGCGATGGCTTCGTCGTCGTACTTTGCCGCGGCGTGTTCGCGAAAGGGGGGCGGATCGCTCTCCTTCGACGGGGGAACGACGGGCGCGTTGGGGGTAAAGGGCAGCGGGAACTCCTCGGGCGGAGGGGGCGGAGGGACTTCCTGCTTTTTCCCCGTGCCCGAAAAGGCGGAAAGCAGGGGCGCATAATCGGCGGGCGCGGCGCCGCAGCTCCCGAAGGCGAGGGGAGAGGCATCCCCCTTCAAAAATACGAGCAGGGCGGAAAACCCCGCCTTGATCGAGGGGCTGTCGTGCACGGTGAGCGGCGTGTTGCCTTTCAGTTCGAGAAGGAAGATCTTCCCCTCCACGCCGATCGCGAGCGCATAGCTCCCCTCTTTGACGGGCGCGATCCCGAGAATGCGGGGCGTGATGATGAGGTCGCCGCCCATTCTCTCCCCGTAGACCGCGCCCGAGAGCACGCCGCCGTCGGCGGAGAATCCCTTTTTGATCTGTTTGAGGATGCACAGTCGCTTTTCGTATGCCATTAGCTCCCCCCTTTTTAAGTGCTTTTTCTCAACAGAGTAAGGGTTTTTCGCAAACGTTTCCTGCGAAGTCTTGTAAAAAAACCGCGAATTTCCGCGGTTTTCTCTCTTTTTTCTGAAATGCCCTGTCAGCGCTCGTCTCTTTCGAGAAAGATGATCTCTTTCCCCGTCTCCCTCGCGTACTTTACGGTGTACGCGGCGCCCCCGCTCTCGCGCACACAGTACGCCAAGAGCAGGTCGGAATGATCTACCATATACCTGTCCCGCGCGAGAAAGCAACCGCGGAAATAGGCGGGATAGAGGACGGTCTTTCGATCGCACCATGCGAGAAGATCCCTGTACTTTTTCCGCTCGGCTGCGGGGAAAGAGCGCTCCTGCCCGTCGTAGGGAATGCACGCCTCAACGCAGACATGGTACCGCTGTTTCAGCTCAATGAGACAGTCAAGCGCTTTCAGATCGAATCCCCGCGCCATGCCGCAGCAAAAGCCCGAACATCCCCCTCCGATCAGCTCTTCGAGCGTATCGTAAAGCAGGTTGCAATCGAACGCTTCGGGAAGATCCCTGTGCCCCGTGATCGCGCAGACTTTTCCGTTCATGAAAGAGGCGCCCTCCTTTCCGCCCCGTTCCCGCGCGGATACTTGGGCGGCGTTTTCGCGATCTTTGTAAAGAGCTGCAACGTTCTTCTTCCGTAGCCTTCGGGCAGTTCGTAGGCGAAAGAACCCTCCTCTCTTGCGCCGAGCAAAGAGATCGCCCGCTTCGCCTCTTCCTTCGCCCCCTTATATGCCACGAACAGCCCGCCCTCTCTCACGAAGGGAAGGCAGTATTCCGCGAGGGGGCCGAGGGGCGCGACCGCCCTTGCGCAGCACACGTCGAACTTTTCCCGAAAGCGCATATCTTTTCCAAGCTCCTCGGCGCGGGCGCAGAAAATTTCCGCGCGCAGACCGAGTTTTTCCTTGATCTCGTTGAGGAACGCGCACTTCTTGCCCGTGCTCTCCACCAGCGTGAATTCGAGATCGGGGCGGACGATCATGAGCGGAACGGAGGGAAAACCCGCGCCGCTGCCCACTTCGATGGCCTTCGCGCCCTGCGGAAAATACCCTTCTCCCGCGAGAGAATCGAGAAAATGCTTATAGAGAACTTCCTCATGCCGCGTGATCGCGGTGAGGTTGAAACGCGCGTTCGAAAAGATAAGCGCCTCCTCGAAGAGGGCGAACTTCTCCTCATTCGCTTCGTACAGGGCGCGCGCCGTTTGAAGATCGGGCGGATTTCTCATGCTTCGATTATATCACATCGCGCAAAATTTATCAACCCGATCGCTCCGCCGTTTATAGTTTTTTCCACATTGTTGTGAGACTGTGGACAACCTTCCCCTTTTTCTTCCGCCACTAACTTTCTTTTCCTCCTTTTCTCCCTTTCCCCCCGTGCGGGATCGACATTCCCACAGCCTGTCCACTTTTTCTTCCACACGAACTTTTCTTGCTCTATTTTCGCAAAAGGCGGGAAAACGCTTGAAATTTCCCCCGTTTTCCTATATAATAAAGAACGAAAAGAGAATACGGGGAACTTGTCCACAAATCCACCGTACTTACTACTATTACTAAATTCTTTCTTTTCACTTACCATACAGGGAGGAACATCATGAAATTCATCTGCGACGGGCTTACGCTCTCCGAAGCCGTGAGCAAAGTCAGTAAGGCGTGCGCCGTCCGCACGACGGCGCCCATCATGGAGTGCATTCGCATCACGGCGGACAGCGTGGGGATCTCTCTTCTTGCGACCGACGGGGAGCTTTCCATCCTGAAAAAGATCAAGGCGGAAGTGCTCGAAGAGGGCGAGATCTGCGTTCCCGGCAAGTTGTTCAACGATTTCACCCTCAAACTGCTCGGGGAGGAGATCTCCTTCACGACGGGCGAACGCGGCATGGAGATCAAATACCGCGATTCCGTCTCCTATATGCAGACCCTGCCGGCGGAAGAATTCCCCGCGATCAACTTCGAGATCGGGGAAAATTCCTTCGTGATCAAGCAGGCGACGCTGAAAAAGATCATCGCGGAGACGACGTTCTGCTGCGCGCAGGACGATTCCCGTCCCGTGCTCAAAGGCTGCCTTCTCGATTTCAAGGAGAAGCTCGAAGCGATCGCGCTCGACGGCTACCGGCTCGCCCTCGCCTCCGCGGAGATCGTCTCCAAGAGCGGGGAAAAGAGCATCATCTGCCCCGCCCGCACCCTCGTCGAGATCTCCCGCATGCTCTCCGACGACGACGCGGAGACCACGCTCTACACGCAGGGCGGCATGCTGCTCGTGGGGAGCGAAGGCATGACCATCGTCTCCCGCCTCTATCAGGGAGAGTTCATCAAAAAGGAGAACGTCATTCCCTCCAAATTCACCACGGAGATCGTGGTGAACCGCAACGAGCTGATCGCGAGCGCGGAGCGCGCCGCCGTGCTCATCCGCGGCGATAAAAACAATCTCGTCACGCTGGATATCTCCGCGGACGGCGTGAAGATCTCCTCCGTTTCCGAATACGGCAACGTCTCCGAGGTCGTCGCGGCGCAGACGACGGGATTCGATCTCGTCATCTCCATGAACGCGAAATTCCTGCTCGACGCGCTCCGCGCGCTCAGCGAGGACGAAGTCACGGTGAGTTTCAACGGGGCGATCTCCCCCTTCATTCTGCAAAACAAAGAGGGCAAAGACAATCTATATTTGATATTGCCCGTGAGAAACGCCGCGTAATCGCTTGACGGCGAAGGGCAAAACCCGTATAATCAAAACGATAAAACTGTTTATATCAACAAGGAGACGATAGTATGAAGAGAACGTATCAGCCCAAGAAGAGACAGAGAAGCAAGGTCCACGGATTCCGCAAGAGAATGGCGTCGCAGGGCGGAAGAAAAGTGCTCAAAAGAAGAAGAAACAAGGGCAGAAAGCATCTTTCCGCGTAAGGGAATCTTGTGGAATACCGGCGTCTGAAAAGCGAAAAACAGATCACGGCAGTCCTGAAACGAGGCAAACGTCTGCACGGAGAGACGGTGATGCTCGTCGTCTTTCCCGCAAAGGAGACGTCGATGGCTGTTTGCGTCGGGAAAAAATACGGCAAGAGCGTACAGAGAAATCATGTTAAACGCCTTCTTCGGGAGGCGTTTCGCGGCTATATGCCGCTTCGCTCCCCGTGCGCCGTACTTCTCATTCCGCGCGTTGCCGAATCGTATTCCTATGCGGCGTTCAGCCGCGATATCGGCAAATTGCTGGGGAAGGAGCGCCTCATTGAAAGCGCGATTTCGTGAGATTTTCCGCGCGAACGCACGGTATCTTCACCGCAGGGCGAAACTCCTCTTGCTTCCCCTTCGGAGCGCGTGCATCCGCATGATCCTCTTTTATCAGCGGCGCCTTTCCCACCATACCTGTCTGTACACCCCCACCTGTTCGGAATACACGAAACGCTGTATCAATAACTACGGGGTGATCCTCGGGATCCTGCTCGGCATGTGGCGGATCTTGCGCTGCAACCCGCTCTCGAAGGGGGGCGTCGATCCCGCGCCCGAGGTGTTCTGGAAGAAAAGGTGGCTCGTCTAATCTCATTTTAAGGAATCTCTATGAATATTTTTGCGGAATTTTCCCTCATACCGCAGTTTACTGTCGGGCTGGACGCGCTCGGCAAGTTTGCGCGCGCCATCATCGAAGGCGTCGGGATTATCGGTCTCGGGATCATCGTTTTCACGCTCGTTCTTAAAGCGATGACGCTCCCCTTCGATATCTACCAGCGCTACCAGTCGAGAAAACAGACGCTCATCATGCGCAACATGAAGGACGATCTCGATAAACTGCAAAAGCAATACGCCAACGACAAGGCGACTTACAATATGAAGATGTCGGAGCTGTACAAGAAAAACGGGTACAGCATGTTCGGGGCATGCCTGCCCATGATCATCTCTCTCGTCATTCTCATCGTCGCCTTTCAGGGGTTCAACTCCTATTCGAGATACGCCAACGCGCAGCTCTTCAAGGAGATGTCGGAGAGCTACAACGCCGTCATCTTGGAGAACGCGGCAGACGGGCTTGACTACACCGTCACAGAAGAGGAAGGCGTCTTTACGATCGGCCATCCCGACGACGAGACGGCGCACCCCGTCGATCTGTTGCAACAGGAGACCGTCCAATGGACGAAGGACGGCGTCTCCTACGAGGTGGAATACCGCGAGGCAACGATCAGCGTGGTCGATGAGAACAACCAAACGGTGACGGAGGGCGATCAAGTCGTCACCCGCACCGTTTCCGCCCCCTATCTCAAAGTGACGTCGGAAAAAGCCGAACACTTCCTTCTTTACAGCTATTCTCTCGGCGGGTACAGCGCGGTGCAAACGGGGGGCGAGATCAGCGTGACCTTCATTCCCGCGGAGACCGTCGCGCGCGGATATCTCATCGACGCGGACAAGCTGTATGCCTACGTCTCCGCGCTTCCCGAAGAGGAGGAGAAAGACGGCGAGACCGTTACGACCGCCGCAGGCGCCGCCAAGCATGCGATCGACGCGGCGAAGAACGACGACGGGACGTATATCGAGGAAAAAGTGCGCAAGGCGTGCACGGATTATCTTGTCGATGTGGGCGCGACGGCGGCGAGCGAATACTATTGGGACAACCGCCCGAGCTTCCTTTGGATCAAGAACGTTTGGGAATCGGACGCGACGTACCGCCATCCCGTGCCTTCGAGCACGGTGAGCAGTTCGCTCGATCAAAACCAATACGACAATCTCACGAGCAAGCTCGCGGCCCAGAAGAGTTCGCCCAACGGCTACTATGTGCTCATCATTCTCTCGATCGTGACGATGGGGCTTTCGCAGTTCATCATGATGCGCAGCCAAAAGGAGAGCAACAAATACCAGACGGTGGACGGACAGGGCGCCATGACGCAGAAGGTCATGCTCTTCGTCATGCCCCTCCTCTACGCGGTGTTCGCCTTCCTGTACAGCGCGGCGTTCTCGATCTACATGATCATCAGCTCGGTGATCGCCCTTCTCGTGACGATCCTTTGTAACCTCGTGCTCAACCATATCTTCAAAAAGAAGGAAGAGGCAGCCATCAAAGCGCAGTACGGGCGAAAGCTCAAATGGATGGAGCAGAAGGACGGTAAAAAACGCAAATAAACCTACAAAGAGGGTATATTATGGAATTTCAAGGTAAAACAGTGGAAGAAGCGATCGAGGCGGGGCTTGCCGAAATGGGGCTTACGCGCGAACAGGCGGAGATCGCCGTTTTGGAACAGGGCAAAAAGAAATTGTTCGGATCGATCCCCGCGCGGGTGGAGATCACGGAAAAACTCACCGACGGGCAGCGCGCCGTCAAGTTCCTCGAAGGGCTGTTCCCGTTGATCGGCACGGAAGCGACCCCCGTCCTCTCCTCCGAGGGCGAGAAGATCGTCATCAACCTCGAAGGCGAAGCGAAGGGGCTGATCGGCAGACGGGGCGAAGTGATCGACGCCGTGCAAGTCCTTGCGGGCGCCGTCGCAAATACGGGCAGAAAGGAATACAAACGCGTCGTCGTTGACTGCGGAAACTACCGCGAGGAACGCGAGGAGACGTTGCGCCGCGTGGCGCTCAAACTCGCGGCGAAGGCGGTACGGCTGGGGAAGCGCGTCCGTCTCGAACCCATGAATCCCTACGAAAGGCGCATCGTCCACTCCGCCCTTCTCGACAGCGACGAAGTCACGACGCACAGCGAGGGCAAGGAACCTGCGCGCTACGTTGTGATCACCCCGAAGAACCTTCGTTCCTTCGATAAGCGCGACAAAGATAAAGATCGCCGCGGCAGAGGCGGAAAGGACTTCCGCGGCGGGCATGACCGCGGCAGAGGCGGCAGGACGGGCGGAAGAAAGCCCTACGCAAAGCGGGAACTTCCCGCCGACGCGACGCCGGAGACCTCGGGCACCAGCTTCTCTCACGGCGGAACGCCGGGCTATAAGAAGGGCGGATTCTCGGGCTTCTTCGGCACCTATCTCGGCAAGGCGGAGGACGAAACGCCCCCCACCGAGAGGAAAGACGAGGCACCCATGCCCGAAACAGAGGGCACCGCTTTTCATTCCGACGACGAATAAGTAAAAAAGATATGCCGCACGCTCCGCGTGCGGCTTTTCTTTATATATGGTCGATAGGCGACCTGCCCCCGATTACGGGGGCGGGTGGCACGGCTTTGCCGTGACAGGTGGGGGTTATTCTAATAACGTCATGTTGAGCTTGTCGAAACATCACCTTATTTCTAAAACTGCGGTGATACTTCGACACGCCTCGTCCCTCGGCGGCTCAGTATGACGTGATTGGAATCGTGCGCGCGGGACAGTATGACGATTTTAGAGCGCGCGGGGCAGTATGACGGGATTTATAAGCCCTACCCCTTTATAAGGGGGAGGGTGGCGAGCGAAGCGAGACAGGTGGGGGTGCCATTCCCTCCTGCAAAAAATGAAATATCCCCGCAGAATGCGGGGATATGTTCAGTTCTCTTCCAGCCACTTCTTGGCGTTGGCTTTCGTGTACGTCTTGATGTTTTCCGTGGGGTAAGGGGAAGCCTCGCCGCCGTTCGTGTAGAGGAAGTAATCCCCTTCCGGCGTTAAAAACATCACCAACTCGTAGCCCGCGGGATCGCCGTACGCACCGAATGTGACCTTCTTGACCACGCTTGCCGTCTCTGTGTTATAGGTCTTGGTTTTCGTCGTCTTAACCATTGATTTTATCCTCCTTTCAATTTGTGCTTTTATTTTAACGAATGATCACTTTTTCGTCAAGAAAATTGTTAATTTTTTCATGACGAGGGCAAAAATGTAAACCGTTTTCTGTTTTATACCCCGATATACCGATAAGTTGTAAGATTATCACAGAAAATATGCGCGCCGCCAAGAAATGGAGATAAGCGCACAAACCGAAAGAAGGGGCGGATCCCGCAGGACGCGCCCCTTTGCTCTCAGTATTCTTTCAACCACTTTTTGCTGTTTTTCCCCGCGTAGTCCCTTCGCGTCTCCGCATCGTCGTCGGCGCCGAATTCGTCGCTCAAAAAGAACGAATCCCCTGCCGCCGTGCGGAAAATACAAATTCTGACCATAGCCAAACCTCCTATCTGGAATTTGTGCCTCCATTATAGCGAAGGCTCCGCCTTTCGTCAACGAAAATGTAAAATATTTTCAAAATAAATCGAATCTGATATTTATTATCACAGGACAAGCCTATTCCCCCGCAAAAATGTTAATTATGAACAGTTTCTGCGAAAGCAACAGAGTCCGAAAGAGGCGATGGCTCCCGAGATGGCTTCCGACATCGAGTAGATCATATTCAGCCGCGTGAGATTGAGCAGCGAATAGGAAAAAGCGGATTTGGGGGCGGCGATGCCGAGAACGGAAACGTCTCCGACCTTCCCGAGCCGCTTATTCGCCCCCGAACCGGGGCGGAGCGGGCCGGATACGACCTTCATAAGCCCGACGTCGCCCGATTCCCCCACCGCGGCGTCTACGGCGATGATCTTGCTCGAAGGGTGCGTTTTTCGCAAAAATCCCTCCATATACCGTACTTCTTTTGCCGTAACGGGGGTTTTGAGCGAACCGTAAACAAATCCGCCATACTGCTTTTGCCGCAGCATCGTTCCCGTGATGGGTCCGAGGCTGTCGCCGATGGCGAGATCGCTGCCCACGCAGAGCACCACGGGCGGCGCGGTCAGCTCTCCCAAAACATTTTTCAAAGCCATGCAAAGTCCCGTTTCTGCCATCGTATTATAAAAATGAAATGCGTACTCCATACCAGCCCCCTCTTGCGCCCTTGAATTCTTGCCACGCGGAGCCGCTTTTATAACATTTCCGCAAAAATGTATGACTTTTCCCGCAAATGGTGATATAATAGGAAAAAGAACGGAGGTCGTTATGAATCTTCTTGCTGCGTCGGGCGCATGGGTGCTTGACGTTGTATTTTTCGCGCTGATCGCTCTCGGAACGCTCTTCGGGGTATGGCGCGGCTTTCTGAAAGGGATCTGCAAGCTCGCGGGGACGATTTTCGCCGTCGGATTTGCGTTTTTCTTCTGTTTCCCGATGAAGAATTCCCTCGAAAGCACGTTCGGGCTTACCACGGCGCTCGAAAACGCATTGGGCAGCGCAACCGCCGCGGGCTGGATCGCCGTCGCGATCAGCTTTGTCTCCCTCGTTGTCATCATCAAACTCGGCGCATGGATCGTCGGAAAGATCGGAACGAGCATCATCGATCGCTTTGCGCCCCTCAGAACGGTGAACCGCTTTTTAGGCGGATTGCTCGGGATCGCGAAGGCGCTGCTGATCATTCTGATCATTCTTGCGATATTCCGCTGGATCAACGCCGCGTCCATCAACGAATTTATCGCTTCGAGCAGCGTTGTCGGCAAGATCTACGATTCGAGTTGGTTTATCACGGCATTTCGCATCCCGTGACGCTGTGGAAAAAAATTGGCAGGAAACAATGGAAAACGGTCTGAAACGCACGTTTTAACGGCATTTCGGGCCGTTTTTTCCACAAAAAAGCCCGTTTATCCACACAATCGCTTGCGTTCTGTGGAGAAAAAAATAAAAATATTGCACCTATTGTTTCACGTGAAAACGAAAAATCGCCGAAAAAATCGGGGAAGTTTCATGTGAAACATTGTTTTTGCCCCAAAACAGCCGTTTTTTATGAATTTTATGGGGTTTTTGAGGCAAATTGGTAGGTTTTGTGAAAATCGGATAAGAATTGGCGAGAAACACTTGCTTTGCAGGCGGAGTTATGATACAATATAAGCGTTAAACCGCACATACTATCGCGGAGAACAAATCTATAAAAGGAGACGTAAATTGAGCAAAACAGCAAAAATCATCATCGCTGTCATTCTGGTCGCGGTGTTGGGGATCGGGGCATATTTCCTCATCTCATCGCAGATCAGAAAAAGCAGAGAGTTGACTTGGTCGGAATTTGAAGCTCGCGTTTTAGACGAGCGTGCTCCCGAAGGTCAAGATGAAACGGATAATCCTGTGGGTAAATATAAGAACGCAGAGCAATTCGTTCGCATTCATATCGACGGATTTACGATCACGGGCTATACCGAATCGGGGAGCCAATATTGGGTCAACGCCCCGTGGGGGCAGAATAGTCAAGGATTATACGAGATAGTCCAAAGTTGGCAGCAACAACTCGGCGATGACGTGGAGCTTCAAATCGAAGCGTCAGACCCGAATGCGGGTAGCGGATGGAGCAATGTAATTTATATTGCGATCCTGGTGCTTGGTGTTGTGATGTTTATTGTCGTCCTGCGCGCGACGAGCGGCGGGGGCGGCAAGATTATGAACTTCGGCAAAACGAAGGCCCGCGTCACGACGAACATCAAGGTTCGCTTCTCCGATGTGGCGGGCGCCGAGGAAGAAAAGGAAGAACTTTCCGAAGTCGTGGAGTTTTTGAAGAATCCCAAGAAGTTTTCGCAGCTCGGAGCGAAGATCCCGAAGGGCGTGCTTCTCGTGGGGCCTCCCGGAACAGGAAAAACGCTCTTTGCCCGTGCCGTTGCGGGCGAGGCGGGCGTTCCCTTCTTCTCTGCAAGCGGTTCCGACTTCGTGGAAATGTATGTCGGCGTCGGCGCTTCGCGCGTACGCGACCTATTCGATCTTGCGAAGCGGAATCAGCCTTGTATCATCTTCATTGACGAGATCGACGCCGTCGGCCGTCAACGCGGAGCGGGGCTGGGAGGCGGTCACGACGAACGCGAGCAGACCTTGAACCAGATCCTTGTGCAGATGGACGGGTTTGAGACCAACGAAGGCATTATCGTGATGGCGGCGACGAACCGCGCAGACATTCTCGATAATGCGCTCCTGCGCCCGGGCAGATTCGATCGACAGATTTATGTAAATCTTCCAGATGTTAAGGGACGTGAACAAATTTTGAAGGTTCACGCGCGCAATAAACCCCTTGCGCCCGACGTTAATTTCAAGGTGATCGCGCGCATGACGAGCGGATTCTCGGGCGCAGACCTTGCGAATCTTCTCAATGAGGCAGCCATTCTCGCTGCCCGCGCAGGCAAAACGCTCATCGGCAACCTCGAACTCTATGAGGGCATCAATAAGGTCATCATGGGGCCGCAGAAGAAGAGCCGTGTGGTCACCGAGGCAGACAAGAAGAGCACCGCCTATCACGAATCGGGGCATGCGATCCTCGCGAAGCTGTGCGAATACAACGACAACGTGCAGGAAGTTTCCATCATTCCCCGCGGAATGGCGGCAGGCTACACGCTTACCCGCCCCGAGGACGACGACAGCCGCTACACCGTCAACCGCCTCAACGACTTTATCTGCATGGCGTTGGGCGGCAGGGTCGCCGAGGAGATCGTCATTCACGACGTCTCGGCGGGCGCTTCCAACGACATTCAGAAGGTCACGCAGATGGCGCGCAAGATGGTAACGGAATGGGGCATGAGCGACCGTTTGGGCCCCATCGCCTACACGAGCGACGGCCCCGTGTTCCTCGGGCGCGACTTCGAGGAGCGCAACACCTACTCCGAGGAGACGGCGGCGATCATCGACGAAGAAGTCAAGGCAATCGTGGAACGCGCATATGCCCGCGCCCGCAAGCTCCTTCTCGAAAACCGCTCCATTCTCGACAATATGGCGCGCGTGCTCGTGGAACGCGAGACGATCTACACCGCAGAAGTCGATATGCTCATGCACGGCGCGGGATACGAAGAAGTGCTCCGCTATATGGAGGATCACGACAAGGATTCGCCCGATAATCCCTTCGGAAGAGTGACTGCTGCCGTTGAAGCCGAATCGAACGGTCATTCCGCGGACATGGTACCCGCATTTCCCGTTTCAGGCGGTGAAAATCCCGTAAATGAAGGGTCGGACGCCCCCGACATGGGTGGCACTTCCGAAAATAAGGCGGAAAAAGGCGAAGAAAACGCGCCCCGAGAGGACGATGACGGAAAATCTGGATAAGAGGTTTCGGACATGGGTAAGGTCATTTCGTTTTCCAACCAAAAGGGAGGCGTAGGCAAGACGACGACGTGCGTCAACATGGCGGCGTATGCGGCGCTCGCGGGAAGGCGCATTCTTCTCGTCGATCTCGATCCGCAGGGCAATGCCACGACGGGGCTTGGATTTTCCAAAGGCGCCTTGAAGAAGTCGGTCTACAACGTGATCGTAGACGACGAACCCGTGCAGGACAACATTCTGCCCACCGTGATCGAGCGCATGGATCTTCTTCCCGCCAACATCGATCTTGCGGGCGCGGAAGTCGAGCTAGTCTACAAGACGGGGCGCGAAAAGGTGCTCCGCGAGGCGCTCGCGAAGGTGAAGGCGCGCTACGACTATATCATGATCGACTGCCCGCCCTCGCTGGGACTGCTCACGATCAACGCGCTCGCCGCGGCGGACAGCGTCATCATTCCCATTCAGAGCGAATACTATGCGCTCGAAGGGCTTTCGCAACTGATGAACACGCTTTCGCTCGTGCGCCAGCACCTCAACCGCGGCTTGAAGATCGAAGGCGTCGTTCTCACAATGTTCGACGGGCGTTCTCTCATATCCAAAGAGATCGCCGCGGAGATCAGGAAGTTTTTCACCAAAAAGCTGTACGAAATCGTCATTCCGCGCAATGTGCGCCTTTCGGAGGCGCCCAGCCACGGCAAGCCCATCGTTCTGCACGATCCGAAATGTATGGGCGCGAGGGCGTATAGCGCGCTGACAGAAGAGTTTTTGAAAAAAGCAGAGGAAGGAGAGTAAACTATGGCAAAAGGATTAGGACGCGGACTTTCCGCACTTTTCAGCGACACAGAGGACGCCTACAAGGAGGCGCAGGGCGAGACGGGAGGCTCGACGGAAGTTCTTCTTTCCAACGTTTTCCCCAACCCCAATCAGCCCAGAAAGGCGTTCGACGAGAATTCGCTCAACGATCTCGCCAAATCCATCAAGGAACACGGCGTGATCAGCCCCCTCATCGTCAACAAAGCGGCTGACGGGACGTATATGATCATCGCGGGCGAGCGCAGATACCGTGCGGCGCAGCGCGCCGGGCTTGAACGCATTCCCGTGATCGTCCGCGAGCTCGACGAGCGCGAGATACAGGAGATCTCACTCATCGAAAACCTTCAACGCGAGGATCTCAACCCCATCGAAGCCGCATGCGGCATGAAACGGCTGATGGAGGAATATAATCTTACGCAGGAAGTGCTCGCCGAACGGCTTGGGAAATCCCGCCCCGCGATCGCGAACACGATGCGCCTTTTGACGCTCGCGGACGAAGTGGTCGAACTTGTCAAGGAGGGGAAGATCTCGGCGGGGCACGCGCGCACGCTCGTCCCCGTTCCCAAAGACTCCCAAGTCGAACTTGCGCGCGAGTGCGTGAAGAACGGCTGGTCTGTGCGCGACATGGAGCGCGCCGTCAAGCAATTCCTCAATCCGCCCGAAGTGCTCGCCAAAGAGAAGGAGCGCAAGAACGCGCTCGCCAACGTCGAGCTGAAACACCTCGTGGAGAGGCTGCGCGTCACGCTCAAAACGAAGGTCTCCCTCATCGGCACCGAGAAAAAGGGCAGGATCTACATCGATTATTACACGCGCGACGACCTCGACAGGCTCTCGGAGCTGCTCGATCTGATCGACAACATGAAGTGATATCCGAAGGCTTTTGAAGGACTGTATGAAATTCAAACCGCTTTGTAAGACGGCGCAGGAGGAACTTGCGCCGTACTTTGCGCAACAGAGGCTGCACATCGGCGATTTCTCGCTCGGGTTCCAATTTATGTGGAACGACGCGCTGCGGCCCGACTATGCTTTTGCGGAAGGCTGTCTCATTCTCCGCGAATATTATGCGGGGAAGTGCTATTTTCACTATCCCCTCTCGCTCACGGGGGACCGCGATGAGGAGCGGGCGGCGATCGCGGCGATCGAAGCGCATTGCAGAGATACCGACGAGCGCTTGCACTTTACCAACGTTCCCGAAAGCCGTATCGCAGACATGGTATGCCGATACGGTGAGGCGCACCTCACAAACAACCGCCGTTGGTGCGATTATCTCTACTTTTCCGAGGATTTCAAGATGTATCCGGGCAAAAAGTTCAGCGGCCAGCGCAACCATGTCCGCAAATTTGAACAAACTTACCCCGATTGGGCGTTTCATGAGGTGCATTCCTCGGACATGGGTGCCGTCGAATCGTTCTTGAAGGAGTACGAAGCCGTCCAGAGACGCAAGCACAACTTCCTCGCCGAAGAGGAGATGGACGAGGTGTATGCAATCTTGGAGCACCTCGACGCGTTCGGCATGTATGCGGGCGTCCTCACCGTCGCGGGCAAGATCGTCGGCTTCTCGGCGGGAGAGAGATGCGGGGATATGATCGTCATTCACATCGAGAAGGCGCTTCGGGACTACGAGGGCGTCTACCCCTTCCTCGCGCGGCAGTTCGCGCTCAAATTCTGCGGCGACGGCGTGACATATCTCAACCGCATGGACGACGCGGGCGACGGCGGCCTTCGCAAATCCAAGCTGCAATATAACCCCTGCGAGATCGTCTCCAAATACAACGTGATCCCGAAGCGGGCGATCGACGCGGTCTCCGCCCTTCCCGTTATCAAGACGGAACGCCTCACGTTGCAGCCCCTATCCGCCGAGGACGCGGCGCAGTATGCGCGGCTCGCTTCCGACGTCGAACGCAACCGCTATTGGGGCTACGATTGGCGGAGCGATTTCGACGGAACGCCCCCCGCGGAGTGGTTTTTGCAGTGCGCGCGCGACGATTTTCAGAAGAGGCGGGAGATGCCGCTCGGCGTCTATGATGCGGAAGGGGCGCTCGTTGGCGAGGTCGTCTTGCACCGCTTCGGCTATTCCGCGGAGGCGGAGATCGGCGTGCGGCTCCTTCCCGAGTATGAGGGAAGGGGATACGCTGCGGAGGCGGTGCGCGCCTACGCCATGCACGGTTTTTTGAAGCTGAATTTGGAGCGAATGGAGGCAAAATGCTTCCGCGAAAATGTAAAATCGGCGCGCATGCTCGTCTCGGCGGGGTTCCACCCGTGCGGCGAGGACGATACATATCTCTATTTTTACAAGACGCCGAAGATGTAAAAAATTCTTATGGACAAAAAACGAGGCACCCATGTCTGAAACAGGGCGCCTTATTTTATTCGCTTACTTTCTTTACGGGCTTTACGCGTACGCTTCCGCACAGGACTTCGGCGTAGGAGTAGGAGGTTTTTCCGAGAAAGTTCTTGTCGTTGGGCTGCACCGTGAAGAGCGCGGGATACACGCCGGAAAGTTCGCCGCAGAAGCGGAGGACTTTATTTCTGCCCAAATTGACGGTCACATCGACTTGCCGATGAAAATAGTCGGCGATCGTGCGCTTCACATGCGCGATATCGTGTTTCGGCTTGATCATGCATAGATTTTAGACGTTTTTCGCGGTATTTATACGTTATGTTTCAGAGGTCGTCTTCGACCCCCAAGAGGTAATCCACGGTGACACCAAAAAATTGCGCGAATGAAACAAGTAGCGAGAGAGGAGGTTCACGCTGGTTTTTCTCATAGTGGAGATAGGTAACGCTGTTGATATTCATCAAGTCAGCCAACCTTTGTTGTGTGAGACCGCGTTCCAAACGCAGTTCTTTTAATCGTTCCCCCAGCAAAATTTTCATAATTCTTCTTTCTTTGATTGACATATTACCAAAAAGGTAGTAAAATATGTTAAAGACTACCAAAACGGTAGCAAAAAAAGGAGAATAATTATATGATAGGAAAATCAAAAGCACCGCTTGTGATGTCAATTTTGAATGTCATCTTTATGTTCTTCCTGGCGGCATACTTTTTCTTTACGCCAGTGATTGAGCCGTGGATTCTTACGTCCGTCGCTATTGCGGACGGTTTGATTTTGCTCGTGTTTTCAATTCTGGCATATGTAAAAGAAGGGGCTTGGGCGATCGCGCTGATCGGTTTGTCTGTCTTACTTTTGCCCTTTAACATTTTGACCTTAACGGCGGGAATTAAAATTCATGGCGCGGAAAAAGAGAGGGCTGAACTTTCAAAGGATCATCCTATCCCTATGGCGCGGGATTTGGGCTTGCAACCCCTTCCCGAAGATGAGGGTTGGGCGGATGATGTCGCATATTTTCGGCCCGTACATGACGAGGATATTTTTAAGTATTTCGGTCGCGCGCAAAAAATCACTGCCGTTGCAAAATTTTTTGAAAGGAAAAGGGTGTTCCTGCCGCTGTATTTAGACAATGAAAGCAAAGATGAGCGTACTTTTGAGTGCATGTTTATCACAGAATACGGCGAAAAGGTCGGCGACCGAACGTACGTCATGTTTTATATTATTGAAAAAGGAAAGAGGGATTATGATTCCATCTTGCATTTTGCTCGTATCGGACGTTCGGAAGACGGGAAAACTTTCCTGCAAGTGGTTTCGGATTTTAATCTAATCCAACGGCTTCAAGGCGATGTCGATACGCTATACGGCGAACAAATAAGAAAAGAACAAGAACGGCTTGAAAATGAAGCGGCTCGTCGCGAAAAGAATAAGAGGGGTTTATTGTCGGATTTAGGCGAAGTGTTCGGCACGCTTTTTATGAGCGATGCCGGGGTTCGCGCAGCAGTAGATAGGTATAATGGCAATTTGGGATTCAAATACAGTTGTAGCTATACGAACAGCATGGGATATACGCAAACCGTCTATACGAACGATAAAGTAAAATTCTACCGCGCAAACGGGGAGTACTTCGGATACAGCGAAGACGGCGGAAGAACCATCATCGAAAAATAACTCTGCCAAGAAAATCCGTATTTTCTTCCATATTCGACAAAGCATACTCCGATTTTCCACGCATACGGCGCAACATCGCAGCATACGATAGAGGGAAGTCTGAATGGGGAGTGAAATGGATGATGAAAACGGAGACGCAAATCTTCCGCGGATACGGAAAGCGCAAGGAGCTGAACACACAGACGGCGGTGGAGTGCCGTTTCGGGCAGGAAGTGGAGACCGTCCTCTCCGTGCATTGCGCCGCGGCGCTCACGGGCGCGGAGACGGGAAACGGCGAGGTGCGGTATTTCGGAAAGGCGCACTTCTCTATTGTCTATGAGGACGCGGAGCGGCGGGTCTGCCGCGCGGAAAAGGGCGTGGAGTTCACCGCAACGCATAAGGATGAGTTCTGTTTTCCCGCGCTCACGGCGCGTGTCGCGATCTATGTGGAAAATATTGCGGTGCGAAGAGAGGGCGCGAGCGTCTATGCGCAGGCGCTGCTCGGCGCGGACATCTCCCTCTATGGGGAACAGACCTTTGAATATCTTTCGGGAGGAGATCTCGTTCTGCGGCGCGAACCCGTGAAAGTTCTTACCGCCCACCTCGTTTCGGGTGCGGCGGAGACGGACGACGAATTCGACACCGAATTCGTGGGGGATATCTTACAGCACGCGGAGACGGTGACGATCTCCGATCTCGTCTCCGAGACGGGAAATTTGAAGATCGAGGGGGAGATCAACCTCGGCGTGCTCGCCTTAAAATCCAGCGGCGCGCTCGTTTCCTTTGAAAGGCTCGTGCCGTTCACTATCGAGATTCCCTGCGACGCGGCGTCGTACGGGTGCAGCGCGGAGGCGCGGGTGAACGTCGTCAACACGACGATCCACGCGGAGGCGGACGAAGAAAAGGGCAAGTGCCGTCTCTTTGCGGAATTCACGCTCGCGGCGGAGGGCTGCGTCTACGAAGAAGCGGCGGTAGACGCCGTGACGGACGCCTTCTCCGTGACGAATGCCGCCACGCTCACCTTTGCAACGGCGGAGAGCGGCGGCGTGGGAGAGGTGATCCGCGTCACGGAGCGCGTCTCGGGCAAGTGCGCCCTCTCCTCGCCCGTCGCCTTTTCCGACGTCTTGCAGGCGGTCGCCCTGCAACGCGCGGAAGCCAATCTCGTCTCGACGGAGGAGGGGAAGCGCGTCGAAGGGGTCGCGCTCGCAACGCTGCTCGTTTTAGGCGCGGACGGCTCCCACCGCGGCGTGGAGATCAGCCTGCCCTTCTCCGTTCCCGTAGACGCACAGGACGCTTCGATCTCCGTGCTCGTGTGCGGCATGTCGGCGCGGCAGAAGCAGGAGGGCGAGATCGACGCCGAGGCAACGCTCAAAATCACGGTGCAGGAGAAACGCAAAATTTCGGCGCGGCTGGTCGCGAACGCGGAGGAGGGGGAACTTCTTCCCGTCTGCGACAGCGCGGTGAGCGTGTATATCCCCCGCGCGGGCGACGGACTTTGGGAGCTTGCGAAGAGCCTCAAAAAGCCGCCCGAAGAGGTCTCGGCGAGCAACCCCGATATCGAATTCCCCGTACGCGAAGGGCAGAGAGTGATCGTGTACAGGAAGAGAACGGCGATAAGATAGCTTAGTCCCCCGCTTGCGAAAGGTCAGGCGGGGGCAGATTTTTTTCCGCGCCCGATATAGAAAAGTTCTTGCATTCGCCGCGAGAACATGGTACAATACAAAAGATGAATACCGTTCGGCTCCATGCCTATGCCAAACTCAATCTCACGCTGGATATCACGGGCGCGGCAGGCGGGTACCACACGCTCGATTCCCTCGTGACGACGGTGGATCTTTGCGATCGCGTCACCGTTAAGCGCAGGAAGGATAAACTTTCGCGCGTTTTCATGCACGGCGGGGGAGAGATCTTGCCCGAGGAAAACAACGCCCAGCGTGCGGCGGACGCGTTTTCGGAAAAATTCCAGACGCCGGGAGCGGACGTCATCATTCATAAAAATATCCCCATCGGCGCGGGCATGGGTGGCTCGTCCGCCGATATTGCAGGGGTGATCGCGGGCATGGGTGCCATATATGATGTTTCAGACATGGGTGCCATGAAATCGCTCGCGGATACGCTTGGCAGCGACGCGGGCTTTCTTCTTACGGGAGGGCTTGCCCGCCTTCGCGGAAGGGGAGAAGTCGTCGAGCCGCTTCCCTTTACAAAGCTATATTTTCTCGTCGTCTTTCCCCGCGGCGGAGTTTCCACGCCCGCGTGTTTTGCCCGCTTCGACGAACTGCATTCAGAGGGGGGCGCACGCACGGAACAGGCGGCGCGGGAGCTTGCGGCGGGCAACGTCGGTTGGGCGGCGAAATGGTTCGGCAACGACCTCTTCGACGCCGCCAAGACGATAGACCCTTCCGTCGAGGAAGCGTATCTTGCCGCGAAGAGCTTTTCCCCGCTCGGCGTCTCGATGACGGGTTCGGGCAGCGCCGTGTTCGCCTGTTTTGAAAACCGCGAACTGTGCGCATGGGCGAGGAGCCGCTGCCGCGGCTTCCGCACGGCGATCGTAGAGAGCGTTCTGCCGCAGAAAAAGAGGAAATTCACCAATCTCTTCGCCCTGAACGAAGAGACGGAGGAGTAAAAATGGAAGAAAGAATCGTAGATAAGGACGATCCCCGCCTGATCAAATTCAAGCGCAAGGGAGAGGAGACCGACGCGGTGGACGAGCTAACCCCCGACGACGGGACGGACGAGAGCGAGGAGACGGAGGAAAGCGAGGTCACGCTCGCCCTTCCCGAAGAGGAGTACGACGAAGATCTCGTCGGGCTTACGCCCTCGCAGCTCGAAAAAAAGCTGGAAGCGCGCCGCATCGCAAGGGAGCGCGCGGACGCCGAATATCACCGTCTCATGGCGGCGGGCGAGGCGTTGCTTTCGCAGAAAAAATATGCGGAAGCGGAGCCGCTGTTCGTGCAGGCGGAGCTTTACGAGGCGGACGACGGGAGCGCGAAGGAGAAGATCTGGATCGCGCGCACGGAAAACTATACGAGCACGTCCGTTCTCTACGAAGAGGGCGTCGCGCAGGAGCTTGTCTGGGCGGACGAGCCTGTCAGGGAAAGGGTGCTCGGCGCCATGCGGGAAAAGCTGAAAGCCGAGCGCGAGGCGTTTCGCGAAGAATCGGTCCCCCTGCGGGAGCGCTATACGGCGGCGAAGGAAGAGCGCGCGCAGGCGTTCAAAGCCAATATGAAGTACTATCTCGTGCGCCTTTTCATCGTGCTCGCCGTGGCGGTCGCATTCGCGATCGGGTGCGCCGTGAGCGCGACATACATCGTGCGCCGCAACGACGATCTCGCGCTGATTCTCACGATCGTCTTTGCCGTCGCCGCCCTCATCACACTGCTCGTGGGAGCATATTTCGCCCACAAGCTCTATGTGGCGGTTCGTCTCGTTAAGGATAACGAAAAGCCCTCCTCCACCGAGGACGGCGCGCACTTAAAGGAACTCGAAGAAAAACTTGCCTGCCTCGATCTGATCCTCGGGGAATGAAAAAACACGCGCCGCCGAATTTCTTCGGCGGCGCTTTTGGGTTTGAACAATGCGGTGACACTTCGGCTTCGCTACGCGCAGTATGACGATTTTAGAAGCCCTACCCCTCGCCGAGGGGGAGGGTGTCACGGCATCGCCGTGACAGGTGGGGGTAAGCCCTTGTCGCCCCTATAAGGGGAGATGTCATGAAGTGACAGAGGGGTTAAAACCCTTTCCCCCGCTTCGCGGGTACTTTCCCTTTCAGTGACAGCGAGAATCGGGATTGAAAAATTGCGCGGAGAGAGAGCTTCTATATATTATATATGTACGCATGCGCGCGAGGCGTTATTGTTCCCCGTCCTTCGGATCGCCGGAGGAAGGCGGATCTTTCGGATCCATAAAATCGCTCCCCTCCCGCGGGGCGGCTTCCGATCTGCCCTTTGCGACCGCCATGAGAACGGCAAACAGACCCGCCGCGGCAACGGGGATGAAGACGTAGCCGAGATCGAAGAAGATCCCGACGGGAACCGCCGCGGCAACGCACAGGCACGCGAGAATGCAAAAAACGATCCGTAAAATTTTCATGAAATTCGTCCGCTCCGAGAATAAGTTCTCATTTATTGTACCATAATCTTACACAAAACACAACATGTAGTGGTTGGAAAAAAACTGCAAAATTTTCCAAAAAAGCCGAAAAAAAACGGTAAAAATCAGTTGACTTTCCAAAATCGTTGTGATATGATGTACAAGCTGTCCGAAAGGCAAGGCATACGGTGCGGAAAGTTTTTCAAAAAAAACCGCATGAATTTGTCATAATTCGCTTGACAGGGTCTTGATTTTCGTGATATAATAATCAAGCTATCCTGCCGAGGGGTTGGAGAGCGCGGGCTGTTGTCCGTTTTCGCAGATTAAAAATCGAATAAGAAAGAAACGATTTTTTGTAACACTTTTGTAAGCGAACAAAAACAGTTTCTGTCAATTTTTTGAGACAATAGTACTCAAAGCAAAGTCAGCAAAGAATAACGAATTTCGTTAGAGCCGTCGGCGCGGTTAGCCCGTGCCGACTCTAAACAATTAAACTTAAGAGTTTGATTCTGGCTCAGGATGAACGCTGGCGGCGTGCTTAACACATGCAAGTCGAACGGATCGGGGAGCTTGCTCCCCGGTTAGTGGCGGACGGGTGAGTAACACGTGAGCAACCTGCCCATGTCAGGGGGATAACAGTTAGAAATGACTGCTAAT
>CANRDX010000003.1 GCA_947629485.1 uncultured Clostridia bacterium
CGACCCAAAACGGGCTCGAACCGTCGACCTCCAGCGTGACAGGCTGGCGCTCTAACCAACTGAGCTATTGGGCCATATGATCATATCCCTCAACGCGCCCTTTGGAAACATTGAAGGGGGATCGCGAATTGGTGGGCCTTCACGGACTTGAACCGCGGACCGATCGGTTATGAGCCGACTGCTCTAACCACTGAGCTAAAGGCCCGCAAAGAACCTGCGGCGAATTGCCACGCTCGTTTATCATATTATAAACACAGAGAAAAGTCAAGTGTTTTTCTGCCTTTTCGTGAAATTTTTTTTCGACAGATTCCTCCGATTTCCCGCGCAAATCGCGAAAACCCGCCCTTGCCCGCATGTTACAATTTTAGAAGGCTGAATTTACGGGGAGGACGGATATGAAGTTGCAGTCAAGCCGTAGGGGGGACAACCTCTACATCTATCTCTCGGGCGAGCTCGACGAGCATTCCGTGACCGCACTGCGGGAGAGCGCCGATAAGATCATCGACGAAAACGCGGGGCTGTCGCGCGCCGTTTTCAATCTGGCGGGTCTCCGTTTTATGGACTCGACGGGCATAGGGTTTTTGATCGGCAGATACAAGCGTCTCAAACGATACGGCATGGGCATGTACGTGGAGAACCCCGAAGCAAGCGCCGATAAGATTCTCTCGATCAGCGGGCTTTATTCGTTGATGCCGAAAATTTAGGAGAATGGGAATGAACAAGATGGTATTGAAATTTCCGGCGAAGTCGGAAAACGAGATCTTTGCGCGAAACGCCGTCGCCGCGTTTGCGCTGCCCCTCAACCCGTCGCTTTCCGAACTTTCGGATGTGAAAACGGCGGTTTCCGAAGCGGTGACGAACTGCATCGTGCACGGCTATCGCGAGCGGGAAGGGTGGATCACGCTGACTTGCAGCACAGACGGCGCCCGTCTCGACGTGGAGATCGCCGATGAAGGGAGGGGGATCGCCGATATCCAAAAGGCGCTGCAACCCTTCTTCACGACGCTTCCCGGGGAGGAGCGCTCGGGCATGGGGTTCACGATCATGCAGACGTTCATGACGGAATTCTCCGTGGAATCGGAGGAAGGCGTCGGCACGCGGGTAAAAATGAGCAAGTCTTTCTCTACGAGGGCAATGAATGCTGGATGAGGAGGAGACGCTTGCCTATCTTCGTCTTGCAAAGGCGGGGGACGGGGCGGCAAAGGAATATCTGCTCTCCAACAACACCTCTCTGTTGAAGAGCATCTTGCGCCGTTATTTGGGAAAGGGCGTGGAGTACGACGATCTCTTTCAGCTCGCCTCGCTGGGGTTTTTGAAGGCGATCGCGGGCTTCGACGAGAGTTTCGGCGTGCGTTTTTCCACATACGCCGTTCCCATGATCGCGGGGGAGATCAAGCGGTTTTTGCGCGACGACGGGAGCGTAAAGGTCTCCCGCGCGATGAAGAAGACGGCGCGCGATCTCAACCGCTATATCGAAAGTTTCTCCATCGCCCACGGCAGGCAACCCGACGTCAAAGAGCTTGCCGAAGCCTTCCATATGGAAGAGGGCGACGTCGTGCTCGCGCTCGGTTCGAGCAAGATGCCCGTATCCATCTACGAGCAGATCGACTACAAGGACGACAAGGCGACGTCGCTTGCGGATAAACTGCCCGCCAAAGACGGGCAGGAGGAGATGCTCGATCGGATGGTGCTCAAAGAGGCGATCGAAAAGCTCCCCGAGCGGGAAAGGAAGATCGTATTCTTGCGCTATTTCCGCGATATGACGCAGAGCGAAGTCGCGAAGGCCATCGGCGTCTCGCAGGTTCAGATCTCCCGCCTCGAAAGCAAGATCATGGCGCAGTTCCGCAAGGATCTGAGCGGATGAAGCGAGAGTAGCAAGCGCGCGAAGAGGGAAAACGACGATACCATGTCCGCAAAGGACGCTCGGAAAAGATTATTTTCGTCATCTGCGCGGAGGTTTTCGGCTAAAAGAAAAAAGACGCGGGGCGAGGGAAAACCCGCCGCGCCCCGTTCCGCATTCACACGAATTTTGTTCCGTTCTTTCTCAAAATATCAATAATTTGATTTTCTTGTGAAAATTATATTTGTTTTTTCTCTTTGATTGACTTTATTCTCCGATAATGCTAATATAATAAGGATCGAGAAGTAAGAAGCGTAAATTCCCGCAATTTACGTTTCTTTCCTGTTTTTAACCTTTTGCGCTATGGAGGTAAACGTTGCTAAAAAAACTTGCAAAATGTATTCGGGAGTATAAAACAGTATCCATTCTGTCGCCTCTCTTCGTCTCGTTGGAAGTGGTGCTCGAATGTCTGATCCCGTTCATTGTCGCCCAGCTCGGCGACGCCATCACCAATGTGGGACTTTGGGGCGCGGGCACGAGTTGGGATACCCTCGGCGTGGGGCAGTTCGGGCTGATCCTCGTCGCTATGGCCATCGCCTCTCTCGCCTGCGGCGCGCTTGCGGGCGCGTTCTGCGCGAAGGCGGCGGCGGGGTTCGCAAAGAATCTCAGAAAAGATCTTTACTACAAGGTGCAGGATTTCTCCTTCGAGAACATCGACAAATTCTCCACACCCTCCCTTGTCACGAGAATGACGACGGACGTCACCAACGTGCAGTTCTCCTACATGATGATCGTGCGGACCGCGATCCGCTGCCCGCTCATGATGATCTTCTCCGTCGTGATGGCGTTCGTGATGGGCGGCAATCTCGCATGGATCTTCGTGGGCGTCATTCCGCCTCTTTCCGCTTTGCTTCTTCTGCTCATGCGGCGGGCGATGCCGCTCTTCCACCGCGTATTCAAGAAATACGACAACCTCAACGAATCCATTCAGGAGAACATTTCGGGGATCCGCGTCGTCAAGGCATATGTGCGGGAGGACTTTGAGAAGAAGAAGTTCGACAAGGCGGCGACCGAAGTCCAGCTCGACTTTACGAAGGCGGAGCGTATCCTTGCCTGGAACCAGCCCATCATGCAGGTGTTCTTTTACGGGGTGCTCTCCTCGGTGCTCTTCCTCGGCTCCTATCTCATCTTCCAGAATACGGGGCTTGAGGTGTGGGATATCTCCCAGCTCGTCGTCTACGGCATGCAGATATTGATGTCCCTCATGATGTTCTCGATGGTGTTCGCCATGATCGCGATGTCCCTCGAAAGCATGCGCCGTATCTGCGAGGTGCTCGACGAAGAATCCACCCTGCACAGCCCCGAAAACGCCCTGCATAACGTGGAGGACGGCTCCATCGACTTCGACGACGTCTCCTTCAAATATGCCGCGAACGCGGAAAAGAACGTGCTCGACGACATCGATCTGCATATCCGTTCGGGGGAGACGATCGGCATCATCGGGGGAACGGGTTCCTCCAAGACGTCGCTCGTCAACCTCATCTCCCGCCTTTACGACGTCACGGAGGGGAGCGTGAAGGTGGGCGGCAGAGACGTGAGGGAATACGATCTCGAATCGCTCCGCAATCAAGTTGCCGTCGTGCTCCAAAAGAACGTGCTCTTCTCGGGCACGATCAAGGAAAATCTGCGTTGGGGCAACCCCGACGCGACGGACGAGGAGCTTGTAGAGGCATGCCGTCTCGCGCAGGCGGACGAATTCATTCAAGGCTTCCCCAAGAAGTACGATACCTATATCGAACAGGGCGGCACCAACGTCTCGGGCGGGCAGAAACAGCGCCTTTGCATTGCCCGCGCCCTGTTGAAGAAGCCCAAAATTCTGATCTTGGACGACTCGACGTCCGCCGTGGATACCCACACCGACGCGCTGATCCGCAAGGCGCTGCGCGAATACATTCCCGCAACGACGAAGATCATCATCGCCCAGCGCACCTCCTCCGTAGAGGACGCCGACCGCATCGTCATCATGGAAAACGGCAGGATCGACGCCATCGGCTCCCATGAGGAACTGCTCGGCACGAACGCAATCTACACCGAAGTATACACCACGCAGAATAAGGGCGGCAAAGCCGTCTCTTCGCTCGAAGAGATGGGCGATCTTCCCGCGGAAGGAGGTGAGGACAATGCCTAAAATGATGTCTCGCCGTCCCCGTGGCGGAGCGGGCGTGCCTCCCATTCGCACGAAGGGCACGTTCCGCCGTATCGTAAAAGCGATCTTCCACTACTATCCCCGCATGATGACGATCGCGCTCGTCTGTATCATCTTTAACGCCGTCGTCTCCGCGCTGCCTTCTATCTTTATGGAAAGGGTGTTCTCGGTGATCGGCGCCGCTGTGGAATCGGGCGCAGGTTGGGGAGATACCGTTTTGTTTGAGGGCGCACAGATCGCCGTGGGCAGCACGATCACGCGCTATATGCTCACGTTGATCGGGCTGTATATCCTCTCGCTCATCGCGACGGGGGTCTATCACCAGCTCCTCGCCATCATCACGCAGGGCTTCCTCAAAAAGATGCGCGGGCAGATGTTCGACGGCATGCAGGATCTGCCCATCAAATACTTCGACACGATGAGCCACGGCGATATCATGAGCTACTATACGAATGATATCGACTCCCTGCGCCAGATGATCGCGCAGTCCGTTCCCCAGCTCATCACCTCGGGCGTCATGGTCGTCACGCTCTTTTTGATCATGCTCTATTACAGCTTCTGGCTTGCGCTCATCGTGCTGGGCGGCGTGGGTGTCATTCTCTTCGTCACGAAGGTCGTGGGCGGCGGCGCGGGGAAATTCTTCCTCGGGCAGCAGCGCGCCGTGGCGAAAACGGAGGGCTTCGTCGAAGAGATGATGAACGGGCAGAAGGTCGTCAAAGTTTTCTGCCACGAAGAGGCGGCGAAGGCGGATTTCGACAAGGTGAACGATCACCTCTGCGAACAATCCACGAAGGCGAACGCCTATGCGAACATGCTGATGCCCATTCTCGGAAATTTCGGGCACGTTCTCTACGTCATCATCGCCGTTGTGGGCTGCGTGTTCGTGCTCGGGCATGTGCACAATATCGGCTTGATCACGCTGCTCGGCATCGAAGCGGGGACGTTCTCCGTTGCAAACATCGTCGCCTTCCTGCAAATGACGCGGCAATTCTCCAATAACGTCAATCAGGTCTCCAATCAGGTGAACTCCGTCGTCATGGGTCTTGCGGGCGCGGCGCGTATCTTCGCGCTCATCGACGAGAAGCCCGAGACGGACGAAGGCTACGTCACCCTCGTCAACGTGCGCGAGGCGGCGGACGGCACGCTCACGGAATGCGAAGAGCGCACGGGCGTCTGGGCATGGCGGCACCCGCACAAGGAGGACGGCACCGTCACCTACACCAAACTCGAAGGGGATATCCGCATGTCCGAAGTGGACTTCGGCTATACTCCCGATAAAATCGTGTTGCACGATATCTCCCTCTACGCCAAGCCCGGTCAGAAGGTCGCCTTCGTGGGTGCGACGGGCGCGGGAAAGACGACGATCACCAATCTTCTCACCCGTTTCTACGATATTGCCGACGGAAAGATCCGCTACGACGGGATCAACGTCAACAAGATCAAGAAGGGAGAACTTCGCCGCGCGATCGGCATGGTCTTGCAGGATACCAATCTCTTCACGGGCACCGTCATGGAGAATATCCGCTACGGCAAGCTCGACGCGACGGACGAGGAGTGCATCGCCGCGGCAAAGCTCGCGGGGGCGGACGACTTCATCACAAGGCTCCCCGAGGGATACAACACCATGCTTCACCAGAACGGCGCCAATCTTTCGCAGGGGCAGCGCCAGCTTCTCTCCATCGCCCGCGCCGCCGTCGCCGATCCGCCCGTGATGATCTTGGACGAAGCGACTTCTTCCATCGATACGAGAACGGAGGCGATCGTCCAGCGGGGCATGGATAAACTCATGGAGGGGAGGACGGTGTTCGTCATCGCGCACAGGCTCTCCACCGTGAAGAACTCCAACGTCATCATGGTGTTGGAGCACGGCAGGATCATCGAGCGCGGCACGCACGAACAACTCATCGACATGAAGGGGAAATATTATCAGCTCTACACGGGCGCATTTGAACTCGACTAAGAGATGAAAAAGCCGCCGCGCCGCTTCTTCGGAAGCGGCGCGGCATTTTGTTATAAAAACGCCCCGCGCTCTCGCGCAGGGCAGTATGACGGGATTGAGAGACCTGCCCCCGTTTACGGGGGCGGGTGGCGAACGAAGTGAGACAGGTGGGGGTTGCCATTCAAAATACGTCATGTTGCCCCGCCACATTCTAATAACGTCATGTTGAGCTTGTCGAAACATCACCGCAGCAAGCCCTCTCTCTCGCAAGCGAGGGGGAGAGTGTCACGGCTCCGCCGTGACGAGTGGGGGTTGGATCCCTCGCTGTCCCTGAAAGGGAAAGTACCCGCGAAGCGGGGGAAAGGGTTATAACCCCTCTGTCTCGGCTACGCCTCGATATCTCCCCTTGCAGGGGCGACAAGCGTCCTCATCTCGACGCGCCGCAGGCGCGGAGCAGATCTCCTCTTGGAGAACGAGGCTTTGTTCCCTCACGGAGTAGGGGTTCACTCTGGCTGCGCCCTCGGAATGAGGAATTGGGTGAAATACGTTACCGCTCGCCATTCTAATAACGTCATGTTGAGCTTGTCGAAACATCACCTTATTCCTAAAACTGCGGTGCTACTTCGACTTCGGCTATGCTCCGCTCTTATGACAGAGATCCCGACAATCATAATGATCAAATCAAGCAGACTAGAACGATTGCCACCCAGATAAAGCTAATGCTGATGATCAGTCCCGCCACGGCAAGCCCGTATTCTTTTCCCCCGAGTTCGCGCGATTTTTTCAGTCCGAGAATGGAACAGATCAGACCAACGATGGGGATAAAGAACGCAAGGATAAACCCAATGATCGCAAGAGAGTTGCTCTCTTCCGGTCGCGTATTCTGTGCAACGCCGCAATGCGGACAGATCGCCGCTTTATCGTCGATCTGCGCGCCGCAGTTTCTACAAAACATATCCGTTCTCCTTTTGTTTTTTCATTGTACTCCCATAATAATGGGAAGTCAAGTAATTTTCCCAATATTATGGGAAAATATTTTTATGGAGAACGGATTCGGCGAACGGTTGCGTGCGCTCCGTCAGGAGCGTGGTATCGGGCAGGTCGCGCTTGCCAAAGAACTCGACGTGGGTAAATCCATCGTCAGCCTTTGGGAACTCGGGCAGTGTGAGCCTACGCTTTCCAAGCTCGTTGCGATCGCGCGGTATTTCGGCGTAAGTATCGACTATCTTGCGGGTTTGGAGGATTGAGCGCGCCATGCTGCGCGTTATGTTCTGAAAATTGTCCCGCCCCACGCAAATGCGCGGGGCGGGACAATTTCTTTCGACTGCAAATTCAAGAGATCCGCACGGTATCGCCGCAGACGGCGATCTTTTTTTTATAGAAGGCGGAAAGTCCATCGAGGAGCGTCTCGAAGTCGGCGCATGCCATCGTCTCCACGGCGGAGTGCATGGCGAGTTGCGCCAGCCCGATATCCGCGGAGGGAATGCACGCCTGCCCGAGCGAGATCGCACCCAATGTGGATCCGCTGCGCATATCCGAGCGGTTGTAGAAGGATTGATACTTCACGCCCGCGTCGCCGAATACCTTCGTCACGAGCGCGGCGGTGAGCGCGTCCGTCGTGTACGCGCCGCCCGCATGCCCCTTCACGGCGATGCCGCCTCCCAGGACGGGGCGGTTCGTGGGGTCGCACTTTTCGGGGTGGTTGGGATGAAGCGCGTGGGCGTTGTCGAGCGAGAGCATGATAGACGCGGCGAGCGAGCAAAGAAAATCCGTCTCGTCCTTTCCCTGCGCGAGCGCAATGCGGCGGAGCGTCGAGGCAAGAAGGTTTCCGCCCGCGCCCTGCCGCGTGCGGCTACCGATCTCCTCGCTGTCGAAGAGGACGGCGACGGCGGTCTGCTTTTCTCCTCCCTGTGCGAGCGCGCGGAGCGCGGCATAGCTTCCGACGAGGTCGTCGAGGCGCGGCGAGGAGAGATATTCTCCCTGCGCCCCGCTGAAAAATTGATCCTCATCGGGCACGAGGAAGAGGTCGAACGCCTTCACATCCGCGGGCACGGGCGCGCTTTCCTGCGACCAGAGGGGAAGCTCCGTCTGCAAGTCGGGCGCAAACTTTTCATTCGCCCCGCGATCCATATGAATGGCGAGGGAGGGGATGACCGCCGTCCCGCCGACGTACGGCTGTGCGGCAAGCCCGCCTTCGGTCTCCCGCACGACGCGCCCCGCAATACGCAGGGGTCTGTCGAAGAAGGTGTACCACAGCCCGCCCCCGTACGGTTCGACGTTGAGACGGCAATAATTCTTGTCGGGAAGGAGGGGGGAAGCCTTCAATTTGAAGCAGGGGGAATCGGTATGCGCAGCGACGATCTGAAAGCCGCCCTCGCGGTGGTAGCGGAAGGCGGCGATACTGCCGCTTCGGATCACATAGTATTTCCCGCCCTCTTCGAGCTTCCAACGCTCGTTTTCCCCGAGGGGGAGAAATCCCGCCAAGTTCAGAAAGGCGGCGGCGTTGTTTACGGCTTGATAGCAGGTATAAGAGGTTTTCAGAAATTCACACAGTCCGTTCATAGTTCGCTCCTTTCCTTTCATTATACATCGGTTTCGCCGCGAAAGCAAGGTATTCGCAGGGGAAAATCGCGGTTGACAGAGCCTTTCGCACTGTGATATAATTGCGGAAAAAGGAGAATTCTATGCCGAGAACGTTTCGCCAAAGGATCGTAAACGCCGCCGCGAAGCTCTACTTCAAATTCAAAAAGAGCGCGCTCGCCCAGAGCGTCAACGCCTCGACCGTGCAGGGGGGCGAGGTAGACGCGGAAAAGGCAGAACTTCTCCGCCGTGCGGCGGCGGAGGGAGCGGTGCTGTTGAAGAACGACGGCACCCTTCCCCTCAAAGGGAAATTTGCCCTCTTCGGAAGAGTGCAGCGGGATACCTTCTGCACGGGCTACGGCTCGGGCGGCGACGTCGTAAAGCCGTATGCCGTGAGCATTTCGGAGGGCTTGGAGAGGGCGGGCGCGCCCATCGTGCGGGAACTTTCCGATTTCTACCGCGATTGGCAGGCGCGCCATCCCGCGCCGCAGGGCGGTTGGGGGGATTGGAGCTTTTCCTACCCCGAGGCAGACGTGCCCGAAGAGCTCTTTGAAAGGGCGCGCCGCGAGACGGATACGGCGGTCGTCGTCATCGGCAGGGCGGCGGGCGAGGATCGCGACAGCGAACTGCGCGCGGGGAGCTACTTCCTCACCGAGAAGGAGCGCGCGTTGCTTGCGCGCGTGAAGGAGAAGTTCTCCCATGTCGCCGTCGTCCTCAATATCGGAAGTCTCATCGACCTCTCCTTTGCCGAAGAGTACTCCGTCGGCGCCCTTCTCCTGATCTGGCAGGGCGGCATGGAGGCGGGCAACGCCTGCGCCGACCTTCTTCTCGGGCACATCTCTCCCTGCGGGAAGCTCCCCGATACCGTCCCGATGTCCTACGGCGATCTGCCTGCGCAAAACTTCGGCGGGCTGAATTACAACGAATATACCGAGGATATTTACGTCGGCTACCGCCATTTCGAGACGTTTGCGCCCGACCGCGTGCGCTATCCCTTCGGCTTCGGGTTAAGCTATACGAAATTTCACACCGAGGCGGAATTTTCCGAGAACGCGGTGCGCTTTCGGGTGAAGAACGTCGGCGGCTGTGCGGGAAGGGAAGTCGTTCAGGTTTATCTCAAAAAACCGTGCGGGGAGATCGGCAACCCCGCGCGCGAGCTGATAGGATTTTACAAGACGGGGCTTCTTCCGCCTTTGGGGGAGGAGCGCGGCGAGATTGCGCTCAAAAAGCGCGACTTCTGCTCCTTCGACGAAGTGCGTTCCGCCTACGTTCTCCTTGCGGGAGACTATGCGGTCTACGTCGGCTCCGACGCGCGCAGTGCAGACATGGTAGGGGGATTTACTGTGGAAAGGGAAGAGATCTTCCTTCAACTGCGCCAAAATGCAGCGCCGCCCGTCCCCTTCGCCGTGCAGGGACATTCGGAGAAAAAACTCTGCCGCGCGGCGCAGGCAGACCTCAAAGAACGCATCCTTCGCGAGCTTCCTTCGCCCCTTCCTTGCACGGGCGATCGCGGGATCCTGCTCTCGGACGTCAAGGCGGGAAGCGCAAAGATGAAGGATTTCGTCGCGCAACTCTCCGACGAGGAGCTTGCCGCTCTTTCGCGCGGCGCGCTCAAAATGGACAGTCCGCTCGGCGCGCGCGGGAACGCGGGCGTGATGGGCGGCGTGACGCCTTCGCTCCGCGTAAGAGGCGTCCCCGCGGTGACGATGACGGACGGGCCTTCGGGGATCCGCTTAAAGGCGCCCTCTTCGCTTGTTCCCATCGCGACCCTTCTTGCCGCCACGTTTGACGAAGCGCTCGTCGGCGCCGTCTACGGCCTGATGGGGAGGGAGATGGCGGAGCGCGGTTCCCACGTCTTGCTTGCGCCCGCCCTCAACCTGCACCGCAACCCGCTCTGCGGCAGGAATTTCGAGTATTTTTCCGAGGATCCCTTCCTTGCGGGGAAGATCGCTTCGGCGGCGGTGAAGGGGATTCAGGCGGCGGGCGGCTCGGCTTGCCCCAAGCACTTCGCCTGCAACGGTCAGGAGTTCAACCGCAGCCGCAACGATTCCCGCCTTTCCGAGCGCGCGCTTCGCGAGCTGTACTTAAAGGGATTCGAGATCTGCGTTACGGAGAGCGCCCCGCGCTTTCTCATGACCTCTTACAACAAGGTGAACGGCGTCTGGGCGCACTATCACTACGAGCTTGTCCGCGGGATCTTGCGCGGAGAGTGGGGATTTCAGGGGTGCGTCGTCACCGATTGGTGGATGAAACGGGCAAAAAGCCCGCACTTCAAGCGCGTCGCAAACAATGCCTACCGCGTGCGCGCGGGCGTCAACGTACTCATGCCCGGGGGAGATTACCTCGGCAAACGGGTGCAGGGCGGGAACGTGCTCCGCGGCCTCGGCAAAAGCGAGGGGCTTATCCGCGCAGAACTTCAAAGAAACGCCGAGGAAGTCCTGCAAGCCGTCATGCACACTTCCGCGATGACGGAAAAGTCATAAAAAAAGTCCGCCGTGCTCGCACGGCGGACGGTTTTTTAAGCCGATCTTCGCAATTTTTTCACATCTTCGCGGAATCGTTTCCCGTCGAAGAGTATGCCGAAGAGAAAGGCGAGGAGCGCGATTGCGAGGAACACGGGGATCGCATACCACAGGAGCGGAACGAAGGGCTTCTCCGCGCTTCCCCAAAATGCCGCGGGCGTAAACGCACGGATGAGATCGAGCACGAAGCCGAACCCGTTGGGCAGCGCGGGGTGCATGACCATGCAGGGATTCGCGGAATAGAGCGCCTCGAAGAGGGTCTCCGTTCCGTTCCCCAGCCAGCCGAGCGAAACGCAGACGATATCGTTGAACACGATCAGAATGAGCATCAAAAAGAAGAGCAGGGAGATCTTCCAGAAGTTCTTATAATTGGGTTTGCTCATGCCGAGGAGGGCGGGCAAAATAGAGGTCGCGATCAACAGGTTGTGGCAGAAATAGAAGCGCGCCGCCTCCCATGTAAAGACGTTCTGCCCCTGAAACCAATAGGGCACGATGATGGCGAGCGAGGGGCCGATCGTGCCGACGTACGTCATGAAATCTTTGAGCGCGGAATTTTTGGAAAAGAGCGCAAACGGGGAGAGAAGGATGAGAAAGGCGCAAACGTTATATGCCGTGTTGATATGTCCGAAGCCCGTTCCGAAGAGATGCGGCCATACCATGCCCTTGCCGAGATGCTGAAAAATGTTCACGAGCATCAAAAGAAGCAGCGTCATTTTCTTGATCTTCATCGGCGCCTTTCGCAAAAGAAAATACATTGCCACGATAAACGCCGCGGCAAGAAGAAGGCAGATGAAATAGGCGGGTGAAAGAAAATCGAGTTTCATCGTCTGTATTTCGGTGTCGTTTAGAGTTTCTTGACAAAGGCGCGGCGGCGCTTATGTTGCACGGCGTCGAAGAGCTTCCATTGATTGATGATGTTTTGATTGTCTTCGAGATTGAGGTTGGTCTCGCAGTATTCCACGCCGTTGTTTCTCATCATGTGAATGAGTTCGTTGATCAGCACGCTCCCGACGCCCTTGTTGGTATATTCGTGCACCACGCCGATGAGCGCAAGGTCGATCACTTTAGGCTTTCTCACCGCCTTGAAAACGCGAAGGAGCGCGGCGGGCGTGAGCCTTCCGCCCGATTTTTTCACAGCCATGCCGATGGCGGGGAAGCACAGTCCGAGGCAGACGGGCTTGTCGTTCTCGTCGAGCACGATGCGCACGAAGCGCAGATCGATCACCTGACGGAAGCTCCTGATAAGCTCCTTCTTCATATTGTCGGTGAAGGGAACGGTGCCGTAGATATCTTTATACGACTTATCGAGGACGTCGAAGAAGTCGTCGGCGTATTTATTCAAGAAATCTTTGGTGTTCTTTGCGACGCCGAGGTGGAGCTTGTACCGTTCGAGGATCCTCTGGCTCAGGCGGTCGAGCCGCCCGTCGTCTTCGAGCAGAGAGAGCTTGTGTTCGATCCAATCGACGTCCTTCTCATAGCCGAGGTTTTCGATGAGCTTCTGATAGTAGGGGTAGTTATATTGCTCTTCAAAGGTCGAGGGTTGGTCGAATCCTTCGATGAGAAGCCCTTCGCGTTCGAGATCGGAGAACCCGAGGGGACCTACGACCTCCTCCATGCCCTTTTCTCTTGCCCAGCTCTCGATCGCGCCGAAGAGGGCGTTTGCGACTTCCTGATCGTCGATACAGTCGAAGCGGGTGAAGCGCACGCGCTTCTGTCCCCATTTTTCATTTGCCACGCGTTGCAAAATACCCGAGATCCTGCCCACGACCTTCCCGTCGCGGTAGGCGAGATAGTACACGGCTTCCGCGTTCTCATAGTAGTGATAGTCGGCGCGGAAGAGCCTTTTTTCGTCGCCGTAGAGGGGCGGAACAAAATGGGGGTTGTGCTTATAGAGGCGAAGAGGGAAGTTGATGAACTGCCTTATTTGCCGCTTTGTCTTAACTTGTTTGATTTCTATCATAGTTTCATTATAAAGTCCGGGAGCGGATTTGTCAACAAAGTTCACACAGAAAAAACAAAATTGCCTTGACAGGGGGCTTTGGGAAGGGTATAATTGACATAGGAGGAAAAATTATGATCGAAAAATTCACTGCATCCGTTCCCGTCCTCGGCGGCGAGGAACCCCGGCAAGTTTATGTGTATCTTCCCGAACATGAAGAGGGAGAAAGATTCCCCGTCATGTACCTTCTCGACGGGCAGACCGCTTTCTTCGATGAAACGGCGCCCTACGGAGAGAGCCTCCGCCTCGCGGAAATTCTCGATAAATTGAAGGCGAAGCTCATTGTCGTCGCCGTCGAAGCGAACGGGAGCAACCGTCTCACGGAGTATTCGCCCTTCGCATTTACTTCGCCCTACGGCAATTCGTCGGGCGGCGGGCACGCCTTCCTGAATTGGCTCACGGGCACTCTTCGTCCCTTCATCGACGGAAGATATCCCACGCTCTGCGACCGTACGCACACGATGATCGCGGGAAGTTCGCTCGGCGGCCTCATGGCGCTCTACGGGCTTGCTTCCTTCCCCGCCGTTTTCTCCGCGGCGCTCGCGCTCTCGCCCAGCCTTTGGGTGCGCCCGCGCGAAATGGGAAAACTGCTTGAATCGATCCCTACCGACGCCGAGGTATATTTCGACTACGGCGAAAAGGAACTTTCCAATCACGAGGCGATCATGGAGAGCTTGCAGATCGCGGAAAAGGCGCTTGCGGCGAGCGGCGCGAGCTTCACGTTCAGGATCGCGAAGGGCGCCGTACACAACGAGGGCGCGTGGAAAAAACGCATTCCGTCCGCTCTTGCAAGTTTCAGCATGATAGAGTACGCCGAATAAGAGAAAAAGCCGATCTCCCCGCGCATAGCTGTTGCGCGGGGAGATTTTTTCTGCCGTGACAGGGAAGAGCTGCCCCCTTTGAAGGGGAAAATTTTGCTTTCTGCCAAAGATTGATAATCTTTGGCGCAAAATTTTCTTGGCGTTTGCGCATTCGCCCGCGCAAACGCTGACCGAACGCGGGGTTCTACCCGCGTGAGACGGGTGGCACGGCATAGGTGGGGGTGAACCCTTGTCGCCCCTGAAAGGGGAGATGTCACGAAGTGACAGAGGGGTTAGAACCCTTTCCCCCGCTTACGCGGGTACTTTCCCTAAAAGGGACAGCGAGAAGCCCTACCCCTTGACGAGGGTCGCAAAACGCATTTCTGCACATCGGCACGGTGTGCCGTGTGCGCATTTTGCGGTGAGTGAGCGCATTCGCAGCGCGAACGGTGACCGAACGCGGGATTCTACCCGCGTGAGACGGGTGGCACGGCTATGCCGTGACAGGTGGGGGTTGTCATTCTAAATCCGTCATATTTGCGGAAAAACATTTTCACCGTATTTACAAATGAAGCGCGGCATGATATACTATATAGAAAAATGTACCCCGAGCTTTCATCGGGGCGGAATGAGGTCTGCAATATGGTCATTTCTGCGATCGCAACGGCGGAGGGAAGGGGCGGCGTCGCCATCGTGCGCATGAGCGGCGGCGGCGCGTTGGAGATCGCGCGCAAGATGTTTTCCCGCAAGGGGGAATTTGTTCCCAACGTCCTCTATCCCGGGCAGATCGACGCAGGCGCCTTCAAGGACTACGGCATGTGCGTCTACTTCCGCGCACCGCGTTCCTTCACGGGCGAGGATACGGTGGAATTTCACTGTCACGGCGGCGTGGAGATCGCCCGCGGCATCCTTCGGCGCACGTTGGAGTTGGGTGCGCGCCTTGCCGAACGCGGCGAATTCACCAAGCGCGCCTTTTGGAACGGCAAGCTCTCCCTCTCCGCTGCCGAGGGAATGGCGGATATGATCAACGCGCAATCGGAAGCGGAGGTGCGCGCGGGATATCTTCTCTACGGCGAGAAACTCACGGCGGAGGGGAAAGAGTTGCAGGCAAAGATCAAGCAAGCTCTCGCGGGCGTGGAAGCGGACGTAGATTTCCCCGAAGAAGACCTCACGGTGGATACGCGGAAGGAAATAGAGGGTACCATGTCCGAAGTAGAGGCATCGCTTTCCGCGCTCTGCGCGCAATACACGGCGGGGAAAAAATTGAAATCGGGCGTGCGCGTCGCGCTTGCGGGAATGCCGAACGCGGGAAAAAGCACGCTCTTTAACGCTCTGCTCGGCTATGACCGCGCCATCGTCTCCTCCCACGCGGGCACCACGCGCGACACGGTCGAGGGAACGGTGGAGATCGACGGCGTGCGCTTTATCCTCACGGACACGGCGGGGCTTCGCGAGGGCGCGGACGAGATAGAATGCGAGGGCATCCGCCGTGCGGAGCAGGCGATCGCTTCCGCCGACGTCATCCTCTGGTTGAAGGAGGGGGATCGCCCCGCCTTCCCCGCGGGCGTTCCCGTCGTCACCGTCGGCGCCAAGAGCGATCTTACGAGGCGAGAGGGGTGCGACGTGCTCGTCTCCGCCGTGACGGGCGAAGGGCTTGACGCGCTCAGAGAACTTCTCTATCAACGCGGCTACGGCAGGGAGAACGAGGGGGCGTTCCTTCTCGAAGAACGGCATTACCGCGCGGCGCAGCGTGCGCTCGAAGCCGTTCGCGCCACCCTTGCGGCGGTGCGCAGCGCCCTGCCCGCGGAACTGTATGCCGAAGATCTGCGCGCGGCGTATCTCGCGCTCGGGGAGCTGACGGGCGAGACGGCGAGCGAATCGGTGATCGACGAGATCTTTGAAAAATTCTGCGTCGGAAAATGAGCACCGCCGTGCCACCGCGTGCGGGCGGCTTCTCTATGAGACTTTGTTCCGAAGAAAACGAGACCAATGATAACTTACGCGTTCACAGACGGGGAATTTTCCCGAACCTTCCAACATCTCTATAACAGGATCTGCAATCTGCGCGATTCTCTCATCGGCTATTTCGCGGAAGAGAATGTCCACGCCCTCGTGCCCGTCGGGTACGAGGCGGAGGGCGTTCCCGCCTTTCTCGAAGTCTCTTTCGACGAGCCGAGCGCGCGGCAGTACGAGAAGACGATGCAAAAGTTTTTCTCGCACAGACCGCGCGGCGTTACCACCCTTCCGAAGCCGCAGTTTGCCGTGACTTTGAAGCTGGATTTTTATTACGGCGTGACGGGCGTCCGCACGTTCGATTTCACCGATTATTGCGAAGAATCGCTCGTCGCCTTTTGCAGCGAGATCCGCAAAAGCGCTCTCGAAGTGTTCCACCATCGGTTTTCTTCCTCCCGAAAGACCACGATCTGACCGTTTAACGCCGCTTTTCCGCCCGAAAATCGCCTTTCGACAATTTCGTACAAAATTCGGGCATTTTTGTAAAATAATTTTTGAATTATGTACAAAAATGGCTTTACATTTCAAAATTTGTGTTATATAATGCTCCTGCAACCAAAAATTTGACAGGGATAAGGGGAAATTATGAAACGCGTTTTGATTTTAGAAAGCAACGAAGCATTCGCAAAGGAGCTTGCGGCGCATTTTGCCGAGAAAGGGTACGAGATCGTGGGCGTCACGGGAGACGGCGAAGAGGGGATCAAGCTCATGGAGGGCGCGCCCGCCACCGTGGTGATGAGCCTGCTCTTGAAATCGTGCGACGGGTTCACCGTCATGGAGCGCGCGAGGGCAGCGGGGAAGAAGGCGGACTTCATCGTCCTCGGAAACTTCTCCGACGATAAGATCATCGGCCGCGCGATCGCGCTGGGCGCGCGGTATTACCTGATGAAGCCCGTCTCGGCGGAACTCGTGGAGGAGCGCGTGGCGGAGATCTCCGAGGAAACGATCCCGAAGGCGGAAAAGTACGAACGCCGCCGCGCGGGTTCGCTCGACGAGCGCATCTCCAACATCTTCATCTCCATCGGCATCCCGCCCCACATCAAGGGGTACGGATATCTTCGGGAAGGGATCAAAATGGCGGTGAACGATCCGCACATCATCAACAATGTCACGAAGGGGCTGTACCCCATCATCGGCGAAAAGTTCCAGACGACGGCGAGCAAAGTCGAACGCGCGATCCGCCACGCCATCGAGGTCGCATGGAACCGCGGGCGCGTGGAAGCGGTGAACGCGATCTTCGGCGCGCGCGTCTATATCGGCACGGAGAAGCCGACGAACAGCGAGTTCATCGCCCTCGTCGCCGACAAGCTGATTTTGGAAAGCATGGTATGATTTCCTGAAAAATCGGCATTTTCTCCAAGAATTTTAGGGAAATGCAGTTATTTCGATGAAAATCTAAATCGGTACGGAGAAGCCGACGAACAGCGAGTTCATCGCCCTCGCCGCCGACAAGCTGATTTTGGAAAGCATGGTATGATTTCCTGAAAAATCGGCATTTTCTCCAAAAATTTTAGGGAAATATAGTTATTTCGATGAAAATCTAAATAATAAAAACGGCAGACGACCGTGCGCCGAAGATCGTGCGCGCCTCCCATGCTGCCCTTGCCTCCGCAAAAGAATTTTTCCGAAACGCCGAAAACGCCCCGAAAACAGTTGCTTTTTTCGGTCGGTTCGTGTAAAATAAGTGTGGCTTGCAGAAATGGCGGAGTGGTTGAACGCGCACGATTCGAAATCGTGTTATGCAGGAATGTATACGGGGGTTCGAATCCCTCTTTCTGCGCCATCGTCGCGGCGAAGCGACGTTTCGAAGCGGTTGCCGAAAGGCAGCCGCTATCCTTATAACTTTCGGAGTGATTCGGTATGGAGCATTTCTACGACGTCGCCATCGTGGGCGGGGGCATTGCGGGCTACACCGCGGCGCTTACTGCGAAAAATCTTCTGCTCGACTACATCTGGTTGGGCACGGAGCCGTTCGGCGAAAAATTGCGCGCGGCGGAGAAGGTGACGAACTTCCCCGCCATCGAGGGAAAGGGGAGCGGGTTTGTCGCCGCGCTTGTCTCGCAGATGGCGCGCGAAGAGATTGCGTTCACGCGCGCAAGGGTAGACGGCGTCTATGCCGCGGGGGAGAAATTCCTTTTGACTTCCAAAGAGCAGACGTTCGAGGCAGCCTCCGTCATTTTGGCGACGGGCGTGGAGACGCGCGGGCAGATGAGGGGGGAAAGAGAATTTCTCGGGCGGGGCGTCAGCTACTGCGCCGTCTGCGACGGCGCGCTCTACAAGGGGAAGAGGATCGCCGCCGTGCTCTCCTCGCAAAATTTTGAGCAGGAAGCGGAATATCTCGCCCGGTTTGCGGAAAAAGTATGGTGTTTCTGCCTCTATGACGAGCCGAAATTGCGCGGGGAGAAGTTCGTCGTCCGCTCGGATATGCCCCTTGCCGTTGAGGGAGAGGGCAGGGTGGAGCGGATCGTATGCAAAGAGGGCGCCATTCCCGTAGACGGCGTCTTTTTCCTGAAAAACTCTGCGCCTCCCGCCGCGCTCTGCGGGGGCGTCCGCACCGACGGCGCGCACATTCTCGTCGGCCGCGACCTTGCCACCAACATCAAAGGGCTGTTCGCCGCGGGCGACGTCACGGGGCGTCCCTATCAATACGTCAAGGCCGCGGGGGAGGGGTGCGTTGCGGCGCATTCGGCGCGCACCTTCCTTCTTGCGCGAAAAAAAGGGACGAATTTGTGAAATTCGGCCGATTCCTCTTGTAAATTTCGCCGTAATATAGTATAATATTCATAGATATCTGCCCGCGCGCGGGCAAAAAAGCGGCATTTGCCGTTCAAGGAGGTTTTTGTTTTTCATGGAAGCCGGCGACATAGGTTTACTCGTCGCACTTTTGGTCCTTATCGTGCTCTCGGGATTTTTTTCCGCGACGGAGACGGCGTACACGAGTTTCAGCACGGTGAGGATGCGGCGCTTTGCGCAAAAGAGCAAGGCGGCGCGCGTTGCCCTCAAAATGAGCGAAGACTATAACAAGGTCTTAACGACGCTTCTTATCGGCAACAACATCGTCAATATTGCCGCGGCAACGATCTCCACGATCCTGTTCACCCGTTGGATCCCCGGAGACCTCGGCCCCACCGTTTCGACGATCGTTCTCACGGTCGCCATTTTGATTTTCGGCGAGATCTCGCCCAAGACGCTGGCAAAGGAAGCGCCCGAACGCTTTGCCTGCTTCATGGCGTACCCGCTCTTGGTTTTCACCTATATCTTCCTTCCCCTCGGGATCCTTTTCGGTTGGTGGAAGAAGTTCATCTTCCTTATTTTCGGTCTAAACAAGAAGAGGAAGAAGTACACCGAAGCGGAATTTAAGATGCTCGTCTCCGACGTGCGCGAAGAGGGCGTGCTCAACGAGACGGAGCATGAACTCATCACGCGCACGCTGCGCTACGACGAATTGCACGTCGGCTCGTGCATGATCCCGCTCGACCGCGTCATCATGGCGGAGATCCGCGATGATTCGCGGTTCATATACAGGATCTTCCGCGAGACGAATTTCTCGCGCATCCCCATCTACAAGGGCACGCGGCAGAACATCATCGGCGTTTTATACCGCGCCGATTTCTATGAGAATCTGCTCTCCCATCGCCATGATTTCGGCAACATCGTGCGCCCCGTCTCCTACACGCAGACGGATGAAAAGGTCTCCGAGCTGATGAAGGAAATGCAGTCGCGGCGCGAACACATGATGATCGTCGGCGCGGAGGGGAACGCGTTGGGGCTTATCACGCGCGAGGATATCATCGAGGAACTGCTCGGCGACGTAGACGATAAATACGATCTCACGCCCGTCACCTCGCCCTTGCAGCCCTTTATCCCCGAGCCGGAACCCGTCGAACCCGAGACGGTAGACGAAACGGAGGAGTAAATAGCGAATGAAGCTTCTCATTCCCGCCGCGGTCGGGATCGAAGCGGCTGTAAAACGTGAAGTAGAGAGGTTGGGCTTCGGACATGCTCCCGCCCTGCGCGGTCGGATCGCGCTTGAAGGCACTTGGGAGGACGTTGCGAGGCTCAACGTCTTTTTGCGTGCGGGCGAGCGCGTCTTGCTGCTCGTGGGCGAATACCGCGCCGAGACCTTCGACATGCTGTTCGAGGGCGCCTACGCGCTTCCGTGGGAGGAGTATCTCACAGCGCACGCCAAGATCCTCATCGACGGGAAGAGCTATAAGAGCAAACTTGCAGCGGTGAAGGCGGCGGGCGGCGTCGTGAAAAAGGCGATCCTCACCCGCCTCAAAGAGAAGCTCGGCACCGAGAATTTCGACGAAACGGGGGAACGCGCCCTCGTCGGCGTTTCGATTTTCGAGGATGGCGTCCAGCTCACGCTCGATACGTCGGGCGCGGGGCTGCACAAGCGCGGCTATCGCGTGCTCACGGGGCAGGCGCCCCTTCGCGAGACGACGGCGGCGGCGATCGTCGAGGATTCCTTCTACCGCAGGGAGAAGGCGTTCGCCGATCCCTTCTGCGGCAGCGGGACGATCGCGATCGAAGCCGCGATGTATGCGCGCGGGATCGCTCCCGGGCTTCGCCGCGGGTTTGATTTCACCTCGTGGAAGTGCGCTCCGCAAGGGGTGCTCGAAGGCGTGCGCAGAGAGGCGGAGGAGAAGATCTTTCGCGGCGAGATCGCACCCATCTATGCCTCCGATCTTCTGCCGGAAGCGGTCAAGACGGCGAGGGAGCATGCGAGAAGGGCGGGGGTCGAGCGGGATATCCGCTTTTCCGTCGCGGACATGCGCTTATTTTCCGCCCCCGAGCGGTGCGGCGTGCTGGTCGCCAATCCTCCCTACGGAGAGCGGTTGAAGGGGGAGGGCGATCTCTTCCCGCTCTATCGCGATTTTTCCCGCATGTTTCGGCGGCTGCCCGATTGGAGCGCCTATGTGCTCACCGCCTACGAGGGCGCGGAGCGCGCGTTCGGGCGGGCGGATAAGCGCCGCACGCTGTACAACGCCGATCTCAAATGCACGCTCTATTCTTTTTTCGGGAAAAAGCCGTAGAGGGAGATGTTCACGAAATTTCTTTTCAAAAGCGGAAAAGAAATTCCGTGAGGAAATGGGCTTTTACGCCTTCATTTTTTTGTCCTCTCGTTCGTTTCATCGGACATTAAGGCAACAGGGCTTGCCAAATTGGGTCGCGCACGGCGGAAGTGAATTCCGCCTAACGCAAGGAATTGAGTTCACAAATTTTGTTTTGCGAGGGGGGTACGGCGTCATTCCGACCCCGCGCAGTGGGGGAGAGAATCCCCTCATACGCAGTCCAAACACCGCAAAACAAAATTTCGTGAGGGGTTAAGTCTCATCATCTCTCAACCGTGTCGCCCGCTGGTCTTTTCTGTTCTCAAAGACATTAAGCGTGCGGTGGCGTAGCAAATGGGGGCGTGCAGCGCAGGGAAACCCTGCTCGCACCGTAATTTGGAATAGGGTTTACAAATGGGTTCATAAATTTTGTTTTGCTTTGGGTTTACGGCGTCATTCCGAACCCCCAACGGGGGTGAGAGAATCCCCTCATACGCAGTCCGCACATCGCAAAACAAAATTTCGTGAGGAAATGGGCTTTTGCGCCTTCATTTTTTTGTCCTCTCGTTCGTTTCATCGGACATTAAGGCAACAGTGCTTGCCAACTTGGGTCGCGCACGCCCGAAATGAATTCGGGCTAACGCACAGATTTAGAAAATGGGTTCACAAATTTTGTTTTGCGAGTGGGGGGTACCGTGTCATTCCGCCCCCACGCAGTGGGGGAGTGAATCCCCTGATACGAAGTCCAAACACCGCAAAATAAAATTTCGTGAGGGGTTAAGTCTCATCATCTCTCTACCCTTTCCCCCGCTTCGCGGGTACTTTCCCTAAAAGGGACAGCAAGAACCCCCACCACCCGCTACGCGGGAGCCGCCCCCTCGGGGAGAAGCCCTACCCCTTTTTAAGGGTCGCAAAACGCACTTCTGCACATCGGCACAGTGTGCCGTGTGCGCGTTTTGCGGTGAGTGAGCGCATTTGCAGCGCGAACGGTGACCGAACGCGGGGTTCTACCCGCGTGAGACGGGTGGCGAGCGCAGCGAGACAGGTGGGGGCGATGCGTTTTTCCCGCCGCGAGGCGTGCTTTTCATGCCCTCGGGCAAGAGGGCGCGGAATTGAAAATATTCTGAAATTTCGTTGAAATTATTGTTTCATTATGTTGACTTTCCAAATCCGTGCGAGTATAATTTATTTTGTTTAGCATGCTACAATGTAAGGGGGAGCCATGATGGAACCGAACGAATATCTCATGCAGTTATTCCGCACCATAAAGCAGCTCGAAGACCTCGATTTATTTACGGACGTTGCGAAGCTGTCGAAGACGGAATTTCGTCTCATCCGCGAGATCGTGATGGACGGAAAAGAGGGGAAGAACATCATTTCTTCCGAACTTGCCCGCCGTCTCGGGATCACGCGCTCGGCAGTCTCGCAGATCGTCACCAAGCTCGAACAGCGCGACATCGTGAAGCGGACCGCCTCGCCGACGGATCGGAAGATCGCCTACATCTGCCTCTCCCAGCGGGCGCTTTCCGCATTCAACGAACAGTGCAGTCAGGCGAACCGGATCGTAGAAGGCGCAGTGAAAGAACTCGGGGAGAAGAAGATACAACTTCTTTTCTCCGTATTCGATGAATTTTATGCCGCTCTCGGGCGCGCAAAAGAGCAGATACGGCATAAGGATAAAAGAGAAAAAATCAAGAAGTGACACGGAGGAATTATGCTGAAACTGACCGACATCCGGAAAGATTATAAAGTCGCTTCCGGCGTAGTGCATGCCTTAAAGGGCATCAGTCTCGAATTCCGCAAGAACGAATTCGTATGCGTGCTCGGCGCGAGCGGGTGCGGCAAGACGACTCTGCTCAACATCATCGGCGGGCTGGATCACTACACCTCGGGCGACCTCGAAATACAGGGGAAGTCCACCAAAGATTTCCGCGACCGCGATTGGGACGTCTACCGCAACCACAGGATCGGGTTTATCTTCCAGACCTACAACCTCATCCCGCACCAGACAGTGCTCTCCAACGTAGAGCTTGCGCTCACGATCGCGGGGATCGGGAAAGAGGAACGCAGGAACCGCGCGAAGCAGGCCCTCGAACGCGTCGGGCTTGGGGCGGAACTCAACAAGCGCCCCAATCAGCTCTCGGGCGGGCAGATGCAACGCGTCGCCATTGCGCGCGCCCTCGTCAACAATCCCGATATCTTGCTTGCCGACGAGCCTACGGGCGCCCTCGACTCCAAGACGAGCGTACAGATCATGGATCTCATCCGCGAGATCTCGGGCGAACGGCTCGTCATCATGGTCACGCACAACCCCGAGCTTGCCGAAGAATACGCTTCCCGTATCGTCCGCTTGAAGGACGGCCTCGTAGAGGACGACAGCGATCCCTATACCGCCTCCAACGAAGAGCACGCGGCGGAGGAATTCAGCGAGCGCGAGGCGCTTACCGCCGCGCCGAAGCAAAAGGGCGCCAAGAAACTCCGCGCCAAAATGGGATTTTTCACCGCGCTTGCGCTCTCTTTCCGCAACCTTCTCACCAAGAAGGGGCGCACGGTCATCACCTCCATCGGCGGGAGCATCGGCATCATCAGCGTGTGCCTTGTGCTCGCCCTCTCCAACGGCTTCGGCAACTATATCAAAAAGACGGAGGAGGATATGCTCTCCGCCTATCCGCTCGAAATCAGCGAGAGCAGTTTCGATCTCTCCGCCGTCATGAGCGGCATCATGTCCCCGCAGGAAATGCCCGACCTTAAAAAATTGGGCGATAAGGTGTATATCAACTCCTTCCTCACGGGTCTTGCGCAGGGCATGGCGATCCAGAACAACGTCACGCCCGAATATGTGGAATATCTCGAAAAGGGCATGGAGGATCACCCCGAAGATTACGCCGCCATTCAATATCGCTACGGGTTCAGCCTTGCCGACGCGATCTTCACCCCCATGGAGGCCGTCAATCCCGATCAACCCGATAAGACCGCCGACGACCACTTCACCACCCGCTATTTCTCCGTCAACGCGCTCAAACAGTATCTCATCGACGAGTTGATGGAAGAGGCAGACCAATTTTCTCCTCTCTTGCAGTTCGTGCACTACTTCACCGACGTCATCAACAAGATGCCGGGCACCTCGGATTTTGAAGATCCCAACTTTGCGGACTATGTCTCCTCGCAATACGATATCGTCAACGCGGGCGGGCGTCTTCCCGAAAACGAACACGAGGCAGTCATGGTCATCGGGCCGAATAACGACGTCATTGATCTGACCCTCGTCCAGCTCGGGTTCCTCGACGAGGAACGCTTCCTCGATCTCTTCCGCGACGCGCAGACCTCCGAAGAATTGGAGACGGCAGCCACGACGAGCGCGACCGCCGTCACGGAGGACGAGGAAGGGCTTACCCCCGCGGAGGCAAACAAGCGCCTCGATTTCTCCCGTATCACCGAGCAGCAGTACATGCTGTATTATAGCGACGCGCTCTATCGCGCCAATTCCTCCTATGACGAGGCAGACCGCTTCGAGGGAAAGGATAGCAGTTATCCCTTTGAGTATGTTTCGCGCAACGGGCGCGCAGGCGAGATCGCCGAACAGGACTTCACCTCCGCGGTGCAGGACGAGAAGGGCGAGCAGGGCATCAGCTTCAAGATCACGGCGATCCTCCGCCTCAAAGAAGGCTTTTCCTACGGCTGCCTCGAAGAGGGCTTGAATTTCCCCGAGGCGACGATCGATCACTACATCGAGCACAATAAAAATTCCGAGATCGTCCAATGGATGAGCAGCGACGATGCAAAGGTGCCCGAATGGTTTACCGATCTTCTCGGGGAAAGATACGAAGGATTGAAGCTTTACTTTTCGCCCGCTTCCTATCTGAACGGGCAGTACAGCGCGTTCGGGCGCGACAATCTTGTTAAAATTTCGCAGGCATTGCTCGCGAGCGCGTTTTCCGCAATGCAGGGTTCGACGGGCGGAAGTTTTTCGCTGCCCGATAAAGCCGCGGCTTCCTATTGGCAGGGGATCGTGAACATGGTCGGGCCGACCTTGTTCGAGCAGCTCTTGCAGGGGATCGCCTCCTCGGACGGAGTACAGGGGACGATTTTTGCAGATATCCCTGCGGGAACGGGGAAGACTTTGTCCGATAACGTCTCTGCGAAGCTCGGCTTGCTCGACCCCAATAAGGAGTTGGAGAAAGAGGACTTTGTCGGCGTCGTCGCCGATTCCTTCGTGGATGTCGTCATCGAAGACCCCAATGGTATCGAAAAGCTCAACATGTACTTCACCTACTCGCTCGATCCCGCCCTGCATTTCCTCGGCGCGAGCAATGAGGTCTCCGAACTCTCCATCTATCCCTCGGGATTCGAGGGGAAACAGCACATCAAAGACTACCTCGACGCATGGAACGACACCGTTGACGCCCGCAATGCGGCGTGGCGGGAGGAACACCCCGAATTGGCGCCCCTCTATCCCGCCAACGGCGGTCCCTACGAGAACATCACTTACACCGATCAGGTCGGCGTCCTCATGGGCATGATCGAGACCATCTTCAACCTCATCTCCTACGTGCTCGTGGCATTCACTGCCATCTCGCTCATCGTCTCCTCCGTCATGATCGGCATCATCACCTATGTCTCCGTCGTCGAACGCGTCAAAGAGATCGGCGTTTTGCGAAGTTTGGGCGCGCGCAAGAGGGATATCCGCAGCCTCTTCAACTCGGAGACCTTCATCATCGGCTTGGGTTCGGGCGTGTTCGGCGTCATCGTCGCCTACATTTTGAGCGCGATCATCAGCGCCGTTCTGTTCCATTTCACGGGCATCGCGGGCATGGCGTCGCTCGCCCCGCTCACGGCGTTCATCATGATCTGCGTCAGCGTCGTTTTAACGCTCATCTCCGGCCTCATCCCCGCGCAGGCGGCGGCGAAGAAAGATCCCGTCATCGCCCTTCGTACGGAGTGAAAAGAGAATAAAACCTCTTCGCAACGCCCATACTTTGCATATCACGAATGCGAGGTGGGTCATGGCAAAGAAAAAGGTCAGAAAACTTACGGAAGAGGAGTACGAAAACTATCTGAAACGTCTCATGAACAAGTAAAGATCGGAGCTTCGGCTCCGATTTTTTTGTGGGAAAAGGGCACGAATTTCCCCCGCTCGACAAAAATTCCCGTAAAACCGCGTTGAAAACGGGTTATGATAGAACAAAGTCGCGCGCGGGAGGGGATATGGCAAGGAAAATCGTGGTGACGTCCGGCAAGGGCGGCGTCGGCAAGACGACGGTCTGCTGCAATCTCGGCGTTCATCTCGCGCGGAAGGGGTACCGCGTCGTCGTCTGCGACCTCGACTTCGGGCTGAACAACGCAGACGTGGTGCTCGGCGTCGAACAGCTAGCGGTGTACGATATCGTCGATGTGATCGAAGGGCGGTGCCGCGCGAGGCAAGCGCTCGTCCGCCATCCCCGCTATCCCACGCTCTCCTCGCTCGCGAGCAATAAAATTTCCGATCGCTATGTCTCTCCGCAGGCGATCCGCCTTATTTTGGAAACGCTGTCCCCGCGCTTCGACTATATCTTGATCGACTCCCCCGCGGGGATCGACGAAGGCTTTCACCGCGCCGCGTCCTGCGCGGAAGAGGCGCTTCTCGTCACCACGCCGCACATCTCCGCCATGCGCGACGCCGACAGGGTCTCCGGGATCCTTGCGAGCTATCATTTCCGCGAGATCGGGTTGGTGGTCAATCTCGTGCGGCGGGATATGGCGCGCAAGGGGGAGATCCTCTCCGCGGAGGAGATCTCGGCGGCGCTCAGGCTGCCCGTCCGTGCCGTCGTGCCCGAGGAGGACGCATTTTTTCTCGACAATATCTCCGAGCGTTCCCGCGCCTTCCGCCGTCTTGCGGACTACTATATCGAAGGGGACGCGGAAGAAAAACGCTTATTCGGCAGGTGGAAACGGTGAAGGAACCGGAAAGAAAGCGGCTTGCGCGCATGCTCGAACAGGATAAAGCGGAGATGAACGACGCCTCCCGCCGCGCCGCGATCGCCGATTTCAAGCGCGTTGCAGAGGAGTATTTTGAAACGGACGGCGGATTTCTTCTCACGACGCGGCAGGGGAAACAGGGCAGGGAGGCGATCTTCACGTTCCGCATCACCCGCGTGAAAAATTTTACGACGCTGAAATAGAGAAAATTCAAGGGAGCGCCCCGCAATGGGGCGCTCCCTTCGCACACGTTCCGTTTTCGCGGCATAGCATAGAGAGAAGGAGAGAGTATGAGCGATGTGTGCGTTTGCGCAAAAGAGATCCAAAAGGACCAAAAGGCGCTCCGCCTGATCACGCCCGCCTATGCGGGAAGGGGAGGCGTCCTCACCGCCGTTTTGCAATATACCTATCAGGCGATCGCCCTTTCGGGAGAGGAAGCGGCGCTCTTTGAACGGATCGCGGCGGAAAAACTCCGCCATCTTCACATTCTCGGCGCGCTCGTGCGCGATCTCGGCGCGAACCCCGTATTCACGGCGTGTCCGCCCTATCCCGTCTCGTACTTTTCCGCGTCGGGCGTGGACTATGCCAAGTCGCTTCCCGCCATGCTCGACGCCGATATCCGCCTCGAACGTGCTTCGCTCGAACGGTACGCACACATTCTTGAAGCGGTGGAAAATCCCCATGCGGCGCGCGTCGTATCGCTCGTTCGGGAGGAGTGCATGCTCCACCTCGGAATGCTTCGGGCGCGGCTCGAACGCGTTTAACCGTCCTTTTTTTCGGGCATGAATTTCCAATAGCGCACGGGCATATAGCCGCGCATCTGTTTGAGCCGTTCGCGCGAGGGGATGTTCACGCTCTTATAGTATTTTTTCCATAAATTTTGCCATGCCGTCTCGTCTGCGGTGAGAGCGACTTCCGCATGTTCGAGGGGCGCGAGAAAGACGTTTTCGCCGTCATAGACGGCGGCTTTTTTTCGGCGCACGTCGTGAATGACGAAGGGGAAGCGCGGCAGGCGGGCGCGAAAGTGCGGAACGAGCAGATCGCAGATATCGTTGTCGGGGGAAACGGGCGCATAGAGCGCGCCGCTTGCGCTCTCCATAAAGCGGAGGAACCCGTGAAAGCGGTGTATCTCGAACTCCACGCGCCGAATACATTCTTCGGCGGCGATCACCGCGTCCTCGGCGAGCATTTTCCGCACGGGGCACCCCCGCGTTGCAATGAGTTTGAAGTAATTGAACGCCACCATGTCGCGGGTATGGTCTCCGCTCCGCAGCAGCATGTCGAGATCGTGCATGCAATTTTTATCGAGCTGTTCCAGCCTTTTGCGCGCCGCTTCCGCCCGCGCGGGGTCGGCGCGCACGAACGCCGTCTCCTGCCCGATCGCGAGCTGTTTTCCCCCCGAAGTGAGCGTCGCGTCCTCATCGGGATAGGCGAGAAGGAAGGCGGTGAGAAAGGCGTCTGCCGAGCCGTCGTAAAAATAGATCATAATTCCCCCGTGAGCGCGGAACGCGCCGCTTCGTTTTCAAAGAGCGAGAGCTGGACGGGCTGACCCTCTCCCGCCGCGAGCAGTCCGCGCACGGCGGTCTCGTCGCCGCTCCCGTAAAATTTCCCGTTCGCAGTGATGAAATGCCTTGCGCGCTTCAAGACGACGCGCATTTTTTTCAGCGCGTCGAAGCCGAGCCGCGTATATTTGCGCGCGTCGAGGATCTTCTGCGCGCTCCGCGTCCCGATCCCCGGCACCCGCAGCAAGGTCTCGGCGGGCGCGCTGTTCACTTCTACGGGGAAGAACTGCATGTTGCGCAGCGCCCACGCGCATTTCGGATCGAGATCGAGGGGAAGATCGCCGTCGTTTTCGACGATCTCTTCCGCCGAAAATCCGTAGAACCGCAGCAGCCAATCCGCCTGATAGAGCCGATGTTCCCTGAGTTCTCCCGCGGGGCGGTCGGGGAGAAGGGCGTCGTGCACCACGGGCACATAGGAGGAGAAATATACCCGTTTCAGCCCCGCGCCGCGATAAAGCCCCTGCGCCAGCCGCAGGATCTGCCCGTCCCGTTCGGGGCTGGCGCCCACGATCAGCTGCGTCGTCTGTCCCGCGGGGAGGAAGCGCCCCTTGCGCTTCTCCGCCCGAAAGAGATCGCGCTCCCGTTGCAGCTGTTTCATGGGGAGGAGCACGCTCTCTCTGCTCTTTTGCGGCGCGAGCAGTTTGAGGCTTTTCTCGGTGGGAAGCTCGATGTTATAGCTCATGCGGTCGGCATAGAGCGCCGCCTCGTGCACGATGCGCTCGTCGGCATGCGGGATCCCCTTCAAGTGGATATAGCCGTAAAAGCCGTACTCCGTGCGCAGTTTTTTCACGGTGAGAAGGAGCTGTTCCATCGCATAGTCGGGCGAGCGGTGGACGGCGGAGGAGAGGAACAGCCCCTCGATATAGTTCCGTTTATAGAAGTCCACGACAAGCTCGCAGATCTCCTCGGGCGTCGCCGTCGCGCGCGGCACGTCACAATCGCTGCGCGACATGCAATATTTGCAGTTGAACACGCAGTCATTGGAGAGCAGGATCTTCAAGAGGGAGATGCACCTCCCGTCCGGCGTGAAGGAGTGACAGCACCCCGAGAAGTACCCGTTTCCCATTCCGCCGCCGTTTTTCCGCCCGCTCCCCGAAGAGGAACACGAGACGTCGTATTTCGCGCTCTCCGTCAAGATTTTCAGCTTTTCCTCAGAGATCATGTCCCCATTATACCGCCTTCCCGCCGTAAAGTCAAACGTTTGTTCTTTATTTTAAGAAACTTTTGTTCGGAAATTTTTTCTTGCGCCCGCGCGTGGAATATGATATAATCAACGTATAACTTTCACAGAATTTTCATCTGTCTTTCAGCGTCGCAATACGTCGGGGAGATAGAATCAAAGAGAGGAGGAGTGCCATGAAGATCTTGATCGCGGACGACGAGGAGATGATCCGCGCCGTCCTGCGGGAATATGTTGAATTTGAAGGCGGAACGGCAGACGAAGCGCAAGACGGTATGGAAGCCGTCTCCATGTGCCGCGCGGGGGAGTACGACGCAGTGCTCATGGACGTCATGATGCCCCGCCTCGACGGGTTCTCCGCCGTCAAGGAGATCCGTAAATTTTCAAAGGTGCCCGTCATCATGCTCTCTGCACGGGGAGAGGAGTACGATAAGCTCTTCGGCTTCGAGATCGGCTCCGACGACTATGTGACCAAGCCCTTCTCCCCGAAGGAAGTGATGGCGCGCATCCACGCCGTGATCCGCCGCGGAGCGGGCAAGACGGAGAACGTCTACCAATTCGAGGGGCTGAAAGTGGATATCACGGGGCGCAACGTCTATGTAGACGGCGTCAAGGCAGAGCTTACCCCCAAAGAGTACGAGCTTCTCTTTTATTTCGTGCAGAACGCGGGCGTGGCGCTCACGCGGGAGCGCCTTCTCAACAAGGTGTGGGGATACGACTTCTACGGAGACGACCGCACCGTGGATACGCACATCAAGATGCTCCGTTCCAATCTCAAAGAATACCGCAAGTTCATCGTGACGCTGCGCGGCCTCGGCTATAAGTTTGAAGGATGACCATGCGGCGCGAAAGGAAGTTTCAAGCGGGCGCGGGCAGGAGCCTGAATCTCATTCTGTGGTTTGCATTCTCCGCGTTTGCGCTCGTGCTCATTCTGCTCTTTGTTGCCGTACAAAGCCTGTTCGTCGGGCAGCGATATCGCGACGAAACGCTCGACGCCATGAAGGAAGCGGGCGCGCGCGCCTCGGAATTCCTCGAAGAGGGCGATGGGAGCGCCGTCTGGCGGCAGCTTCCCGCGCTGGAAGAGGACTTCGACGTCAACATCCGCTTTCTCCTCGCCGACGGCTCCGCCTTCGACCGGGACGGGAAGAGCGGCGAACGCTACCCCGAGATCGCCGAGATCATCGCCGACCGCTTCGACGCGGGGGAGACGGAGGCGATCGTGCACAGCGATACCTCGCTCATCTACCTCAAACCCGTTATGTTGGAGGGCACCCGCTGCTATCTCTATGTCTCGGGTTCGCTTTCGAGGATCGACACGCTGGAAAGCAGCCTGAGGTGGCTCTCGCTTGCCTCCGCGCTCATCGCCATCGTGCTCGCCTTCGTCGCGAGCGGGTTCGTCGCGATGCTCATCACGAGGCCCGTCACCGAAGTCACGGCGCGGGCGAAGGAGCTTGCGCGCGGGCACTTTAACGTCAATGCGCGGAAAAACTACTTCTGCTCGGAGATCAGCGAGCTTTCAGACGCGCTCGATTACGCGAGTTCGGAGATCTCGCGGGCAGACGCCATTCAAAAGGAACTCATCGCAAACGTCTCCCACGACTTCAAAACGCCGCTCACCATGATCAAGGCATATGCCTCGATGATCTTGGAGATCTCGGGCGACGACAAGGAAAAACGGGATACCCATGCCCGCGTTATCATCGACGAAACCGACCGTCTCGCCGCGCTTGTGACCGACGTTTTGGATCTCTCCCGCCTGCAAGCGGGCGCGGGCGCGCAGGCCGCGGCGGTGTTCAATCTCTCCGAACTCGTCTATAAGATCGCCGCCCGCTTCGATTTTCTTGCAGAACAGGGCTACGTTCTCGAAACAGAGGTGGAGGAGGAGCGCTACGCCTTTGCGGACAGGGCGCGCATCGAACAGGTCGTCTACAATCTCGTGGGCAACGCCGTCAACTACACGGGGGAGGATAAACGGGTGAAGATCCGCCTCTTTGCCGCAAGCAAAGCGACGCGCCTCGAAGTCCGCGATACGGGCAAGGGGATCCCCGCCGAAAACCTCTCCTCCATTTGGGATCGCTACTATCGCATGCAGGAGACGCACAAGCGGCCCGTCAAGGGAACGGGGCTGGGGCTATCCATCGTAAAGAATATTTTGATTCTCGAAAACTGTCGTTACGGCGTCGATTCCGAGGTCGGAAAGGGCAGTTGTTTTTGGGTGGAGTTCCCGCTCCCGCCCGACGAACCGCCTGAACGGGCGGAAGAGGAGGTGCAATGAATAAAAAGATCGGCGCGGTACTGCTTGCGATCCCGCTTTCCTCGGCGGCGCTCGCTCCGCTGAAAACCGAGGCTTCGGCGGGTTCCGTCTATTGGGAGGGCGCGGATAACTGCGACGTCATCGTCAGAGAAAAGACGGCGGTGGAATTGGAGAAGGAATCCCTTCTTCTCACGGTCTCCGATTTCCCCGATCCCTCGTCGCCGGAGACGTATCTTTCCTTCGTGCGGGCAGAATACACATTCTATAATCCCACGGACAGCGCGCGGCAGCTCCTGCTGTATCTGCCGATGGAGCAGTCCTGTTCGTATTTTTCGACGCTCACTGCCAATGAAAACGGCGGCGGGCTGTATCGCGTGCAGGCGAACGGCGGCGATGTTGCATACGCCCTGCGCCATACCTATCAGCAGACGGGGCAGTTCGAGGCGGAGAAAGACGCCGCCCGCATCGCGGACGAAAAGCGCGAGGACGAATTCTATACCGAAGAACTGCCCGTTACGGCGCAGACCTTTTCTTTCCGCAGCGAAGCGGAGGGGGAGACGTACTACCGCCTGCTCCTTCGCTACAACAGCGCGCGCACCCGCGTTCTGCTCAGCGACTTTGCCGCGGCGGAGCCTGAAAACGGCGCGCTCGGACTTTGTTTTACGAGCGAGGCCGCGGAAGGGGAGTTCACGATCTATTCGATCGGCGCGCCCGCAGAGGTGTTGGAAATATCTGTTTCGAGCGATCCGAAGGATACCATGTCCGAAGAAGGCGCTTCATTTTTGCCATTCGGCGAGAGCACGGAGACCTTCGCGGCGTTTGCGGAGGCGCTTCGCCCGTCCTTTATCTCGGAACACGATTGGTATAACGGGCTGATCGACGTTTTCAACCATAAATGCGACGAGTACGGCGTGCTGCACATTCCCAAGTTCCTTTTGAACGGGCTTCTGTTTCGCAGTTGGTGCGAGTATTCTATCGAGATCGGCGCGCACGAGCGGTTCGTCAATACCGTGACGGCGCCCCTTTTGCCGACGTTCAGCGAAAAGGGACCCATCTATCGATACGAATATCAGCTTTCGCCGTCGAGGAGATGGGAGAACTTCCACGAGTTGGAGATCGAGATCAAAACGCCCTTCTATCTTGCGGGCAGTTCGCTCGCGTTCGAGAAAACGGAAGAAGGGTATCTCTGCTCGCGCACCTCTCTTCCCATCGACGATCTGAGCTTCACGCTCGCGCGCTCCGAAGAGGACTATCTTGCCGCGAACGCGGCGGCGGGGGAAGGGCTTTCTCCGAGCACGCGGCTCGCCGTCATTTTATTGAGCGTACTGGGCGGCGGGGCGTTGCTCGGTCTCGGCGCCTTCCTCATTCTTCGGAAAAAACGGCGGTAAGATAGAAATAAAATATAGAAAAACGCTTGCGCACAGCCGTGCGTTGTGATATAATACATGCGACCTGAACGGAAAGAGGGGTCTGACCGCAAAGGGGCAAACATACAGAGACGAAGGCGCACTGCGGTGCGCGGTTTCTCCCTTTGCCTTGCGGTGAAGGGGGATTTTTTTATGGAAGAAAAACGGATCGCAGTGCTCTCCGTCATCGTGGAAAAGCGCGAGCGCGCGGATCGCGTGAATGCTCTTTTGTCCGAATACGGAGAATATATCGTGGGAAGGATGGGGATACCCTATCATGCGAAGGCGGTCTCCGTCATCTGCGTCGTGCTCGACGCGCCGAGCGCCGCCATCAACGCCCTCACGGGAAAATTGGGGCTTATAGACGGCGTAACGGCAAAAACTTTGTTCAGTAAATTTTAACGGACATACAGGAGGTCAACATGAAAAAAATACTTTGCGGCATTGTTGCCGCGGCGCTTTTCGGCGCCTCGATCGCGGGCATGGGTGCCTGCGGCGCGCCGAAAACAGGGGAAGCACAACTCGCGTTTGCGGGAAATCTGCAAACGCTCTACGGGGAGGCGGGCTATCCGCAGGCGGTGCTCGTCGCCAAGTCCTCCGTGATCGAAAGCGATCCCTCCGCGGTCGCCGCGCTCGAAAGCTATATGGCGGGAAGCGCAGCCTATCTTGCCTCGGCGCAGCCTTCGCAGATCGTTAGCCTGCTCGACGGGTGCTACGAAGATCCCGATATGGCGCGCTCCTTCAACGCCAAAAATCTCACCGCCGAGGTGATCGCGAACTGTTCCGTGCGCTATCAGCCTGCCGCGGCGGGCAAGGGGGAGATCCTCGACTATGTCTCCCGCGTCCGCGCAATGGACAGCGCCTTCCTCACGGCGATCCCCGATGATTCCTTCTTCTGGTCGGGAACGGCTTCCGCCGCGGGATCCGAAGAGACGTATACCGTCTATGCGCCCGACGGCGCGCCCGCGCTCTCCCTCGCCAATGCCATCGCGAACGGGGGGAATTTCTCCTATCATATCGTCGCTGCCGCGCCCCAGCAGCTCTCTGCGCTCGTCAACGGGGATAGGAAGGCGGACTTCTGCATTCTTCCCCTCAATCTCGCCGTCAATCTCTTGGGTTCGGGCGAGAACTACAAGCTGCTCGGAACGGTCACGCACGGGAACATGTTCCTGCTCTCCACGCGCACCGACAAGCCGACGATCAAGAGTGCAGACGATCTCGGGCTTCTCGTCGGCATGAAGATCGGCGTCGTCCAGCTCCCCAACATCCCCGGGCTTACCCTTCGCCTCGTCTTGGAGCGCGAAGAGGTCCCCTACAAGATCATCACGGAAACCGACGACGTTTTCGACGACCGAAAGGTCAACCTGATCGCCGTAGACGCCGCGGCAGTCACGCTTGCGGGCGATTACGACTACTTTCTCTGCCCCGAACCCGCCGCGAGCGCAAAGGTGAAAGCGTCGGCGCAGGCATAAACTTGCAAACGTGAAAAAGAATTCCGTCATCTCGCTCATCTATTCCCTTCTCGCGCTGGCGTCCCTCCTTCTTCTGTGGGCCGTCGCATACTTCGCGGTGGGGAACGAATATCTGATGCCCTCGTTTTGGGATACCGCTGCGGAGGCGGCGCGCCTTCTTTCCGAGGCATTCTTTTGGCGCGCGTTCGGCTTAACGCTTCTCCGCACGCTGATTTCCTTTCTCGTCTCGGCGGCGCTCGGGATCCTGCTCGCCGTTCTCGCGAGCCTGAGCCGCGGCCTTCGCGCCTTTCTTGCGCCCGTCGTCTCCGTTCTGCGCACCGTGCCGACGATGGCGGTCATTCTGCTCATCGTCCTTTGGACGAATCGGACGGTCGCGCCCGCCATTGTCACCCTGCTCGTGCTGCTTCCCGCCGTGTACGCCGCCGCGCTCGCGGCGATCGACGAAGTGGGGAAGGAGTACGGCGACCTCGCCGCCGCATTCCGCGTACCGAGATCGCGGAAGATCTTCAAGATGTACCTGCCCCTCGTCGCGCCCGAGCTTTTGGCGCAGGGCGGGCCTCTTCTCTCGATGGGGCTGAAAATCACCGTCTCGGGCGAAGTCCTCTCGCTCACCATGCGCAGTCTCGGCTACCTCATGCAGCAGGCGCAAGTCAACTATCCCAATATTCCGCGCCTGTTCGCGCTCACCATCGTCGTCATCCTCCTCGGATTTCTGCTCGAAGGCTTGGGCGCGCTCGCGAGAAAATGTATCGTGAGGTGGCGGCGATGAAACTTACGAACGTGACCAAACGGTACGGCGAAAGGCTCGCGCTCGAAAATCTTTCGTTGGAGATCGAAGAGGGGAAGATCACCGCGGTGCTCGGCGAGAGCGGGGCGGGCAAGACGACCCTTCTCAACGTGCTCGCAGGGCTTACCCCCTACGAGGGGAGCGTAGAAGGGGAAAGGGCGTGTTCGTATCTCTTTCAGGACGCGAAACTTCTCCCCAACCTCACCGCGGAGGGCAACCTCAAACTTGTGCTCCCCAAGAGCGCGTGGGGGAAGATCGGCGAAGCGCTCGCGCGGGTGGGGCTTGCAGGCAGGGAAAAGAGCCTGCCCGGCTCCCTTTCGGGCGGAGAGAAACAGCGCGTCGCCATTGCGCGGGCATTTCTCTACCCGCACGACGTGCTTTTAATGGACGAGCCGTTCTCCTCGCTGGATCTCTCGTTGAAGAGATCGCTCATCGAACTCACCGCGTCGCTCTGGCGGGAGAGGAAGGAGACCGTCGTGTTCGTCACGCACGACGTGCACGAGGCGGCGATCCTCTCGCACCGCGCCGTCGTTCTTCGGGCGGGCAGGATCGCGGGAGAGTTTTCCTCCGAAGGCGATCCCCCGCGCGATTTCTTCGCCGCGCACCCCCTCGAACCGCATTTGGTGCGCGCTCTCATGAACGAAGATCGCTGATTTTCGGCGAAAAAGCATGTTCCACCCCCTACGGGGTGGAATTTTTCATATCTTTTCTAAAAATGTCATATAAATCATTGACATCTTATCACAGCTATGATAAAATAGTGTCATATCATGTTATTACACCATTCATTTCTCCGCCGAAAAAAGTATGACAGACGAAAGGGGAGAAAGCAGGAGGGATCATGAGCCGCAGAGTAAGAAGAAGATCGAATAAGGTCACCTACACCCAGTACACCGTCGCCACGAGGGACAGGCATTGGGGCGCGTGTATGAAATTCGTCGCCGTGTTTTCCGCGCTCGCCGTCGTCGGCGTGGCGGGAGGGAGCATCATCGCCGCATTCACGAAGACGGCGGATCGCAACGCGGTGGATCTCGAATACGGGTCCGTCATGACGAGGGTCGAGGAGGGCGAGAAATTCTCCATCGACCAATACAACGGATATGCGGTGGATCCGAACGGCGGCGACGACGCCGATATCAATTTGAAAACGTCCACGCTTGCCGCCGAGGATCCGCACGGCTATACGGCGGTCGGCATTTTCGCTCGTCTGAATTGGAACTTCGCGCAGCAGACGCGTTGGAACGGCGAATACCACGGCAAAGTCAACACCGTCGTCGAACAGGACGTTCAGACGTATAAATATTACAAGGACGGCATGCTTCTCTCCGCCGACCTTACGACAAGCTCGCTCGTGAACTCCGCGAGCCAATTTTGCTATTTGAAGGATCAGGACCGCGTGATCTGGCGCAAGCCCGTGGGTGGTCCTTCTACATACAACGGAATGGACACGGAGTGGAGCACGGGGGAGCCGTACAGCAGTATGACGATCTCGGGCGAAGACGGGTTCAAGTCGCAGAACGGACTTCCCGCATATGAACTCAGCGTCTATGTCATCGAAGGAAGAACGGTAGAATCTGCCGACGTTGTGGAACTCGACGACGGCCGTTTCAAAGTCACCTTCGTCATGAACCCGAAGAACTGGACGGAGACGGACGAGAACGGCAACGAGATCGTAAAGGGCGCGAACGCCTATTACATCAACCAGATGATCTTCACGGGCGGGCTTCCCGAAGCGCCCACGTTCTCCTCGCTCACGGTCTCCTTTATTTTCGACGAGAATTGGGTCACCTACGCTTCGGAGGTCTCCGAGGCATACAGCGCCGCATACGGCCCCATCAATGCGCCCTGCACGGCATGGGGCAAGACGGAATACGAATACGGAAACGATCTCGAATTCCCGACGGCGTATGAGGACTATTTCCAACATTGGGCGGACGCGGAGATCGACGTTGCGCCGCCCAAGAAAGAGATCACCGCGGTGAATTGCCTTGCCGAGGCGTTCGGCGGGCTGCTCGCCCACCCCTCCGCGCTCACGCTTGACCTCACGGTGAACGGCGAAAAACAGAGTGCGACCGCATTTTTGGATCTCAGCAAGACCGATCTTTCCGCCTTCGATCTCAACGCGCTTGAAGCGCGCGTGGGGTTGGGGGCGCTCAACATTTGGATAGAAAATGGGAAGGCATACGTCAAATACGGCGATTTGAAGGTCTCCCTCTCGCTCGGCGAGCTTGTCGGCTTCTTTACTTCCTCCTCCGAGGGGGAAGCGGGCGGCGGCTTGGATACCGACGCGCTGCTTGCTGCGCTCGGCGAGGGGCAGTTCATAGTTTCCGAGACCTCCGCCGAACTGCATTCCGTGCTCCCGCTGCTCGGTCTCGATATCCCCGTGGACTTCTACTTTGCGATCGACGGGGAGCAAAAGATCACCCTCGACCGCGCGGAGGCGCGCATTGAGGCGGGCGGGCAGACGATCGGCGCCGTGATCAAATTCGGCGGCACCCCGATCGCCGCGCTCGGCGAAGAGGAGAAGGCGGCTTATCCCGAACTCATGCCCTACATCGCGGGGCTGAAAGATGTGTTCTCTTCCGATTTCTTCCGCCTCGATATCGGCTACAACAGCAAGGATATCTCGGTCATGGGTGCCGTCGATATCGCAAAATCGCCCCTTGCCGTGCAGGGATCGCTCACAGTTTCCCTGCCCGCGGGCGAGGCTTCCAAAACGCTCCGCTTCCTCTATCGGGAGGGCGACGTCTGCCTCGATCTCGACGGGATCAAGATCAAGGCGAACGTTGCGGACGCGGTGGAACTGATCAAACAATATGCGGATCTGCCCGATCTTGGCGAAGGGCTTTCCCTCGATCTCGGCAAGCTCGTCTCCACCGTTCTTTCGGAGGAGTTCGCGGCGAACCTTTCCTCGCGGGAGGAGGACAGCGCGTTCCGCATCCTTGTGCGCGGCACAGAGTTGCTCGGCGCGCTCGGGCTGGAATTCGACCTCGGAGACCTCTCCGTGACGGCTACGCCCAACTCCCTTGCGCTCGGCGCGCTCGGAGCGACCCTCTCCCTTACGGCGGGCGATCCCTTTGAGGCGGGAACGGCGGAAGGTTACACCGATCTTCTTCCCTATGCCGCGCAGATCGCAGAGCTTGTCGCGGGGGGCTTTTTGCACGCCGACGTTACATATTCTTCGGATACGCTCTCCGTTTCGGGCGGGTTGGATCTCGATATCCGCTCCCTTTCCGCCAAAGCGCAATTCACGCTCTCCTATGCGGGATCGGAAAAGACGCTGGACGCGATCTATGCAAACGGTGCGCTCTATCTCACGGTAGACGGGCTGCATATCAAGGCGGACGCGGCGGGCGCTGTCGAGCTTGTCGGGCAGTTCGTCGATCTCCCCGAGAGCGGCGACGCGACGGATCTCGTCTCCAAGCTTTTCTCCCTCGATTTCTCCGAGCTTCTCTCCTTCGGCGAAGAGGAGGAAACGCTCCGCCTCACCGTCGCGGGGACGGAACTTCTCACGGCGCTCGGGCTTGACTTCGATCTCGGGAGCGTCGAACTCACCGTGGGCGGCGGCAGGATCGGCGTGAGCGCGATGAACGCGACCGTCGAGATCGCAAAGGGGAACGCCTTCTCCTTCGATACGGCGGGCTATGCGGAGATCGTGCCCTATGCCGAGACGCTCATCGAAATCTACCGCAGCGGCTACCTGCATGCCGACCTCTCCTATGAGATCGCGGGGCTTACGATCGGCGGAGAAGCAGATCTCGATCTGCAAACCTTCGACGTGGCGGCGGCGCTCACTCTTTCCTATAAGAGCGCTTCCAAGAAGGTGGATATCCTCTATACGCAGGGGAACATTTTCATCGGCGTCGATCAACTTCGCCTTTCTGTAAATGCGGAGGAAGCCGCCGCATTGCTCTCCGACTTCATTCGGCTCGAAAACAACATCGAAGCGGAGGCGGCGCTCTCCGCGCTGTTTGCGCAGGACTTCTCCGAACTCATTCCCGAATTGTGGGAATCGGACGACGTCTTGCACATCACCCTCGCGAGCGGAAAACTGCTCGAATTGTTCGGGTTGGAATTCGACCTCGGCGACGTCCGCCTTGCCGTGGACGGCGACGGGGCGACGATCAAACTCGGCTCCGCCGTCATCACGGCGCACGCGGGCAAGGCGTTTGAAAAGGATACCGAAAATTATCTCGATATCACGCAATATCTGAACGTCGTCAACGAATTTGCGGGCGCGGAGGCGCTCACCCTCGACGTCGCCTACAACGGCGAGGATCTCACGATCTCGGGCGCCGTCGATATCATGCTCGACGGCTCTGCGGCGAAGGGAGATCTCACCCTTGCCTACCGCAACAAAGAAAATCAGCCCGTCGATCATGCCCTTTTCCTTCTCTATTCTAAGGAAGAGAACGCCTTGTATCTTTCCATCGACGGCGTGAAAGTCAAGGCAGACGTCGACGAGGCGCTCTCCCTCATCAAGGAGCTTGTGCGCAGCGACGAAAAGGCGACGCAAGGGGAGAAAACGCGCCGCACGAGAGCGGACGAAGATATGGGCGCGCCGCTCGACGAAGAAGCGCTCACCGTGCTCGAAAAACTTCTCTCCTTCGACCTCGGGAAATTCTTCGCGCTCACCGAGCGCACCGAGGAAGAGGGCGGCGTGCTCTCCCTCACCGTGAAGGGGACGGAACTTCTCTCCGCGCTCGGCGCCTCCTTCGACCTCGGCGACGTCAAAATCGAACTCGATCAAAAGGGGCACATCGCGCTCTCTGCCATCGGCGGGAAGCTCACCCTTGCGGTGCGCGCGGGCGAGACGTTTGAAAAGACGCCGACGGACGGCTATATCGACATCGTGAAGTACGGCCGCGACCTTGCCGACCTCTTCTCCAACCGCACCTATAAGATCGCGGCTTCCTATGCGGATGAAACGTTCAAGGTGCGAGCCGACGTCTCCTTCGATACAACGTCGAAGATCGTCGAGGGCGACCTTATCCTCATTTATAACAGCGCGGCGAAGGAGGCTTCCTTCGTCTATGAGAACGGGTACTTCTACCTCGATCTCGGCGGAACGTATAAGATCAAGACCAAGACGGCGGGCGCTGTCGCGCTCATCGCCGGCTATCTCGGGCTGTCCGAGACGGAGGGTGTCGAATTCCAGAGCCTTACAAAGGCGCTCGACGTCAGTTTAGACGGACTTCTCACCCTCGGCGAAAAGAAGGAAGGGGAGGTAAATGTGCTCACCGTCCTGCTCGACGGCACCGCGCTCTTGAAGGCGTTGGGCGTAAACTTTGACCTCGGCAATGTCGATTTGCAGATCGCCGCGGACTTCCTCTATGTCTCCGTCAAGGGCGTCAGCTGCGAAGTCACGGGCAGCAGCAGGGAACTTTCTGGTTTGCAAAGCGGTGCGGAAGCGGACTACACGGATCTCTCAGAGTATGTAGATAGCCTCGTGAACGTCTTCAAGCACGACTATCTCACGCTCACCGTCTCCTACGACGACGGAAAGGGCGTTGCAGTCAACGGCAAAGTCTGCATCGACATGAAGGGCAAGCAGGCGCGCGCAGATATCGAGGTCACCGCGAACGGAATGGATTTCCGCCTCGGTATCGCATACGACGAGGGTGGCGTCATCTATCTCGACCTCGACGGCGCGAAGATCAAGGCGCAGTCGCAGGAGCTTCTCGACCTCATTAAAGATCTCTTCACGAAGAAAGAGACTTCGCGCGCCCGTCAGACGCGCGCCGTCCGCACCGTTGCAGACACGCCCGCGCCCGCCGCGCTCACCGAAGAGCAGAAGAGCAAGCTCCTCGACGTGTTGGAGACCCTTCTCTCCCTCAATTTGGACGATTACTTTGAACTTGCGGAGAGCGGCGAAAAAGATTCCCTCACGCTCACCGTACAGGGCACGGAGCTTCTCTCCAAGCTCTTGAAGAAGGACGTAAAACTCGGCGAAGTGACCGTCAAAGTGGAAAAGAACGGCGGCCTCACGCTCACCGTTCTCGGCGCGGAGATCACCGCAACGGGCGGCGACACCGCCTTCACCCTCTTCGACGAAGGGGACGGGAAAGACGACTACGCCGATGTCGTCACCTACGTCGGATATCTCACAGAACTCTTCAAGTCCGAAAACTTGAAGCTCCACATCGAAAAGCTCACCGTGCAGGCGGGGGAGACGGAGATCTCTGCCTCGGGCGACATCGAGATCAAAACGGACGGCACGCTCGCGGGCGGCACGCTCACATTGAAGGCGGGCGAGAAGTCCTTCACGCTCACCCTCTACTACGAGAAAGCGGACGAGAATATCCTGTATATCAAGCTCGGCGAGATCAAACTCCAAGCGAGTATCGAGGGTATCAAAGCTCTCGTCGAAAAACTTCAAAACAAACAGCCCGCGGCGGCGCGCGCTCTGCGCATCGCGGCGGCCGTTGCGGAAGGCTCGCTCTTCGGCGTGGACATCGGCGAAGAGGGCACGTTCTCGCTTGCAGCAGACGGCGAAAAGCTCATGAAACTTTTCGGCTCGGATATCAAGCTCGGGGAGATCGGGTTGGAGATCGCAGAGGGGCAGCTCGGCATATCGCTCACGGCGGAGAAATTCTCCCTCGACGCGACGCTTTCCGCGGCGACTTCCATTACATTCGATACGCCCGAGAACAAGGCGGACTATATCGACGTCGTAAAATATCTCGACTTCGCGGTGGAACTCTTCCGCAACCGCACTTACACCGTCGACGTCTCCTATCAGAAGGGCGAGTTCACCCTTGCGGGCAAGGTTCTCTTCGATACGACGGATAAGACGGCGACGGCTTCTCTCAATCTCGGCTACAAGAATGCAAACAAGCATGTCGATCTCATCTACAAGGATAGCTTCCTCTATCTCACCCTTGCAAGAGAAGAGGGGAAGGACGATTTCAAGTTCAAGGCGAACACCGCCTCGGCGGTCGCCCTCATCCTCGGCTATCTCGGCGTCTCGGGAACGGGCGATCTGCCGAGCATGGAGATGCCCGAAGACGTCTTTGCCGATCTCTTCCAAGATTTCGACGACCTCATCGCGCTCAGCGAAGAAAAGGACGTTCTCACCATCCTTCTCGACGGCACGCAGCTTTTCGAAAAGCTGAAAGTCTCCCTCGGCGACTTCAAACTCGGCGATATCGGCGTACAGCTTCAAAAGGACAGCCTCACGCTCTCCGTTCTCGAAGCGCACCTCACCGTCTCGGGCAGTCAAGAGCCGCTTTCTGTGACGTTGAACGAAGCGGACTACACCGATCTTTCGGAGTATGTAGATAGCCTCGTGAACGTGTTCAAGCACGACTATCTCACGCTCACTGTCTCCTACGACGATGGAAAGGGCGTTGCAGTCAACGGCAAAGTCTGCATCGACATGAAGGGCAAGCAGGCGCGCGCAGATATCGAGGTCACCGCGAACGGAATGGATTTCCGCCTCGGTATCGCATACGACGAGGGTGGCGTCATCTATCTCGACCTCGACGGCGCGAAGATCAAGGCGCAGTCGCAGGAGCTTCTCGACCTCATTAAAGATCTCTTCACGAAGAAAGAGACTTCGCGCGCCCGTCAGACGCGCGCCGTCCGCACCGTTGCAGACACGCCCGCGCCCGCCGCGCTCACCGAAGAGCAGAAGAGCAAGCTCCTCGACGTGTTGGAGACCCTTCTCTCCCTCAATTTGGACGATTACTTTGAACTTGCGGAGAGCGGCGAAAAAGATTCCCTCACGCTCACCGTACAGGGCACGGAGCTTCTCTCCAAGCTCTTGAAGAAGGACGTAAAACTCGGCGAAGTGACCGTCAAAGTGGAAAAGAACGGCGGCCTCACGCTCACCGTTCTCGGCGCAAAGATCACCGCAACGGGCAGCGACGATGCTTTTCCTCTCTTTGACGAAGGGGAGGGAGCGGAAAATTACACCGATGTTCTGCAATATGTGCAGTGGGCGTCTGCCATCTTCTCCTCTAAGGCGAAGGCGATCGGCGTCACGATCAAGGCGGGCGAACTCACGATCGATGTTACTCTCGACGTCGTCGAGGGCAACACCTTCATGAAGGGCACGATCGAGCTTGGCTACCGCAGCGCAAGTCAAACGTTCAACTTTATCTACAACCGCAACGACGGCGAGGACAACACGGAGGGCTGGCTCTATCTCGATCTCGGCGGCGTGAAGGTCAAGGCTAAGACGGAGGATATCGTCGCGCTCTTCAAGAGCGTCTTCTCGTCGGTCTCCGGCAGCGAGGCGGGCAAGACCGAGACGATCGCCTTCGGCTATGCCGTGGCGGTCATTTCCGAGGCGGAGACGATCTCCTTCGAGAGCTTCGATACCTTCTCCCTTACCGAGGAAGGCGGCGTTCTCATGCTCTCTGTAAGCGGCAAAGCGCTCATGAGCTTGCTCGGCGAAAAGGTACAGTCTCTCCTCGGCGAAAAGTTCGCGCTCGAAAGCGTCGGCCTCTCCGTCTCCGAGAAGAAGTTCTCCGTCTCGGCGGACGCCTCCGCCTCGGGCAAGGATATCGCCCTCGACGTCTCCGTCTCCAAGAGCGAAAAGGATGCGCTCACAGACGAAGATACCAAAGATCTCTCGTCGTATATCGACGTATTCAAATACGGCAGGATGGTGAAGGAGATCTTCGCGTCCAACACGTTGCAGGCGGAACTCACCGCTACAATCGGCGGGCAGAAGCTCACGCTTTCCCTCAAATTCAAGAAGGACTTCTCGATGGCGCAGGGGACGCTCTCGATCGGCACCGTCGATCTCGACCTCATCTATGTGCTCAAAGATAGGTCAGACGGCACGGACGAAAAGGACGTCGTCATTTATCTCCAAGCGGGGAACAACGTCAAACTCATGGCGAACGTCTCCGAAGTCATCCGTATCATCAAGGATGAGAAGGCGAAAAAGGAGGCGAGGGGCAGGATCGCGCCGATCGCGCTCTCCGACGAGGACATGGATACCCTCGAAAGACTGCTCACCCTCAACTTCGGCAAAGTGTTTGAACTGAAAGAGACGCTTGCGGCCGCCGCGGACGAGAGCGATTCTCTTGCCATCACCGTTGCCACCGCCGATCTCTTGAACGCGTTTGGCGTGAATTTCGATCTCGGCAACGTGATGATCACGATCGAGGAAGGTTCGATCGTGCTCGAACTGCCCGATAAAGTCCGCGCCGAGCTGTACGGCGCAACGAAAAATATTACGATCGCCGAGCCTGAAAAAGGCGAATATCACGATATCACGCCCATTGTGAAGCGCGTAGTCGATCTCATCGAAGCGCAGGCGATCGAATTTGCGGGCGAACTCTCCTTCGGCGATACCAATATTGTCGTCGAGCAAGCCGTATTCACTTGGAGGGAAGACGAGGAGAAGCAGTTCTATTTGAAGGGCGGCGTCGGCGACCTTGTTCTCGAACTCTCCATCGTCGGCGAGCACGCTAAGCTCAAAGTGGGCAGCTTCGGGATAGAATTCAACTTCTCGGATATCGGCGACCTCATCGACGGCATCAAGGCGCTCGTGGAGCGCGTCAAGACGACGATCGGCAAGGTGAAGGAGAACATTTCGGGCAAGGCGGATAGAGCGGAACTCATCACGTCGCTCGAAGGCGTCGTCAAAGTGCTCAACAATTTGATCGACATCCTCAAAGGCGGCGAAGAGGCCGCGGGCGCCGCGGCTTCCGCAAGGGCTGTCTACGAGGGCGGCGGCTTGCTTCTTGCGCCCGCCGCGCTCAAACCCGACGACGCGAAGGAAATGCTTTTGAGCTTCACCCTCGGCAAGATCGCGATCGATCTCTTCGACGAGACGGGATACGAAGAACGCGGGCTTCTCGGCGTCGTGCTCACCGTCGGCGATAAGAGCGCGCCCGTCCTCACGGCGAGCGTGGATACCGCCGTCTTTAAGGGGACCATTCCCGAACTTACGGGCGAATTCTATCAGCTCAGCGAGTTCACGAAGATCCTCGGCTTCGTCGGCGACGCCGTCGCCCTTGTCGCCGAGCCGACCCTCACCGCGCAGATCGGCGGGAGCGTGACTTCCACGAACACCGCCATGTACACGAGCGGCCTCAAATATAATGTTACGGGCAACATGCAATATGCCTCGGGCGGCAGTTTCCCCGTACATATCGATATGGACGGCAACAACCTCTGGGTGAACGCAGGGCTGTTCGTGCACTTCAAGCTCTTCCTCGAAGCGGGCGAAACGTCGGATAATTCCTTGAAGAACCTCTATCTCGATATCCTCATCTTGGACGTCGATCCTTCGGGCAAAGAAGACGATACGCTCGACTTCTACATCACCGTCTCCGAGATCGGAGATCCCACCAAGACGGGTTACGATCCCTTGAAGCTCTATGCCCCCGCCGACGAAGTGATGACCATTCTTTCGAGCGTCGCCGCGATGACGGGGCTGGACGCCGTGACCTATGTAAACGAATATCTCATCAGACCGTGGATCGACGAGGAGATGGTCGCCCGTTTCAACGGCCTCGGAGAAAGTCTCATCGCAACGCTCATCAACAGTCTTTTGAAGGACGACGGGCAAGCCGCGGAAGGCGCGGCGGCGATCGCGAACGGCGAAACCGTCCCCGCAGACGTTTTCGGCATCACCTTCGACGGTCTCACTCTCAACTTCCGCTCCGAAACGGACGAAGAAGGCGTATCCCGCCTCACCCTCTTCGGCGTGGAAAACGCTTGGAACGGCGATAAGACGGAGAAGACCGATCTCACCTTCGAGTTCAGCCGCGAGGAGATCGCAGAGCAGGATAGACCCGCCGACGTTGCAGATTACTTCCTCATCGAGGGCGTCGACGAGCTTCTCCTCGCCCTCGCCCGCACCGCCACGCACGGCGTCACCGCAGACGGACAGCGCGCAAATTCCTTCGCAGAAACGGCTCGCTACGTCCGCGAAGAGAACTTCTATATCGACGGCTCGATCTCTCTCAAAGCGAACCTCAGCTTTATTCCGGGGCTTAGCCTCGTCAACTACGATATCCAAGATCTCGCCGTCGAAGTCATCTTCGATGAGAACGCGAAGGTCGGCTTGAAATTGCACTATAAGCTGCCCCGTCTCCACGAGGTCGTCGATATCATCAACGCGGATACCGAAGTCGACTTCATGCTGAACGGCGGCATGGTGTTCATCAAGCGCGTCGTTACGACGGATAGCGACGGGAAAGCGCTTCCCGCGCCCGAGGTCATCTACCGCGCGATGCCGCTTGAAAACTTCTCCAAGACGGCGCTCGAACAGATCAATTTCATGTTCAACTTCGGTTCGACGATCGCCGACGCGATCTCGGGCAGCTCGGGCGGCGGAACGACGACGGCCGAGGCATACGATCTCGGCGCGCTCTTCCGCTCCTATGTGACGCAGTGCTCCTATCACTTTGCGGAGAACGGCGATCACAGCTGGCAGCTCGTCATCAACGGAGAGACGCTCACGAAGAACGTCAACCAAGTCGATCTTCACGAGATCACGGTCGACCTCGGGCTGCAAGAGAAGCTCATCCGCACGCTCGGGCTGAAAACGAGCGTCTCCCTTGCGGGGATCCTGGAGGCCGACGTCGAGGGCGCTTTGCGGCTGCGCAATCCGCAGGGGCTTATGGACGAAGGCGTCGAGAGAAAGACGACGGATATCGAAACGCCCATGCGCGGCGGTATGGCGGACGCCATCGAGAGCGCGGATTGGACGGCGAAGAACTATCTCGAAGGGGAATACACAGAGGTCACCTATATGCTCGGCGACGAAAAGATCGGCGAGCCGCAGGGGATATTCTTCGACCGTACGACGAAGCAGTTCTATACCTCTTTGAAATATCCCGAATTTACCGAAGAGCAGCTCTCCCGTAATCTCGGGCACACGTTGAAGTGGCAGGAGATCGCTCCCGAGGACTATAAACCGGGCATGACGGTCTATGCAAGGTATTCTCCCAATACATACCGCATCACGCTCGAAAGCGAGATACAGTTCGAGGGCGCAGAACTTGGCTCCGACGGGATTTGGAGAAAGGTAGTGGAATGGACATTCACAAGCTCGTTTGCCTTCCCTGCGGCGGCAGACGGAAAGGTGCGTATCGTCGGCTTCACCTTTAACGGCGATGAACTCGAAACGTCTGCGAGCACATGGGAATTCCTGCGCGCTCTTGGCGACGGCGCCGAGCTGATTTTCACTGCGGCATGCGAAGACATCGTATATACCGTTACTTTCGATATGAACGGCACAACGAAGACCGCGACGGGCAAGTACGGCGAGACGATTCCCTATCCCGATACCGATGACACAAAGACGGGCTATTCCTTCGAGAAGTGGAGCGAAACACTTGCGACCTTCGGCGAGATTTGGGATAGGCACGGCAATGTCACCGAGTTTACCGTCACGGCAAGCTATACGCCCAATACCTACACCGTCACTCTCGTGAGCGATTATATGATCACGTTCGACGGATTCAACTTTGAAGAAAGGGGCGACGGCCAATATTATGCGACCTATTCCTTCATCTTCGATACGGAAGTGAAACTCCCGACGCTCAACGACGGTACGCAGCTCTATGTCCTCAACGGATTTACTCTCGACGGTGACGAAACGAATACGACCTATACCCAAATTCCCAACGTCGCCCGCGATATGGTGCTCACCGCAGTATGGGCTGAGCGCGGCGTCGACGTCGTCTTCGGCGAAGAGACCGTCAACCGCCATATCGGTGAAACCATTCAAGAGAGCGAGATCCCCGCGGCTCCCGCAAAAGACGGTTATCGCGCCTACTGGACGTTGAACGGCGAAGAGCTTTCGGGTACCTATACGCTGAATGAAGAAGATATCGGCGAAGACGGCAAGATCACCTTCGAGGCAGGCTATGAAGCGATCACTTACACCGTCACCGTCCGCAGCGCACAGCCCGTATCGGGATTCGCAGAAGACGAGGACGGCTACTACAAGACGTATTCCTACACCTTCGATTCGTCTGCCCAAACGCTCGATAAACTTGCAAGTTCGGGTTACGATTTCGTCGACTACACCTATAACGGGACGGCGTACAGCCAAATCGACTCCGCTCTCATTGCGGCATTCGGCTACAAAGACGGCACGCTCACCGTCGAGTGGAAGAACAACATCGTGAACGTCACTTTTTACAGCGACTTCAACTTTGAGGGGAGCGAGAAGCAAGATAGCGTTTCCCTGCTCTATTCCAAGACGGTGGAGTATAAAGACGGAAGTTATGCAATCGGCAGCTTCACGCTCGCGCCTACGACCCGCGACGATATCCAACAGCTCGGCTGGTGGTATCAAGACGGCGCAACGTGGCGCAACGTGACGAACGTACAGGAGTTCGTAAGTGAGAATGCCGACGAATCCACGGTCAGCCTCTACGCCATGTGGATCGAGAATATCACCGTAGGGATCACGAATTTCTCTCAAAACAATTTGATCGGCGATAGCGCAACACAGTATATTATTGTAGGCACAGTTCGAGGCGGCCTTCCTGCCGGCATGAAGAGCGAGGAAATTTACGGGACAGTTGGGATCTCAAAGAAAGCAACGGGATATTATGTGCTTTATAATACGGATGGTTCCAAGAGTGATTCACCGGGCGGCTCCGAGGAGATTACGATCACCTATGAAGAAGGTAGCGATGTCGGCACTTTTTCCAGTAAGTCGATGAACTCTGCCACATTCAGCAATCTGAGTGTATTTGGAGCGCAAATTACTCCCCTGGCAGATTTCGGCGGGTTGCTCTTGACAATGACTTTCACCTATGGCGACAATCTCTCCATATCAACCTTTGGCGGCCGTGTTGTGTCGCTTGCCACATACTCGGTGCGCTATGTAAATGAGAAGGGTGAAACGTTAGATGAAAAGAACAATGTGCGCGTAGGATACGAAGGCAGATATGAATGTGACAAGGTAGATATTGATTTCTCGAAATTGACGATCGACAACACAGTCCGCCTCAAAGATCTCTTCCCCGATGGCGTAGCTGTTCCCGCAAAAGAGGGCTACACGGGCTATTGGATGTATAATGGTCAGCGCGTCACGGGCGACGAAAAAGTTACGGGCGATATGAATATCCAAGCCGTCTACACTGTCAATTCCTACGCGGTCGAATTCACTTCCGAGAACGGATTTGCCGATTGCGAAGAGGAGGCAAAGAGCTATCTGCAAGGCACAAAGGAACTTCCTTACGGCACGCAGATCTCCTTCGTCGCCGACGGAACCCCCGTTGAGGGTCATACTTATACGGTAGGGCTTGAAAACAACATCTTCGCCGTCCCCGCAATGGTCTATTCGGGCGCGCATGCCGAAGGCTACACGGGCAAATGGCAGCTCACCGAGACCGCCGCAGGCAAGCTCACCTTCACAGCCGTCTACGAAGCGAACCTCTACGATGTCACTTTCACGAGCGATCACGCGGTGGAGGGTTGGCAGCAGGAGGGCGACGGTTGGACGTATTCCGCGAAGTTGCTTTACGGCTTACAGGTCACATTCTCGCTTACCGACGGTTCGTCTGTCGGTGAAGTCTACACCGTGAAAGCCGAAGAAGGGCAGATCTGCGCGCTTCCTGCTTTCCCTGTGTACCGCGAAAACGGCACGGAGTATCCCGACGTTCAAGGCTATTGGACGGCTGTGATCGACGAGGATAGCGCGGCATTCACCGCCGTCTATCGGTTGAATACGGTGTACTACAAGAGCGAAAATGCGTTCGCCACTGCGGGCGGCGAGAGCATGAAGGAAGCGACCCATCAGGTCTTGGATGTGGAAAGCTACGACTTGATCGACGTACGCTATACCCCCGACGACGAAACGCTCGAATTTGCGGGTTGGTACAACGGCGATACCGAGGTCACAAGGATCACAAGCGACATGTTTGTTGACGGTCAGCTCACCCTCACCGCGAAGTGGGTAGAAAAACCCACGCTTAAGGTGAATTTCACGGGTGAATCGAAAATTACGGTTACATACACCGATGAGAAAGGGGAGCAGAAGACGATCACGGAAAACGGCACCTACTACATTAAGTCGGGCACAGTTGTAAGTTATACAATCAGCTCTACGGCACAGGACAATGGTCGGAACAAAGCAAGTTGGTCTTGGTCAATTACTAATGCGGCCTCGGGAAATGATAGTAAGAATGGGGATGGACCCATGAATAATGCCACGGGATCCTTCACAATGCCAAGTTCTGGAACACAGGTGCAGTTGACGGCAACGAGTTCAAATGGAAGCTGTATCGTCGAGGGGACGCTCATCATGCTCGCAGACGGTACGCAAAAGCCTGTCGAGGAAATCACTGCCGAAGACGAGATCCTCATCTTCAACCATGAGACGGGTAAGTACGAAGCGGGCAAGATGTGGTATATCGATCATGCCGATATGGAGCGCGAATGGCATTCCATTCTCTATCTCTCCTTCTCGGACGGCACAGAGATCGGCATCTCTTACCGCCACGCCTTCTTCGATCTCGACCTCAACAAGTATGTCTATCTGCAAGAGGATAACTACGCCGAATACTTCGGGCACAGCTTCGCGAACGTGAGTTATGTCGAAGGCGAGTTCGTCAGCGGGAGCATAGAGCTTGTGTCTGCCGAAGTGCGTATGGAGTATGTTCGCGTGTACGGTCCCATTTCGGAGTACCACTTCAACATGGTCAATGCGGGACTTCTCTCGATGCCTTCTTTCTCGGGCGGGGTCGACGGATTGATGAACTACTTTGAATATGGCGAAGGCATGAAATACGACGAGGAGAAGATGCAGGCGGATATCGAGCAATACGGCGTGTTCACCTACGAAGATTTTGCAGAGTACATCTCCGAGGAAGACTTCAACAAGACGCCTGCGAAGTGGCTCAAAGTCGCGATCGGAAAGGGCATGCTTACGATGGACGAGATCCTGTGGTCGATTCAGTATCTCTATCAATCGGGCGGCTTTACAGAGTAAAATAAAAGGCGCGGGGCGAAAAGCCCCGCGCTTATGCTATATTTCGTCGTATCGTCGCCGTACGTCTTAACGTGTCTCAACGCGTCATTCCGCCCTGCCTGCATGTCTCGATATGTCATTCCGAGGCTCGTAGAGCCGAGAGAATCCCCTAAATGAAAACACGGACTTCGTATCAGGGGATACACTCGCCCACTTCGTCTTTTTGTGGGAGCCTCTTGATATTAGTAAGTCCTCAGCGGCGATCCAAAATCCTCAACGAAATTCAAAGGAAAAGAGAGAGGTGTTTACCTCTCTCTTTTCCTTTGGAGCTGATGAGCGGACTCGGACCGCCGACCTCGTCCTTACCAAGGACGCGCTCTACCTGCTGAGCTACACCAGCAAAATTTGTGAAATGAATTGCTATTCGCATGCGAACCTACTGCCCCGCGCGCACCATTCTCGACTAAGCGCGGCACGAGCCGCAGGCGAAGTAGCTACATCGGCATAAATGCCAACATTTCAACTACCTAATCAGTATAGTAAAATCCGCGCATTTCGTCAAGCGATAATGCGCGGATTTCGTAAAATTACACAAAGAAATTTTCATTCAGGTCATGATGTCTTGGAGCAGATCGCGCATATCGTACGATCCCGCGGGCTTATCCACGACCCACGCGGCCGCGCGCAGCGCCCCGACCGCAAAGATCTTTCTGCTCCTTGCCGAATGGGTGAGGGTGACGATCTCGTCCTCTCCCGCGAACATCACTTCGTGCTCCCCGATGATATTTCCGCCCCGCACGGCATGAATGCCAATTTCGCTCGTTCGGCGCGCTCCGCAGGCACCATGTCTGCCATAGACCTCAAAAAATGCCTTTCCGCGGGCGGAAGTTACGGCGTTCGCGAGCATGAGCGCGGTGCCCGAGGGGGCGTCTTTTTTTCGATTGTGATGCCGTTCGACGATCTCCGCGTCGAAATCCGATAAGAAGTGCGCCGCTCTTTCCGTCAGAAATTGCAGCAAGCCGATCCCAAGCGAAAAATTCCCCGATCGGAAGATGGGGATCTCCTTCTGAACGTCTCGGATGAGAAGTTCGTCCGTCGCGCCGTACCCCGTCGTGCCGAGCACAAACGGAAGCCGCCTTTTTTGCGCGAACGCCAACCGTTCCCCGAGGCCGTTCGGCGAGGAGAAGTCGATCAAAACGTCCGCCTTCTCTATGGCGCTTTCAAGATTTGCATAGAGGGGGAAGGGAGCGTTGCCCTCGGCGATATCCACTCCGCAGGCGATCTCGTCGCCGCGTTCCTTCGCACACTCGGCGATCGCCCGTCCCATTCTTCCCATCGCGCCGCACAGAATGATCTTCACGGGCGCACCTCCAATCCGAACGCCTTCATCGCCTCCGAAAGAATGGCGCGGTGCTCCTCTTCGAGAGGGGTAAGAGGCGCGCGGGGCACGCCTGCGCGGAACCCGAGAAGATTCATGCCCTCCTTCACGGGAATGGGATTGACTTCGCAAAAGCACGCTTTCGCGAGGGGGAGGAGCGCGTCGGAAATGCGGACGGCGCGGTCGAGCTGCTCGGAAAACACGGCGGAAGTGAGTTCTTTCACCGCCTGCGGCGCGAGATTGGAGACGACGGAGATGACTGCCGCACCGCCCGCGCACAGAATGGGCAGGTCGAGAAGATCGTCGCCCGAGTAGACGTCGCACTTCCCGCGCACGCGGCGCAATGTTTCGAGGGTGAGCGCCATGTTTCCGCCGGCGTCCTTGATCCCCGCGAAATTTTTCATTTCGGAAAGGGCTTCCGCCGTCTCGGGAAGAATGGTGACGCCCGTTCGCGAGGGCACGTTATAGGCGATGACGGGGATATCCACGGAGCCGCAGATCGCGCCGTAGTAGGCGATAAGCCCCGCCTGCGTACACTTATTGTAATAGGGCGTGACGCAGAGGATCGCGTCCGCCCCAAGCTTCTCCGCTTCTCGCGCATTTTGCACCGCGCGCTGTGTGGAATTGCTCCCCGCGCCCACGACGATCTTTGCGCGCCCCTTCGCCGTTTCGACCGCACATTTCACAAGATCTGCGCGCTCTGTCTCGGACATGGTGGCAGGCTCGCCCGTCGTGCCGAGCACGACAAACGCGTCCGTCCCCGCATTTATCTGGTACTCTGCCATTTGGCGGAAGCTCTCGAAATCAACCCCGTCTTTTGTGAAGGGCGTGATCATAGCCGTCGCGCTCCCTCTTAAAAATCCCTTCATGAAATTCTCCTTATCCTATGGAATAAGGATATGAGGGAAGGGGGGAATTTGTGAATTTTCACAAAAGAGCGTCAGTCGAAATATCCTTTCGCGGCGATCAATTCGGCGAGAAGCACGGCGCCGCCCGCGGCGCCGCGGAGCGTGTTGTGCGAGAAGCCGATGAATTTCCAATCGAACACGCGATCCTCGCGCAGCCGTCCCGCCGTGATCGCCATGCCGTTTTCGCACATTCTGTCGAGCGCGGGCTGCGGGCGATCGTCGTTTTCGAGATAGTGGATGAACTTGCGGGGCGCGGAGGGGAGGCGCAGCCGCTGCGGTTCGCCCTCAAAGCTATCCCATGCGGCGAGGATCTCCTCGCGCGCGGGCTTTTGCCGAAACTTTGCAAACGCCGCCGCGGTGTGCCCGTCGGAGATGGGCACGCGCACGCACTGCGCCGTGATCGCGGGAAGCGCGGCGGGTTCGATTTTACCGTGCACGAAGTCGCCCCAGATCTTCAACGGCTCGTTTTCGCTCTTTTCCTCCTCGCCGCCGATGTAGGGAATGAGATTATCGAAAATTTCCGGCATCGTCTCAAACGTCTTTCCCGCGCCCGAGATCGCCTGATAGGTGCAGACGGCGACCTTCTCCAATCCGAATTTTCTCAAAGGACTTAAAAGGGGAACGTAGGATTGCAGCGAACAGTTGCTCTTGACGGCGATAAAGCCCCGTTTTACGCCCAATCTTCTCCTCTGCGCCTCGATCGCGCAAAGATGCTGTGCGTTGATCTCCGGAATGATCATGGGCACGTCGAGCGTAAAGCGGTGCGCGGAGTTATTGGAGATCACGGGGATCTCGTGCCTTGCGTAGCTTTCTTCGAGGGCGGCAGTTTCCGCTTTGGGCAGATTGACCGCGCAGAAGACGAGATCGACGTCGGAAGCGTGCGCGGCGGCGTCGGCGCCGTCCGCTACGATCATCGACTGCGCATAGCGGGGAACGGGACTGCTCTGCGCCCACCTGTCGGCGACGGCTTCGCCATACGTCTTTCCCGCAGTCTTTGCGCTTGCCATAAGAAGTACGGGCCGAAACCACGGGTGATCTTCGAGGAGCAGAACCAATTTCTGTCCGACCGTCCCCGTCGCGCCCACAATGCCGACTCTGTATTTTTCTTTTCCCATTCCTTCTCTCCCGTGTGCGCCTTAGAAAAAAGCGCAGCGCAACATGAAATATTTTAACATAGCGGGGCAGAAATTACAATAAAATTTTCAAAGAAAAAGCCGATCGTAAATTTTACCCCGAATTCTGTTGAGTTTTTATTCCGTTTATGTTACAATAATATGCGGCGGTGCGCCGCCGAAAGCAAACAAAGCGGAGTTTACTATGGCAGAGAGACGGAAAGGAATCGTAGCCCGTTGGCTGGAAGGGAAGGAGCGCGAAGAAACTTGCGTGCGCACCTCCCTGCCCGAGAGCCGTTGGGGGTTGTTTTGGAGTATTTTCAAGGGGAGATTCGGCAAACTCTGCCTTTTGAATCTCCTCACGATCCTCTTCTTTCTCCCTCTCCTCGCCATCATATTTTACCGTACGATGAGCATCGGGTCGCAGGGGCTTATCGGTCCGTTCGGCGACGGGTTGGGCGTGGGCTATCCCGCCGTCCCCAACGTCGTGGGCGTCTACGAGTTCATCATTCTGCGCTCCGATCTCATCTTCTTCGCCATGATCATCCCTGCGCTGATCATCGCGGGCGTCGGGATCTCGGGCTGTATCTATGTCGTTCGGAACATGCTCTGGACGGACGGCGTGTTCGTCATGAAGAACTTCTGGAACGGCGTCAAGCGGAACTTTTGGAGCGTGTTCGAGGCGGCGTTCCTCTTCGGGATCGTACTGTTTGTGGCGCGGTATGTGGGCGACCTTGCGGATTACTATGTCGCCCGCGGCGCGTCGCTCGCAGGGTGGCTGACGGCGTCCAAAGTCATCGGATACCTGCTCCTCGCGCTGACGTGCCTCATCTCCCTGTGGATGATCTCGTTGGGGCTGAATTATAAGCAGGGGCCGTGGGCGCTCTTCCGCAACGCGGTGGTGATGACGTTCTCGACCTTCCCGCAGACGGTGCTCTTTGCCGGGCTTGCGACATGGCCGATCTTCCTCTTTCTCTTTGCGGGAAGTTTCTTCATGCTGATCGGGCTTATGATCCTCATCTTCTTTGCGATCTCTTATGCCTGCCTTGTCTGGCTGGACTACTCCCAGTGGGCGTTCGATAAGTTTATCGAACCTTCCCTCGGCGTTCCCGCGGGAAAGGGAGCCGCGCAAGAAAAGGGCGGCGAGCAGGCGGCGGCAGATCCAAACAGCGCGTCGGAGAAAGAGATCAGGCGTTTGATCGTGGCGCAGGGGAAGTCGGCGCTCGCCTCCCGCCCCATCCAACCCATCGACGAGGGCGGAGCGCTCTACGAACTGCCCGAGACGTTTTCGCGCGGCGACCTCAAAAAACTGCGCGAGAGCAAGGGAACGCTGCAAAAAGAGATCGACGATTACGCGAAGGCACACGAGAACGACGCGCGCTTCGTGGAATATAACAAACTGTACGAAGAACGGGAGCGCGCCATCCGCGAAGAGGACGAGGGCGGCAAAAAGAAGAACAAGATCAAGCCGCCCCGCATGTTAGATCAGAAAAAGCGCAGATAAGGAGTACCCATGCCCGAGGCATATGATTCGCTTGCCGAATGGTTTGAATACTTGAACGACGACTGCGACTATCCCGTATGGTCGCAGTATTTTATTGACGGGCTACGTCGGCTCGGCGCAGGCGTTCGCGGGTTGGAACTCGGCTGCGGGAGCGGCGCATTCTCGCGCGCGCTCGTTCGGGCGGGCTACCGGATGACGGGGGCGGATATTTCCGCGCCCATGCTCTCGAAGGCGGCGCGGCTCGCGCGGGAGGAGGGCCTTTCCATTCCCTTTTTCTTGGCGGACGCGCAGAAGATCGCCGTTCCGCACGCCTATGATTTTCTGATCTCGCCCAACGACTGCTATAACTATATCCCGCCCGACCGCCTCGAACGGGCGTTTCGGCACGCGGCAGGCTGCCTCAACAAAGGGGGCGTGTTTTGGTTCGATCTCAGCTCGCCATGCAAACTGCGCGAAAAGATTGCAAATAATATGTTCGCGGACGACCGCGACGACGTCACCTACCTTTCCTTTAACCGCCTGTATGCGGATCGCGTCGAGACGGACGTTACCCTGTTTGTGAAACAGCGCGACGGGAAATTTTTGCGCTACGACGAGCAACATACACAATATATCCACGAAGAGCAAGACGTGCTTTCCGCATTGCGCGGCGCGGGCTTTTCGGTCTGCGCCGTCGAGGGGCACTTGGGCGGCGAAAAAGAGGGGAGCGACAGGCTGAATTTTATATGCAAAAGAGTTTGATCTACAAAACGCTCATCTGGGACGGCGCGGTCTCTCTCGCCGTGCTCGATACGACGGCGCTCGTTCGCGAGGCGGCGGCGCGGCACGCGCTCACACCCGTGGCTTCCGCGGCATTGGGGCGCACCATGTCCGCGGCGGCATATCTATGCAGCTGGCTGAAAACGGAGGAAAGCTCGCTCTCCGTTACCATCGACGGGGGCGGCGTCGGCGGGAAGATCTCCGTTGCGGGCGACGGAAATCTCAACATGCGCGGCTTTGTTTCGGAGCCTTGCGCCGATCTTCCGCTCCGCGCCGACGGAAAGCTCGACGTCGGCTCCTTTGTCGGGAAATGCGGCACGCTCACGGTGATCCGCGACGAGGGCGAGGGGATCCCCTTTGTGGGGACGAGCGCCCTTGTTTCGGGCGAGGTCGCCGAGGACTTTTCCGCCTATTTTCTCATGAGCGAACAGCGCCCCACGGCGATCGCTCTGGGCGTGAAGGTCTCTCCCTCGGGGCTGTGTTTGGGCGCGGGCGGCGTGTTTTTCCAGCCCCTTCCGGGCGCGGGCGAAGAGATCCTTCGCCGCACGGAGGAGGAGATCGCGGCGTTCGCGAACATCTCGACGCTGATCGAGAAGGAGGGCGCCGAGCGCATCGTGCAAAGATACGCGCAGGCTTCTCCGCTCTCCGTCCGCGAGATCTTTTTCCGCTGTCACTGTTCGCGCGAGCGCGTCGCCGCGCTCATCCTTTCTCTGGGCAGGGAGGAGGCGGAGGCGATCCTTCGCGATGAGGGGAAGATCTCCGTTCACTGCCATTACTGCAACACGACGTACGAATTCGGCGAACAGGAAGTTGCCGAACTCTTTGCATAGGAGGAGAAGATGAAGGGGAAGGTGAACGCGCTTCGCTTTGACGACGATTTCATGCTGGAAAGCGCTGAAAAGCGCATCGACGGCGGCGATTATCTCGGCGCGCTTTCGGTTTTGAACAAGCGGGAGGCGATGAACGAGCCGCTTGCCGACGCCTATGCGCTCTATGCCGACGTCTATGAGGCGCTCGAACTCTGGTCTCTCGCCGCCGACGCTTGGTTCCGCTTCCTCGATACCTGCAACGAGGCGGATTTTGCGGAGGGGTACGAGGGACTTGGCGTCTGCTTCATGAATATGGGCAACGAGCTTCAATCGGGCTTTTACTATCATCGCGCGTTCTTTTCGGACGACGGAGAGGGCGAGGCGCCCGAGCCGATCCCCCGCGAAGAGACGCCGAACCTTCGGATCGTTCACGAAGAGGGCGTTCCCGAGACAAGCCCCGAGGAACTTGCGGAAGGGCTAATGCGGCTGCGCGGCGGCGATTTGGAGGGCGCGGAGCAGATCTTTTCCGAGATCGGAGAAGAGAGCGCCGACTATCCCTCCGCGTGCGGACTTGCCGCAATGTGTACGCTGATGGCGGGGAACGAGGAAGAGGCGGAACGGCGCTGTTTGGAGGTCATGGAGAAATATCCCGACAACGTTCAGATCCTCACGACGTATTGCGCCGTCCTCGGCGCGCGCGAAAAGCGCGAGGCGGCGAAGGCCGTCGCGGGGAAGCTCGCCGCTCTTCCCGTCGATTCGACGGACGATCTTTACAGGGTGGCGACCGCCCTGTGCGAAACGGGGTTGCACCAAGAGGCGTTCGAGAAGTTGGAGATCCTCAAAAAACGCCTGCCCTACGATGAAAATGTTCTGTGGTTCCATGCCGTTGCCGCTTTCCGCATAGGAAAGATAGACGCCGCGATCGACTCGCTGGAATTTCTCACGCTGATCTTCCCGCGCAAGGCGGTGGCAAAATGGTATCTCGAAAATCTCCGCCGCGTCCGCGATGAGGGCGGCAAGGTCAAAATGAATTATTATTACCGCCTGCCCGAGGAGCAATATCGCAAGATCGCCTCCTATTTTCTCGCGGTGAACGGGCGGGACGACGACGAGGCGCAGGCGCTCGCACAGGAGCCTGAATTTTCCGAAGCCTTCCGCCTCGCCTTCGACGAAATGGAGGGAAGGGACGAAAAACTGCAAATGCTGGCGTCGAAGATCGCGATCAAGTGCCGTGCCGATTGGCTCGTTCGGGAAGTCCTGTTGGACTGCGAAGGGGACGAGATCGTAAAACTCGCCATTCTGCATGACCTCGTCTGCCGCAACGAAGACGATTCCTTCGGTACGGTCATCTGCAATCTCTATAAGGAATTTTTCATTCACAAGATCGAGATCGGCGAACGCAAGCGCGCCGCGTTTTTGCAGGCATACGCCGACGTGTATTCCAAATACGCGCTCCTCGGGGAGGAATTCGAGCGCAAGATCTGCGCCGCGGCAGAGGATATCTACAATTCGCTTGCAGAGGCGGAGGCATACGACTTGATGGACGAACGCAGCGCGCTCGCCGCGGCGATCTATCGCGAGGCGCGCATGCGCAAAACGGAGCGTTCCCTCGGAGAGATCTGCAAACTTTTCGACGCGAACCGCTACGTCGCGCAGAAGATCCTTGATTATATGATGTGAGGGAAGGGCAATGGAACTCATTGATTTTGACGGATTGTTCGAGGAAAAACTGTCGGAATATATGCACAAAAACGCGAATAAATATACAGAGGCGCAGTGGGAGACGCTCATTCCGAAACTGTATCGTCAGTTCGGGGAGACGTATATCCCCTGCGCGGGAAACACGCCAAAAGGGTACTTCGCCGCAATGGACGACGCTTCGCTCGTCGCCCTCCTTATGCGCTATATCGGCGAAGGCGTTCCCGTCCCCGATTATCTGTGCCGCGAGCTTGAATGCCGCCCCCATGCCGCGATCATGCCCCTGTTGAAGTCGGAAAACGATACGCTCGTCATGCTCGCGGTCAATATGATCGGCGGCGACGAAGAGGCGTTTGAAAGTTATTTTTCCCTCCTTGAAAAGGAGAGCACCCCAGAGGATATCGCCGAAGCGATCGGCGACCAACTGAAATCGAATCCCGACGCCGCGAGGAAAACGGCGAAGGAATATTTTTATAAAGGGATACGCTCCGATCTCATGCTCGACGTGCTCTCCCGCGTCCGTGCGCGCGACGACGAAGTGTTCGATATTCTGCTCCGCGCCTTCAAGGAGAACGAGGATATCGCGCTCGGCGCGGGGTATCTCGCGCAGTATCAGGACGCGCGCGCCCTGCCCGCCCTCTATGAGATGATCGTGCGCGACGATATCACGGAGATAGAATTCCGCGAACTCAAATACGCGATCGAAGCGCTCGGCGGCGAGTCGCCGCGCGCGGCATTCTGAATTTCCGATTTTTCTTTGAATTTTCGCATGTTTCGGGCAAGGGAGCGCGTATCCCTTGCCTTTGTCATAAACTTCGCCGCTCCGTCATATTTTATCATAGCAAGCAATTTGGCGGAGGAATTTATGAAAACATTCGGTGTTTACGAGGATGTGGCGCAGCGCACGGGAGGGGACATCTTCATCGGCGTTGTGGGTCCCGTCCGCACGGGGAAATCGACTTTCATCAAGAAATTTATGGAAGAACTCGTCTTGCCCGCGCTCGACGGCGCCAAGCGGCAGCGTTCCATCGACGAACTGCCGCAGTCGGCTTCGGGCAGAACGGTCATGACGACGGAACCCAAGTTTGTGCCCGAGGAAGCGGTGGAGATCAAGGTAAAGGACGCCGTCGCCCGCGTTCGGCTCATCGACTGCGTCGGATTTCCCGTGGAAGGCGCGGCGGGATTTGAAGAGGACGGCGCGCCGAGACTCGTAAAAACGCCGTGGAGCGACGCGCCCGTTCCCTTCCATGCCGCGGCGGAGGAGGGCACGCGCCGCGTCGTACGCGATCATTCCACGATCGGGATCTTGGTCACGACCGACGGTTCCGTGACGGATATCCCGCGCGAAGCCTATGAGAAGGCGGAGGAAGAAGCCGTCGCCGAACTGAAAGCGATCGGCAAGCCTTTCGTCATTCTCATGAATTGTAAGGCACCCATGTCCGCAACCGACCTTTGCGTATCTCTCGAAGAGAAGTACGGCGTTCCCGTGATCGCCGCCAACGCCGAGTCGCTCGACGCCGACGGGATCGTTTCGATCTTGGAGCGGATCCTCTACGAATTCCCCGTCGTATCCATTCACATCGACATTCCCGAATGGATGCGCGTGCTCGACGCCGACAGCGCGATCATCTCCGAGCTTTTGGAGGGCGTGCGCGCCGTCGCGCCCAAGATCGGGAAGATGAGCGATTGCGCCCTGCTCGATTCTCTCTTTACCGAGAGCAGCCGTCTCGCTCCGCCGCTTTCGTTGCAGATCGACGCCGCCACGGGCACGGCGCGCTGTAAAGTGGAGGCGCGCGAGGGCGTATTCTATCAAGTCCTCGGCGAGCAGTGCGGCGAAGATCTCTCCGACGATCTCGCGCTGATGAGCTACGTCGTCTCGCTCAATCAGGCGAAAAAGATGTATGAACGCGTGGGCAAAGCGTTTGCCGACGCGCAGGAATACGGCTACGGGATCGTCCCGCCCGACGCGCTTGAAATGAATCTTTCCGAGCCGAAACTCGTCAAAAAAAGCGGCAGAGTGGGCGTCAACCTGCATGCGGCGGCGCCGAGCTATCACATCATCCGCGTAGATGTGAGCGGGGAAGTCCGTCCCGCGCTCGGCACGTTGGAGCAGAGCGAGGCGTTCCTCAAACAGATCAATTCGGATATGGCGAGCGAACCCGACCGCGTCTGGAACACCAACATGTTCGGGAGAACGCTCAAAGAAATGCTCGGCGAGGAGCTTTCCGTGAAAAACCGCTCGATGGGAGAGACGGTGCAGCGCAAGATGCGCAAGACGGTCACGCGGATCGTCAACGAGGGCAAGGGCGGCGTGATCTGCATCTTGTTATAGCGAAGGGATATCCATTCGGCGCGCGGCGGCTGCCGCGCGCCGAAATTTTGCCCCGCGCGCGCCGCACTTCCGAAAAGACGCCTGTTCCTGTTGACAAATCCTCCCGAAGAGGGTATAATATGCCGCGAGGTAAAGGTCATGGAACAACAGCAAAACGAACAAAAGAAGCGTCTTTTTCCCTCCATCGACGAAAAGAAGAAAAAGAACATCAAGGCGACGGTCGGGCTGATCTTGTTGGCGTTCTCCGCCGTCGTCACGGTGTTGGGGTTCGTCTTTTACGAAGATCTTCATTCCAAGACGGGCTGGTGCGCCGTGCACGGCACGGGAAGCGGCTTCTTCAACGTTCTCGTCCGCTACATTCCCAACGCGGTGTACACCGTGCAGATCCTCTTTCTCACGCTCTTCATTCTCTATCTCTTCTGCCTCATTGTGGCGAAGATCTTCAAAGGCACGCCGCGCAGGGTCACGATCGGCAAACTCATCAAGAGCATTTTCAAAGCCGTCATCTGGATCGCATGCGTGATCGCCGTCCTTGCCGTGTGGGGGTTAGACGTAGCCGCGCTGATCGCGGGCGCAGGGGTCATCACCCTTATCATCGGTCTCGGCATGCAGAGTTTGATCGCCGACGTCGTCGCGGGGATCTTCCTCGTCTGCGACGGGACGTTGCAGGTGGGGGATACCGTGATCATCGACGGGTGGCGCGGAACAGTGCAGGAGATCGGGATCCGCAATACCACGCTCGTCAATTTCAGCGGCGATATCCGCGTCGCGAACAACAGCACCATCAAGGTCTTCGTCAATCAGAGTCGCAACAATTCCTATCCCACGGTCACGATCGGCATCGAATACGGCGAGGATATCAAGCGCGTCGAAGAGATCTTCGCGGCGAATAAGGAGAAGATCCGCGCGGAGATCCCGCTCATTCTCGACGGCCCCGACTACAAGGGCGTGGACGGATTGGACGCTTCGAGCGTCAACCTGCTCTTCGGGGCGACCTGCAAGGAGGAGAGCTTCTTTCAGGTTCAGCGCGATCTCAAACGCGCCCTGAAATTGATGTTCGACGAGAACGGGATCAACATTCCCTTCCCGCAGATCGTCGTCAATCATCGGGAAAACGAGGAAAAGTAAGAGGGTACAAATTTGCGGCGGGGTCTTGACATCTCCGCCGCGTTTTTTTATAATTAGGTGGAATAAGGGGGTCGCCGTGGAACTTTCCGAGAAATTAAAACGTTACGGTCAGGAGCACCTGCTGCGCTTCGACGGGCTGAACGACGAAGAGCGAAGGGCGTATCTTGCCGAACTTGAAAGCCTCGATCTCGATTTTCTCGCGAACAGGGCGGAAGCGCCCGCGCGCGGGAATATCGCGCCCATCGAGGGGCTATCCTGCGAAGAGATCGAAGCGCGGCGGGAAGAATTTGAAAAAGTCGGGCTTCGTGCGCTGAAAGAGGGCAAAGTCGCCGCCATCCTGCTCGCGGGAGGGCAGGGCACGCGGCTCGGGAGCGCCGCGCCCAAAGGGGCGTTCGATATCGGCGTCACGCGGCCGCTCTACATCTTTGAACTTCATCTCAGACATCTTCTCTCTGTCAGCCGTCTCTGTGGCGCGTTCGTTCCGCTCTTCATCATGACCAACGCGCAGAACGATAGAGCGACCCGCGAATTTCTCAAAGAGCACGGCTATTTCGGCTATCCCGCCGACCATATCCGTTTTTTCGTGCAGGAAATGCTCCCGAGCACAGACCTCAACGGGAAAATTTTGCTCGAAGATCGCGGAAAGCTCGCGCTCTCTCCCAACGGCAACGGCGGGTTCTACATCTCGCTCAAAAAATCGGGGATCGAGAGGGAATTCCCCTCCGTGGAGTGGTATAACGTCTTCGCGGTGGACAATGTGCTCCAAAGGAGCGCGGATCCCGCGTTCATCGGCGCGACGCTTTTATCCGGCGCGGCTTGCGGGGCAAAAGTTGTCGCCAAGCGTTCGCCCGAAGAGCGGGTGGGGGTGCTCTGCCTCGAAGACGGAAAGCCCTCCGTCATCGAGTATTTCGAGCTTCCCGAAGCGATCGCCCGCGCGCGGGACGGCGCAGGCCGCCTCTTATACCGCTGGGGCGTCACGCTCAACTATCTCTTCTCGCGCCGCATGCTCGAAGATCCTTCCTCCAAAGGGATCGGCGTGCACGTCGTCAAAAAGAAGATCCCTTACTACGAGAACGGAAACTATGTTCTTCCCGAAACGGAGAACGGATACAAATTTGAAACGCTGATCTTGGATATGGTACGCCTTGCGGGGACGTGCCTCCCCTTCGAAGTGGTGCGCGAGCGCGAGTTCGCCCCCGTCAAAAACAAAAGCGGAGAGGACAGTGTGGAGACCGCCCGCCGCCTTCTTTCGGCTTGCGGCGTAGAACTTTAATGAGTGCAAACTACGGAAACAGAGCAGCAAAAAATACGAAGCAAAAAAGCAAGCCCCGCGCTTTTGCGGAGAGAACAGAGGGAATCGAGCGATACCATGTCCGAGATCACAGCCATAAAAACGCAGATCAAAGATCCGACCCGTTGCAATATCGAAGTGGACGGGCGCTTTTATTGCGGCATGAAATTGGAGACCGTCGTGCGCGGCGGGTTGAAGGCGGGAATGCAGATCTCCGCGGAGGAGCTTTCCCGCTTGCAGCTCGACAGCGAGAGGCAGACGGCGCTCGATAAGGCGCTCACGCACATCTCCGCCTCAATGAAAACGGAGCGGGAAGTGCGCCGTTTTTTGGAGAAGAAGGGCTATCTTGCGGACGTGATCTCCTACGTCGTGGAGAAGATGAAGGAGTACGACTATCTCAACGACGGGGAATATGCCGCGCGCTATGCGGAGAGCGCAAAGAAAAAGAAGGGGAGCCGCCTGATCGCCGCCGAACTCAAACGGCGCGGCGTCTCCGACGAGGCGATCGCGAATGCCCTTTCCTCTATTTCCGATCAAGGCGAGAGCGCGCGTGCGGTCTTGGAAAAATACCTTCGCGGAAAGGACGTCTCGGATAGAAACACGCTTCGCAAGGCGTATTCCCACCTTCTCTCGAAGGGGTTCGATCATGAGACGGCGCGCGCCGCGCTCGGGGGGCTTTTCGATGAAGATTGAGTTTCTCGAAGAGACCGATTCCACCAGCAAATATATCAAACGCTACGTTCCCTTTCGTGAAAACGTCGCCGTCTGCGCCAAGAGGCAGACGGGCGGCAGGGGCACGAAGGGGCGTTCTTTCCTTTCCGAAGAGGGGGGCGTGTACCTTTCCTTCCTCACGTTCTACGAAGACCTTCCCGCGGCGCAGCTCTTTCGCGTGATGGCGCATGCGGCGGTCTCCGTTTGCCGCACCGCGGAGCGATTCGGCGTGTTCCCCCGCATCAAGTGGAGCAACGATATCCTCGCCGGGGGGAAAAAACTCTGCGGCATTCTCATCGAGAATCGGTTGGAAGGGGACAGAGTCGATTACAGTATCGTGGGGATCGGGCTGAACGTCACCAACGACGTCACGCCGCTCGGAGGCGTCGCCGCCCGCCTTTCCGACTACGTTCCCGAAGTTCGCGCCGAAGAGGTCCGCGTGGAGCTTCTGCGCCGCTACGGGGAGCCGAGTACCTTCAACGACTATCTCTCCCGCGTCGATTTTTTGGGGAAAAGCGTCCGCGTCGTCGAGGGAGAGCGCGAATACATTGCCGTCGCGCGCCGCATTCTTGCGGACGGGAGATTGGAAGTGGAACAGGATGGCGCGGTCCGCGCGCTTTCGAGTGCGGAAATTTCTCTGCGCCTTTTGCGGGAGGAGACATGAAGGATTTTGAGGGCGCCGTCATCCGCGCGGAAGAGATCAAGCCCCTTTTCCCCGCGGCGATCGTCTCCGAATGCGGGGAAGCGATCTACGCCGCGGATTGCGCGGCGCTCGGCATGGGCGCGGGCGCAACCGAAGAATATTACGCCTTTTGTACGGAGTTTCTCGGCAGATACGCGGGAATTGCCGTCCTCGACGCCGACGCGCTCAACGCGCTCTCCGTCTACGGAAAAGAGCCGCTCAAGCGCAGGCGGTGCCGCGCCGTCGTCACGCCGCACCCCAAAGAATTCGCGCGGCTTGCGGGAACGTCCGTTTCCGCCGTCCTCGCCTCTCCCGTCGAGCTTGCCCGCGCCTTCTCCCTCGAATACGGCGTGACGGTGGTCTTGAAGAGCCACTTTACCGTCATTGCGGAAGGGGAACGCGTCGCCGTCAACACGACGGGTTCTCCCGCGCTCGCGAAGGGCGGCAGCGGAGACGCGCTCGCGGGATTTCTCGCGGGAACGATCGCGCGCGGGCTTTCCTCTTTCGACGCCGCGCGCGCCGCATGCTATCTCTTCGGGCGTGCGGGCGAGATCGCCGCGCGGGAAATGGGGGAATATGCACCCGACGCGACCGACGTCATCGCCCGTCTTCCCGCGGCGATCATGTCGCTATGAGGCATATCCGAGGAAGCGCACGAATACCGCCGTCAGAAGGAGCACGCTCCCCGAGATCAGGTAGTATAGGGGGAAGAAGGTGAAGAGGCTCATCACGAGCAGAAGGATGCCGCCCGTAAAGAAGGGGCGGGCATTTTTTTTGGAAAACGCGCGGTGAAGTTTCGCTTTCAGTTTGGGGCGGGGGATCTCTCCGCAGATGAGAACCTCGGGCATGGTATGGGTGTTTTCGATCAACGTGAAGATCTCGTCGCCCGTCAGCGCACTCATGCCGAAGGAGAGGAGGAGCCTTGCCGCCTCGGGCGTGAGCGCGTTGCAGGCGATCCGAAAGCTCTCTCCGCCGTGCGTGCGCAAGACGTGCGCCACGGCGTCTGCCGAGGCGGGCTGCATCGTGAACAGGGGGATGAGCCGCACTCCGTCCACAAAGAGCGCGCCCTCGTCGAGTGCCGCCGTATCGCCGTTTGCCTCGAACGCCGCTTTGAGGAGCCGCAAAACGCGCTCCTCCCGTTCGAGCGCAAGGTGCAGCATGAGTTTTTCCCGTCGTTCCCGTTCCCGCCGCGAGAGAAAACGCCGCTTATGCGAGCGGTAGATGAGCAGAAAACAGACGCCGCCCGCGGCGAGCGCGACGAGGGTGGAGACGGCGAGCGCGACGGCGGTCTGCATGCGGAAATAGCGCAGGATCCCGAGGGAGAGGAACCACGCCGCGACCGCATAGAACGCGACGTCGAGAATGAGGGGAAGGTCGATTTTTTTCATACATAGATTTTCGACGGAAAGTTTGAAATTAAACTTGCAATGCCGCAGAAAGTAGTGTATAATAAGGGCATGAAAGTTGCGGTTTTCGGCGGATCGTTCGACCCCGTCCATAAGGAGCATGTCCTGTTGGTGAAGTCGGCGATCGACTATCTCGGGCTGGATAAGGTCATCGTCATGCCTTCGTATGTCGCGCCCCATAAGGCGGGCGGCGCATGCGCCTCGGCAAGAGACAGGCTGGAAATGTGCAGGATCGCCTTCCGCAAGATGAAACGCGTGGAAGTGAGCGGCGAGGAGATCGAAGCGGGCGGGACGAGCTACACCTATCTGACGTGCCGCCGTCTGGCGGAGAAATATCCCGAAGCGCGCCGCTTCCTTCTCGTCGGCGCCGATATGTTGGAGGATTTTTTCACTTGGAAGAACCCCGAGGACATCCTCTCCCATGTCACGCTCGCGGCGTGCGGAAGATACAACGCGGCGGTCGACGATACGCTCCGCATGCGGTTTTTCTCCCGATTCGGCACGCCTTGCGCCGTCGTTCCCTATATCGGGACGGACGTCTCCTCGACCTCTCTTCGCGTGCGCCTTGCCTTCGGGCTTCGCCCCTCGCGGGAGCTTGACGCGAAGGTCTGCTCCTACATCAAGCGGTGCGGGCTTTACGCGGATCCCACGATCGCGGCGGCGCTGAAATTGGAGAAGGCGAGCCGCAGGGCGCACAGTCTGCGCGTGGCGCTCATGGCTTGCGCGCGTGCGCGCAGTCTCGGGATCGCGGAGGGAAAGGCGCTCCTTGCGGCGGCGTTGCACGACTGCGCAAAGAACGTTTCGCTCGCTTCTCCGCTCCTCGAAGGATTCGAGCCTCCCGACGGCGTTCCGCTGCCCGTGATCCATCAATACACGGGCGCCTATCTCGCCGAGCACCTCTTCGGCGTCCGCGATAAGGAGATCCTCGACGCGATCCGCTATCACACGAGCGGAAGGGCGGGCATGTCTGACCTCGAAGCGCTCATCTATCTTTCCGACCTCTTGGAAGAGGGGCGGGAATTCGCGGGGATCGCCAAACTGCGCGAGATGTTCTGGAAGGACTTCGACGCCTGCCTTCTGTGCAGTCTCGCGTTGCAGATCGACCACATGCGCACGCAGGGGATCGAAGTCTATCCTCTCACGGAAGAGGCTTATCTTTGGAAGAGATCCACTTCACTCTATCAATAAAAAGGGGAAAAAAGGAGGAAAATATGGAAAGTTACGAACTTGCAAGGGCGGCGGCGAAGGCGCTATCCGAAAAGAAGGGGGAGGACATCGTGATCCTCAACGTCTCGGATCAGACGGTCGTGTGCAGCTATTTCGTGATCGGGAGCGGGAAATCATCCACGCAGGTGAAGGCGCTCGGCGACAACGTGGAAGAGCAGCTCAAAAAGCGCTACGAGCTATCCCCGGTCAGGACGGAGGGACTGCGCGAAGGAAGGTGGGGCGTCCTCGATTACGGCGACGTGGTCGTGCACATCTTCAACGAGGAGAGCCGCCTGTTCTACTACCTCGAACGGCTGTGGGACAGCGGAAAGAACGTCGAACGCTATGAGGATTGATCCTTGAACGTAATGCGCTTGGGAGCGGAATACTCCGCTTTCGGGCGCTTTTTCTTTTTCTCGACGATGTAGTAGACGGGTTCGGGAGCGGGTTCCTTCGGTTTGGGCTGCTCGGGCGGCAGTTTTTTGCCGCGCGTGCGGTATCCGATCAAGGCGAGCTTGACGATATGTACGCCGATGAGGACGGCGAGGAAGATGACGGCGGTATAGAGGGCGCCGTACCCCTGCACGGAGAGAAGATCCATGCCGTTATAATACCGTAAGACCGTTGTCACAATATGCGAAAATGCCGCATATTTTCCCTGAATTTCGGGAAAGATACCGCGTATGGAAGAGAATACAATGCTCTCCGCCGCGGAAGCCGCGGAGTACGGAGAATTCAAACGGACGCGGCGGGAAGCGGAGACGGCGGTCGCGCTGCACAAGCTCATCGCAGACGCATCCCGCAGGGAAGCCGACCACGGCGCGCTGAAATCGGCGTGCGACAGCGTGAAGAAACTCTTTTCGTACGGCGTTCTGGTCTCGCCCGTCAATGTGGCGGCGGCGGTGCGCATGCTTGCGGGAAGCGAATCGTACATCGTCGCCCTCGTGGGCGGCACGGGCGAAACGCTCTCCCCCGTCAAACGGTACGAGACGAAGAAGTGCGTTCGGGCGGGGGCGCGCGGGATCCGCCTCGTGCTCTGCTATTCCGCCCTCAAAGCGGGCAGCGGCGGCTATCTCAAAAGGGAGATCAAAAAGATCAAGCGGGCGGCGGGGAAACTTCCGCTTACGGTCTCGCTCGAAGACCATTCTCTCTCGGAGGACGAGGTGGCGGTGGGCGTCCGCGCCGCATGCGAGGGCAATGCCGACGCCGTGTGCGTGCGCGGCGAGACCGCGCTCGTTCTGCGCGCGCTGCGCGTCTCGGCGGGGAAGATGCGCGTCGAGGCGTCGGGCGTGGAGAACGCCGAACAGCTCCGCGCCCTGTTGAAGGCGGGCGCTTCCCTCATCACGACGCAGTGCCCCGACCGCATCGCGGAAGAGATGTACCGCATGGCGAGGGAAGAGGCGGAGATCGTTTCCGCGATCCCCATCGAAAAATTGAGAATCGAGACGCCGCAGTAACGAGCGGCGTCTCTATTTTTCCGCCCTTTTCGCCTCTTTTTGCGCGTTCTCCGCAAAGATTTCACACGCGCGCGAGACAAAGTAGGAAAAAATGCCCGAAAAACGCTTTGAATTTCCGAAAAAATATTGTAAAATAGTTAAGTGGAAATTCGGCGCGATGAGCGCTTGATCGGAGCGGCAATATGGGATTGATTTCTTTTATTAAAAACAGCGACGGCAGAAAGAGCCTGAAACGGCTGAATAAGATGGCGGATAGGGTCGAGGCGCTCGAACCCAAGTACAGCGCGATGAGCGATAAAGAGCTTCAATCGCAAACGCAAGTCCTCAAAGGGAGGCTTGCGAACGGCGAGACGCTCGACGATATCCTCTACGACGCGTTCGCCGCGCTTCGCGAAGCGAGCTGGCGCGTGCTCGGCATGAAGCACTTCCATGTGCAGATCGTCGGCGGTATCTGCCTCTTTCAGGGGCGTATCGCCGAGATGAAGACGGGCGAAGGCAAGACGCTCGTCGCCACCCTTCCCGCCTATTTGGAAGCGCTGGGCGGAAAGGGCGTCCACATCGTCACGGTCAACGACTATCTTGCCCGCCGCGATGCGGAATGGATGGGAAAGGTCCATAAATTCATGGGGCTTACCGTGGGCGTCGTCGTTCCCGGCATGGACGACGATCTCAAACGGGAAGCGTACAATTCGGATATCACCTACGGCACGAACAACGAATTCGGATTCGACTATTTGAGGGATAACCTCAAATCCGACCTCCGCATGATGGTCCAGCGCGACCTCAACTTCGCCATCGTCGACGAGGTGGACTCCATTCTTATCGACGAAGCGAGAACGCCGCTCATCATTTCGGGGAGGGGCGAGCAGTCGTCCGACCTCTACGAGCGGGTCGATAAATTTGTCCGCACGCTCACGGGCGGCTTCGACGACGACCTCAAAGACGCGGAAAACGAGGAGCGCAAGAAGAAGGATAAGAACGCGGGCGAGAGAAAGCTCGCCCTTGCCGAAGCGCGCGAGTGGGACTATGTCATCGAGCGCAAGGATAAACAAGTTCACCTCACCGAATACGGCGCAGAGAAGGCGGAAAAGTACTTCAACATCGAAAACGTTGCCGATATCGCGCACGCCTCGCTCAACCACCATATCCAGCAGGCTTTGAAGGCGCACCAGCTCTTCCATCTCAACGAAGAATACATCATCAACGACGGCGAGATCATCATCGTAGACGAATTCACGGGCCGTCTCATGATCGGAAGAAGATATTCCGACGGATTGCATCAGGCGATCGAAGCGAAGGAGGGGGTGAAGATCCGCGAGGAGAACAAGACGTTCGCGACCATCACTTTCCAGAACTACTTCCGTCTCTACCGCAAACTTTCGGGCATGACGGGTACCGCCAAGACGGAGGAGGGCGAGTTCCGCACCATCTATTCGCTCGACGTCGTGGAGATCCCCACCAACCGCCCCGTGGCGCGCACCGACATGCACGACCGCATCTTCGCCACCGAAGAGGGCAAAAAGAAGGCGATCGTGCGTGAGATCGTGGAGCGGCACGAAAAGGGCCAGCCCATTCTGGTCGGTACCGTCTCCGTCGAAAAGTCCGAGGAGCTGTCCCGTCTGTTGAGAAGAAACGGCATTCAGCACAATATTCTGAACGCAAAGAATCACGAACGCGAGGCGGAGATCGTCGCGCAGGCAGGCAGATACGGCGCCGTCACCATCTCCACCAACATGGCGGGGCGCGGTACCGATATCCTTTTGGGCGGCAACCCCGAGTATCTCGCCAAGAAGCGTTTGCGCGAAGAGGGCGTCGAGCACGATGTGATCGAGCTTGCGACGAGCTATGCCGACGTAGACGACGACGTTCTCGCCGTCCGCGAACGCTACCACAAACTTTTTGCCGAATATAAAGCCAAGACCGACGAGGAGAAACAGCAGGTGATCGCCGCGGGCGGACTTCTCATCATCGGCACCGAGCGCCACGAGAGCCGCCGTATCGACAACCAGCTCCGCGGCCGTTCGGGTCGTCAGGGCGACGTCGGCGCGTCCATCTTCTTCCTCTCCCTCGAAGACGACCTCATGAAACGTTTCGGCGGCGAAAGGATGAAGGGGATCTATCAGCGCAGCAAAATGGAAGAGGACGAGTGCCTCGAAAGCAAACTGCTCAGCCGTCTCATCGAGTACGCCCAAAAGCAGATCGAGGGCAGGAACTTCGGGATCCGTAAAAACGTCCTTCAATACGACGACGTCATGAACCAACAGCGCAAGATCATCTATGCCGAGCGCATGAAGGTCTTGAAGGGGGAGGACGTCCACCAGCAAGTCCTCAAATATATCCCCGATTACGTCGCGACCGTCGTGCGCGGCGCGGTCAATGCGGACGATATGCCCGAGAAGTGGAACGAGGACGATCTGAATGCCGCGATCGAACGGCGGCTGATCCCCGTCGGCACCAACTACGTCACCCGCGAAAAGCTGGAAAAATGGGATTACGATATCGCGATCCGCCGTATCTCCAAAAAGACGGAGGAATTCTACGAGGAGAAGATCAAGCGCATTCAGGAAGAGACGAATATGGACTTCGGGCAGGCGGAGAGAAGAGTGCTCCTGCGCGTGGTGGATACGAATTGGATCGACCATATCGACGCAATGGATCAGCTCCGCAAGGGGATCGGACTGCGCTCCTATGCGCAGACGGACCCCGTCATCGCCTACAAGCAAGAGGGATTCGCGATGTTCGACGAAATGATCGAACGCATACAGGAACGCACCATCGGCATTCTGTTGAAGGCGGAAGTCGAAGTGCACCGTCCCACGGTGACGCGCATTCTGCCCAACGCCGTCCCCGCGCAAGCTCCTTCCGCACCCGCGCCCGAGCCTAACGCACCCGCGCCCGCGCCTGCGCCTGCGCAGGAAGAACGCCCCGCCGCGTCGCAGAATATCGGCAACGTCGTCTCCACGGGCGGCGTCGTACCGACGGCGATCAATGTAGACGCGCTCAAAACGAGCGGAAACGAGAAATTCAATCCCGCCACGATGAAGAAGGCGAAAAAACCGGGACCTAACGATCCCTGCCCCTGCGGGAGTGGGTTGAAGTATAAAAAGTGCCACGGGCGGCCGTTCTGATGTTCCGATAAAACGGACGAAACGCGTATAAGCGTCGCAATGCTTCGTCGAAGTCCGCTTTCCTCGGTCACGTACGAAAAAGTACGCTCCCTGCGGAAATGCTCCTTCTTCTCGCCTTGCTCGCTTCTCCGCGTTTTAACGAAAACCGTTATTTGGATAATGAATTCACAAATTTTGTTTTGCTTGGGGTCTACCGCGTCATCCTGAGCGGAGGCGAAGCCGAAGTCGAAGGATCCCCTAATACGAAGTCCGAACACCGCAAAACAAAATTTCGTGAGGGGTTAAGTCCCGACATCTCAAAGCCCCGTCGCCCGCTGTGCTTTTCTGTTCTCCAAGACAAGAAGCCGAAAGGGTTCGGCAACTTGGGGCGTGCACGGCGGAAGTGAATTCCGCCTAACGCAAGGAATTGGGAGATAAGTTCACAAATTTTGTTTTGCGGGCGGGGAACGTGTCATTCCGACCCCACGCAGTGGGGGAGTGAATCCCCTAATACGAAGTCCGAACACCGCAAAACAAAATTTCGTGAGGGGTTCATTCTCGACATCTCAAAGCCCCGTCGCCCGCTGTGCTTTTCTGTTCTCCAAGACAAGAAGCCGAAAGGGTTCGGCAACTTGGGGCGTGCAGCGCAGGGGAACCCTGCTCGCACTGTAATTAGAAAAAGCGTTCACCATCTAACCGAGTATGTTCAAAGCAGACGATTATAGATTAAAAATCAAATCCCTCGAGGAGACGCTTGGCGAAGCCAAGTACGCCCTCGATATCGACCACCGCTACGAAGCGCTCAAACACTTGCGCGAGGAACAGCAGGATCCCGCCGTCTGGCAGGACTTGGAGCGTTCCGCCAAGATCGGGCGGGAGATCGCTTCCAACGAATCGAAGATCGCCGCCTATGAGAAGTGCCGCAAGGCGCTCGACGACGCCGACGAGATCATCGATCTCATCGAGGAGACGGAAGAGGAGGATCTCATTCCCGAGTTGGAGCGCACGATGAAGGTCGCCGAGGAGGATATCGAGGAAATGCGCGTCCGCGCCCTTCTCCGCGGAAAGTACGATAATTCCAACGCGCTCCTCTCCATTCATGCGGGCGCGGGCGGAACGGAGGCGTGCGATTGGGTCTCCATGCTCTACCGCATGTATTGCCGCTATGCGGAAATGAACGGCTATAAAGTCACCGAGATCGACAGGCTTGCGGGAGACGCCGCAGGTCTCAAATCGGTGGATTTCAAGGTGGAAGGGGAGAACGCCTACGGCTATTTGAAGGCGGAGATCGGCGTTCACCGCCTCGTTCGTATCTCGCCCTTCGACGCGAACAAGCGCCGCCAGACCTCGTTCGCCTCCCTCGAAGTCATGCCCGAGGTGGACGACGACGCGGAAGTGGAGATCAGGGACGAGGATATCCGCATCGACGTCTACCGTTCTTCGGGCGCGGGCGGGCAGAAAGTCAACAAGACGGAGACGGCGATCCGTATCACGCACTTCCCGACGGGGATCGTCGTGACCTGCCAAAACGAGCGCAGTCAGCTTCAAAATAAGGAAATGGCGTTCAAGTATCTTCGTTCCAAGCTGCTCGAAAAGCAGATCGAGGAGCGCATGGCGCATGAGGCCGCGCTCAAAGGGGAGACGAAGAAGATCGAATGGGGGTCGCAGATCCGTTCCTATGTGTTCTGCCCCTATACGATGGTGAAGGATCACCGCACGGGCTACGAAGTGGGCGACGTGCAATCGGTGATGGACGGCAACATTCAGGGATTCATCATCGACTATCTCAAAAAATCCTGAACGTGCCGAAAGAATTTCGCTTATGAAAGTTGATCCTGTGATCCTTGCGATCGAATCTTCCTGCGATGAAACGGCGGCGGCGGTGATCCGCGGCCGTATGCTTTTGTCCGACGAGATCGTCTCCTCCGCCGAGATACAGGCGAAGTACGGAGGCGTCGTTCCCGAGATCGCCTCGCGCGCCCATACCGACGCGATCGGGGAGGTCGTCTCGCGCGCCCTGCGCGCCGCGAACGTCGGTTGCGCAGAGCTTGACGCGGTCGCCGTCACATACGGCGCGGGGCTGTTGGGCGCCCTGCTTGTGGGGCTTTCGTTTGCCAAAGGACTTGCATACGCCCTGAATATCCCGCTCATCGGGGTCAATCATATCAGGGGGCACCTCGCCGCGGCATATCTCGAAGACGAGAGCTTAAAGCCGCCCTTTGTCACGCTGCTCGCCAGCGGCGGGCATACGGCGATCCTCTTCACGAAGACGGAGCGGGAGTTCGAGATCCTCGGCGGCACGCGGGACGACGCGGCGGGCGAGGCGTTCGATAAGATTGCGCGTGTGCTTTCTCTTCCCTATCCGGGAGGGCCCCAGATCGAGGCGCTCGCAAGGAAGGGAAAAAACGTCGTTCCCATGCCGAAGATGCTGAAAGGGCAGGGCGGCTACGACTTTTCTTACAGCGGATTAAAGACGCATATCATCAATTATGTCCATACCATGTCTCAAAAGGGCGTTGCATGGAGCAGGGAAGACGTCGCGTGTTCCTTCCAGCATGCCGCGCTCGATATCCTCGTGGAAAAGACGGTGGAGGCCGCGCGGGAAAAGGGGTGCGGCACCGTCACGGCGGGCGGCGGCGTGGTGGCGAACGGCTATCTTCGCGAATCGCTTTCTTCGGCTTGCGCGGCGGCGGGGCTGAAACTCGTTCTTCCGTCCAAGAGACGCTGTACGGATAACGCCGCGATGATCGCCGCCGAAGCGCTCGTTCAATACAGGGCGCAAAATTTTGCGCCGCTCACCCTGAACGCCGCGCCGAGCATTCCCCTCAACCGCTGTTCGGTCTCGGAATAATCGCCCGCTTTTTTCGCTTGCGCCGAGTCTTTCGGCGCTTTTTCTTTCGGACAACGCCATGCTCCCGCGGGGCATATCCCGCAAGGGTCGTTTCATACAATACCGTATGAACTTTCTCTATCGGCATCGCGTCGTTTTGGGGCTTGTATGCCTTGTCTTGGTCGTCTTTGTCACGTTCGGGTTCTGCTTCTTCGCGCTCTCGCGCGCGGCGGCGACGATCCGTCTCACCATCGTGATCGACGCGGGTCACGGCGGCGTGGACGGCGGCGTGGTGGGGATCTCGACGGGTACGAAGGAGAGCGATATCAACCTCTCCCTCTCCCGCCTTTTGCAGGGAGAATTCGAGGACGCGGGCTTTCTCGTCGTGCAGACGCGCCCGACGGAAGCGGGCTTATACGGCGCGGCGACGGCGGGGTATAAGAAGCGCGATATGCAAAGGCGCGCCGAGATCATTCGTTCGAGCAATCCCGTCGCCGTCGTCTCCGTGCACCAGAATTTCTTCTCCCAAACCTCGCGCCGCGGCGCGCAGGTGTTCTTCTGCGAGAGTTCCGAGCATTCCAAAACGCTCGCCGCCCTCGTGCAGACCTCCCTCAATTCCATGCCGGAGTGCGTCAAAAAAACCGCCGCGCTCGCGGGAGATTATTATATTCTCAACACCTCCGAAGCGCCCGCGATCATCGTCGAGTGCGGGTTTTTGTCCAATCCCGACGACGAAGCCCTTCTCCTTTCCGCAAGCTATCAAAAAAAGATCTCCCGCGCGATCGCGGAGGGCGTGCTTTCCTTCCTTTCTTCGGGCGCAAATCTTGTTTGAACAGTTGACATTTTTTTCGCCGCATGCTATACTTTTCGGGATATGAGCGCATATGCAAATGTAAAGAAATACGAGCTGCGATATTCCGATTTCGATTTCAAAGACGAGCTTAAACTCTCGGCTCTCCTCTCCCTCACGCAGGAGTCGGCGGGCGCGAGCGCGGATGAGCTTGGCTTTGGATATTCCGACTTGAAGCCGAGGGGTCTCGGCTTTATTGTTGTACACACCTATTGCGAGTTCCGCCGTCCCATTCTCCTCGGAGATATGCTCACGGTGGAAACGTGGCCGCTTCCGCCCCGTCATGTCATTTTTGAGAGAGATTACCGCGTGTTCGGCGGGAAGGGAGAGGAAGTCGCCGCGCTCGCTTCACGGTGGTGCCTCGTCGATTTGAAGGATTTCACCCTGACCGTGCCCGAGGCATTGGGCGAAGCGCACGCAAATTGCCCTTATCGGGCGGAAAAAGCAGTGGACGTTTCGGTGTGGAAGATCCCGCGGATCGCGGGCGGCGCGGAACGCCGTATCCGTGCGGCGGCGGGGGACTGCGATCACTATCTTCACGTCAACAACGCCCGCTACGCCGATTTCTTCCTCGATTGTTTTTCGATGGAAGAACTTGCAAAAAAACAGATCTCTTCCTTCCGCATCGCCTATGCGAAACAGGTGAAGGAGGGGAGCGAACTCACCATTCTCCGCTCGGACGCGGGGAACGTCTCCACGCTCGAAGCGTTTGCAAACGGCGAGCTTTGCACGCAGTTTCAGATCGTATTCTCCGAGAGGCCGCAATAAGAGCGGCGAAACGGCGCCCCCTTCGGCGCCACACATTTCTGAAAGGAGGGGATCGGATGTTACAGGGGCAGGGGGCCTTCTACGAGGAAAGCGCGCTTCCCGCGCGCCGCATGCACGAAGAGAATAAATTCAAAACCTTCCGCGCGCTCGGCGCGGTGCTCTTGATCGCCTTTGGTTTTGCGGTCATTCTTTCGTTTTTCTTCGTCAATTACATCGTCGGCAGCACGTTTTCGTCGGGCGAAAAGGCGGGCTTTCTCGCCGCGTGGTTCGCCGCGGTCGTTGCGATCGGCGGCTTCGGATTCTTTTTCTGGTTTTACAAAAACCGCTGCAACGTGAGCTACGACTACGTGTTCGTGGAGGACGAGCTTCGCGTCACCCGCGTCTCGGGCAACGGCAAGCGCCGTCTCATGGCAAGGATCGCCGCCGAACGGGTGTTGGAATTGGGTTGGGCGGAGAGCGAAGCGTTTGCGCGCGCAAAAGAAGAGTTTGCGGGCAGGATGGAAATTCTCACCCCCAACAAGACGCGCGGCGAGGAAAAAGAATTCTATTATATCGTCTATCTCTCGGAATTTGAAAAGGAGCTTGTCGTCATCGAGGCGCACAGCCGCCTGTTTGAATATCTTGTCCGCGTCGCGGGAGGGAGCAAACTGCAACGCAAATGATCTATCTCGACAATGCCGCAACGACCCGTCCGAACGCCGCCGCTTTCAACCGCGCGCAGGCGTTCCTCGGCGAAAACTTCTTCAATCCGTCCGCAAGCTACGGCGGAGGGTTTCTCGTGCATTCGGAGTTGGAACGGGCGCGCGCGACCCTTCTTTCGGCTGTCGCCGATCCCGAAAAATTTGAACTGATCTTCACTTCCGGCGGCACGGAGAGCGATAATCAGGCGATTTTCTGCGCCGCCAAGCGCGGAAACGCCGTGACGACGGCGGGCGAACATGCGGCGGTGGAGCGCTGCTTCAACGAGCTGAAAAACCGCGGCGTCGAGCCGAGATACGCTCCCGTGAAAAAGAGCGGCGCCGTAGACGCTGAGGCGCTCCTCTCCCTCGTAGACGAAAAAACCTCGCTCGTCTCCGTCATTCACGTCAACAACGAGACGGGCGCGATCAACGATATCGCGGCGATCGCAAGGGCGGTGAAGCGCAAAAATCCCCGCTGTCTCTTCCACAGCGACGGCGTGCAGGCATTCGGGAAAATTCCCTTCCGCCTGCCGCAGGAGGTCGATCTGTATTCGGTCAGCGCGCACAAGATCGGCGGGATCAAGGGGACGGGCGCGCTCATCAAGCGAAGGGATGTCGCCCTTCCTCCCCATATCTTCGGGGGAGGGCAGGAGGGGAACGCCCGCAGCGGCACGGAAAATGTCCTCGGCATTCTGTGTTTTTCCTACGCCGCGCAGGAGAAGTTCAAAACGCTTTCCGCCGATTCCGCCCGTCTTTCGGCGCTTCGGCCGCTGTTTTTGAGCAAGCTCGGCGGCGCCTTTCTTCCGCTCTCCGAAGAGGGCAGCTCGCCCTATATCCTCGCCGTCTCCGCCCCCGGAACGCGCGGCGAAGTGCTTTCCCGCATGCTCTGGGAGAACGGGGTCGTGGTCGGAACGGGCAGCGCATGCTCCTCGAAACACCGTTACAGCCGCGTTCTTGCGGCGTGCGGATACGATAAAAACGTGCTCGACGGCGTGCTCCGCGTGAGTTTCTCGCCCACAACGTGCGAGGAGGAAGCAATGCGGGCGGCGGAGGCAATGAACGAAGCGGTGCGCCGTTTTAAGGAAAAACTTTGATATGGAAAAAGTCGTCATCATCCGCTATGCGGAAATTCATCTGAAAGGGAAAAACCGCGGCTATTTTGAACGCGTTTTTTCCGTCAATCTCGAAAAGAGCCTGAAAGGGCTTCGGCACGAACTTCGCCGCACGAGCGGAAGGTGGCTCGTCGAAAAGTTCGAGGAAGGGTACGCGGAAGAGGTCGCGGAGCGCGTCTCCAAAGTGTTCGGCGTGCACTCCTATTCCATCGGCTATCTCGTGGGGAACTCGATGGACGAGATGTTCGCGGCGGCAAAGCTCGTCGCCCCGCGCACGGGGAGCTTCAAGGTGGAAACGCACCGCGCATATAAAAAATACCCGCTGACCTCGATGGAGATCAGCGCCGAGCTGGGCGGCAGACTTCTTGCGGACAATCCTCGCTTGCGCGTGGACGTCCGCTCGCCCGAGAGTACGGTGTTCGTCGACGTGCGCGAAAACGGAAAGGCGCTCGTCTTCGGGAGTTTTGAAGAGGGGCGCGGGGGAATGCCCGTCGGCACCTCGGGAAGGGGACTTCTCATGATCTCGGGCGGCATCGATTCCCCCGTCGCGGGCTATATGATGGCAAAGCGAGGCATGTGCGTCGAACTTCTGCACTTCCACAGCTATCCCTATACGAACGACGGCGCGAAAGAGAAGGTCGTCAAGCTCTCCAAGATCCTCTCGCGTTATTCGCTCACGGCGCGCCTTTCGGCAGTCAGCGTGACTCACATTCAGGAAGAGATCCACGCAAAATGCGCCGCCGAACTCAACGTAACGCTCCTGCGCCGCTTCATGTTCCGCATTGCGGAACGCGTCGCGAAAAGGGAGGGGATACAGTGCCTTATCACGGGCGAGAGCCTCGGGCAGGTCGCAAGCCAGACAATCGAGGGAATGACGTCGTCGAACGCGGTCGTCTCCCTTCCCGTGCTCCGTCCGCTCGTCGGATTCGATAAGGACGAGATCATCTCCCGCGCGAAGAAGATCGGAACGTACGATACCTCCGTCCTTCCCTTCGAGGATTGCTGTACGGTATTTTTGCCCGAGCACCCCGCGATCAAGCCCCGCCTCGAATTCATCGAGCGCGAAGAGGGAAAGCTCGACGTCGAAGCGCTGGTCGCGGAAGCGATCGGCACGCTGGAAATCATCGAACTTTAAGCATTTTCCCACCAATCGTCGGGCGGGGGAGAAGCCTCGATCTGAATGCGCGGAAGCTCCAACGTTTTCCCTTCGCCGCCGCGGTAGACGGGGGTCACGAAGTAGACGTAGCTCTCGCCCGCGCGGACGGAATTATCGCAGATCGTCTGCCTGTATTTTCCGCTGTAAATCGTGATGATTTCATCGCGATTTTTTCTTTTTACGACATAATCATAGTACTCTGTCTGACATAATACAATGGTGACGCACCCGTTTTTGACGGAAATTTGCGGCATTTTTATCGTCGGAGAGGAGAAGACCGTCGATCTTTCCTGCGGCATTGCCGTCTTTTTGCAGAATTCTTCGATCACGGCGATGGGCGGCGCAAGGGGATCCGCCTGCACGAGGCGGTGGTCGTTTTCGAGGCTCGCCCTGTCGTATCTGACGCGCTCCACGCCCGCGGGCGGGGAGAAGGGGGCGGGCGCGCCCTTTTCGTAGAGGCGTTCGAGGATCTTCTTCGCAAAGTTTGCGGGCAGTCCTCCGCCCGAGGCGGCGACGGGGGCGTTGTCGTCGTTCCCCAGCCAGACGGCGACGACGTCCTCCCTCGTGTAGGCGATCGTATAGGCGTCGGTGTTGCCCGCGCCGCCCTCCGCCGTCCCCGTCTTGGCGCATACCTCGAAGGGCAGGCTGCGCAGTTTTTTCGCCGTGCCATCCTCGGCGGCTGTTTTGAGCATATCGTTCATGAGGAAGCGCGTTTCGTCGGAAAAGACCTTCGCGCCGCCCTCCGCTCTTCGGTAGAGCGTCCGCCCCGCGGCGTCCTCCACCCGCACGATGGCGCCCGAGGGGGCATAGCTCCCGTTTGCGAAGGTCGCATAGCCGTCGGCAAGCTCTTTGAGGGTGAAGCCCTCCCGCATGCCGCCCAGCGCGAGCGCGAGGGAATAGTCCGCGCGGTCGATCTTCATTCCCATCTTTTCGAGATAAGAAGCGCCCCGTTCGATCCCGAGCGCGTTGAGGATCTTCACGGCGGGGATATTGACGCTTCGCGAGACCGCTTCCCTCACGCTGATGTATTTTCCCGAAGCGCCGCCCGCGTCGTTGGGGGAATATCCGCCGAAATCCGTCCGCTCGTCGAGAACGGGCGTCGCGGGGGAGACGAGATCCTCTTCGAGCGCGGGGCCGTACACGAGCAGCGGCTTGATCGTGGAGGCGGGAAGCCTCGGAAACAACCCCGCCGTCGTGTGGAATGCCCGCAGCGCGTTGCTCTTGTTTCTGACGAGAATGGAGAGATCGCTCTCCGCCTTGCACGATTCGAGTTCGGCTTGCAGGGCGGGATCGTAGGCGGTGAAAACGCGCAGCGCGCCCATATCCTGCGAACGTACGTCTGGAAAGAGGGCGGCAAGCTCTTCGAGCGCAAGGGAAAAATACGCGTTCCCGCGCTGTTTTACAGAGGGGGCGGCGGGAAGCGGCTCGGCCTCCGCTTCGGCGCGCTCCCTCTCGTCGAGATATCCCTGCTCCTCCATGAGGCGCAGCACGAAATTCCGCCTTTGCAGGCATTTTTCGGGGTCGCGGAAGGGGGAATAGCGGTTGGGAGAGCGCACAAGAGCCGCGAGCGTCGCGCATTCCGCGGCGGAGAGATCTTTGGTCTCCTTCCCGAAATAAAAGGACGCCGCGCCGCCGATCCCGAACGCGCTGTGCCCGAAATAGATGGAATTGAGATACAGTTCGAGGATCTGCTGTTTGGAATAATTTCTTTCGAGGATGCGCGTGAGTTTGAATTCCCGCAGTTTCCTTTTGAGCGTCTTTTCGTTCGAGAGGTGAGTATTTTTGATGAGCTGCTGGGAGATGGTGGAAGCGCCCTCGCGGAAGGAGAGGCTCGTGAGATTTTTCCAAGCCGCCTTTGCGATGCGGCGCGCGTCGAAGCCGCCGTGGGTGTAGAACCGCTTATCTTCGACGGCGACGAAGGCGTCGGGCAGCCACTTCGGGAATTCCGAAAAGGGGATATCGGCGTCGCGGCTCACCGCGTCCGTCTCCCTTCCCTCTGCGTCGAAGAGGCGGATGCACTCCGTTTCGAGCAAAAGTTTTTTTGCGTCAAGCTCTACGCCCGCCGTCACGCCAAAGTAGTAAAAGAGGGCGGCAAGAAGCAGTATGAGGACGATCTCGAACAGGATCCCGATGACGGTGAGCGCGCGTTTCATTGATTACAGTATTTGTTGTTTTACAAAAATTTTTCCGTCCTTACCCGTGATTTGTTGAAAAAATAAGCGCGATATGTTAAAATAAGGAAAGGGAGGAGAATATGACTCTGCAAGATCTCGTCGACCGCTCCGAGCGTATCGTGTTTTTCGGCGGCGCGGGCGTTTCCACCGAGAGCGGCATTCCGGACTTTCGCTCGGAGGACGGTCTCTATCGCATGAAATATGCCGTCCCGCCCGAGACGATGCTCAGCGCCGATTGGTTCTATCGCCACACGGCGCAATTTTACGATTTTTACCGCGACAAGATGCTTCCCCTTTGGGCAAAGCCCAACGCGGCGCACTATAAGCTCGCGGAGATGGAAGAAAAGGGGAAACTCCTTGCCGTCGTCACCCAGAATATCGACGGATTGCATCAGGCGGCGGGAAGCAAGCGGGTCTATGAGCTTCACGGGAGCGTCCACCGCAACTACTGCACGCGTTGCCGAAGGGCTTATTCCGCGCAGTTCATCGCGGAGAGCGAGGGCATTCCCCGCTGCGCCTGCGGCGGACTCATTAAGCCCGACGTCGTGCTCTACGGCGAACAGCTCGACGGCGAGACGGTGGAAGGGGCGGTGCGCGCCATCGGCGAGGCGGATCTTCTCATCGTCGCAGGGACGTCGCTTTCCGTCTATCCCGCGGCGGGATTCGTCAACGCCTTCCGCGGGGACAAGCTCGTTCTGATCAACCGCGCCGCCACGCCGCTCGACGCGTCCTGCGATCTCGTCTTACGGGAAAATGTCGGGGAGGTCTTTTCCAAACTCAGAGTATGAAGTACCACATCGTAACATACGGCTGTCAGATGAATCTGCACGAGTCGGAGAAAATCGCGGGGATCCTGAAAGAAAAGGGATACCTTTCGTCCGCGCCCATCGAGGAGGCGGATATCATCGTATTCAACACATGCTGTATCCGCGAGAATGCGGAGAATCATGCGTTCGGCAATATCGGCGCGCTCAAAAAGCTCAAACGGGAGAAGAAGGGGCTGATCGTCGCCGTGGGCGGCTGTCTGGTGCAGGAAGAGGGCAAAGCAAAACTTCTGAAAGAAAAATTTCCCTTCATCGACATTTTGTTCGGCACGCATAATCTCGACGAGCTGGGCGATCTCATCGAGCGCAAAAGAGCGCAGAAAAAGTCCGTCGTATCCATCAAAGAGGCGCGCTCCGCAACGGAGGACGGGGCAAACCCCGTGCGCACGAGCTATCCCAACGCGTGGGTCAACATCATGTACGGCTGCAACAACTTTTGCTCCTACTGCATCGTGCCCTATGTGCGCGGAAGGGAGCGTTCGCGGCGGGCGATCGATATCCTGCGGGAGGTCGAAGCCCTCGTCGCGGAGGGGTACCGCGAGATCACGCTGCTCGGGCAGAACGTCGATTCCTACCGCGGCGAAGACGGGACGACGTTTCCCGCCCTTTTAGACGCCGTCGCCTCCGTCGAAGGCAATTTCCGTCTCCGCTTCATGACGTCTCACCCCAAAGATTTTTCCGAAGAGCTTGTCGCCGTCATGAAAAAGCACGACAAGATCTGCAAACATCTGCATATGCCCGTGCAGTCGGGCAGCAACCGCATTCTGCGCCTCATGAACCGCCGCTACACGCGGGAGAAGTACCTCGAAGATCTCGCCCTCCTTCGGCGCGAGATCCCCGATTGCGAGGTCACGACCGATCTCATCGTCGCCTTCCCGACGGAGACGGAAGAGGAGTTTCAAGAGACGCTCTCCCTCGTCAAAGAGGCGGATTTTTCCTCCGCGTTCACCTTCATCTACTCTCCCCGCACGGGGACGCGCGCGGCGGAAATGGAGGGGAGGATCGCGGACGAGGTCGCCAAAGACAGGATCACCCGCCTCGTCGCCCTCGTCAATGAAAAGACGAGGGAAAAGAGCGCGAAATATGTGGGCAAGCGCATCGAGATCCTCTGCGAGGATCGCGATGAGAAAAAGGGAATGTATCTCGGCAGAGACGAATACGGCAGAATGGGATATTTCAAAAGCGAAAGAGACCGCGTGGGGGAATTCGTCACCTTGAAGATCACGGAGGCGAACGGCATTTCCCTTTACGGCGAGGAGGTTTGAGGATATGGCGCAAAAGAAGATCGGATCGTCGCTCTCTCCCATGATGGAGCATTGGCAGCGCGTGAAAGACGCGTATCCCGACTGCATTCTCTTCTACCGTCTCGGCGACTTTTACGAGATGTTTTTCGACGACGCGGTCAAGGCGAGCGCCATTCTCGATCTCACGCTCACGGGCAGGGACTGCGGCCTCGAAGAACGCGCCCCGATGTGCGGCGTTCCGCACCATGCCGCAGACGCCTATATCCAAAAACTCGTGGAAAAGGGCTTCAAAGTCGCGGTGTGCGAACAGCTTTCCGACCCCAAAGAGGGGAAGGGAATGGTGGATCGCGACGTCGTGCGCGTCGTTTCCGCAGGGACGGTTATCGAGAACGCGCTTCTCGACGAAAAGAAGAACAACTACATCGCCTGCGCCTGCCGCGACGGAGACCGTTTCGCTCTGGCTTGGGCGGATATCACCACGGGGGATTTCTCGGCGTGCGAGGAGGAGAACGCGGAAAAGCTCGTCTCCGACCTCATCAATCTCTCCGTTGCGGAGATCATTTGCAACGACGAGCTTCTTCTCACGGTCAAAGATAACGTCGAGGCGGAGCGCCTGCTCCCCGCTTTTTCCTGCTACCTTCCGTGGGCGTTCAAACGCCCGCAGGCGGAGAAGGCGCTCAAAGAGCAGTTCTCCGTCTCGGATACGAAGGTATTGGGATTCGGCGAAACGTCTGCGGCGCTCCTTGCCGCGGGCGCGCTCGTGGAATATCTGCGCGATACGCAAAAGCATACCTTGAAAAATATCAACGCGCTTCGCTACTCTGACGGGAACTACGCAATGAAGCTCGATCCCGCCGCGATGCGCAATCTCGAAATTCTGAAAAACAGCGCCGAGGGGAAGCGGTACGGCTCCCTTCTCTGGCTGCTCGACAGGACGAAAACGGGCATGGGCGCGCGCAAACTTGCCTCTCTTTTGATGAGTCCGCTCACCGACATGGAGCGGATCGGGCGCAGGTTAGACGCGGTGGAGGAACTCTGCAATGCGACCGTCGTGCGGATGGGCGTCCACGACATGCTCGGCGCCGTCAAGGATATCGAACGGCTCGCGGGCAGGATCTCCAACGGAAATTTACAGCCGGGCGACTGCCTCACGCTCTCCGCTTCCCTCGCCGTCGTTCCCAATCTGAGATTCCAGCTCACGGGCTTTTCCTCCGCGCTCCTTACGGAGATCGCCGCGCGCCTTGTCGATACAAAACAGATCTGCGACCTCTTGGATCGGGCGATCGACCCTCGGGCGACGACGCTTCGGGAGGGGAACTACATCAAACGCGGATACAGCGAGCGGCTCGACGAGCTGCGCGAGATGAAGGATAACAGCCAACAGCTTCTCGCGCGCCTCGAAACGGAGGAACGCGAGCGCACGGGGATCCGCAATCTCAAAATCGGCTACAACCGCGTCTTCGGATACTACATCGAGGTGAGCAATTCCTTCAAGGATCGCGTTCCCTACAACTACACGCGGAAACAGACCCTTTCCACGGGGGAGAGGTACACCAATCAGGAGCTGAAAGAACTCGAAGAGAAGATCTTGGGCAGCGGAGAGGAGGCGGAGCGGCTCGCTTCGCAGCTCTACTGCGAGCTTATGGAGATCCTCGCCAAGAACATACCCGTCTTTCAGCAGATCGCTTCCGCCGTCGCCTCCCTCGATTGCCTCGTCTCGTTTGCGGTCGTCGCAAAGGAGAACAAGTATTGCCGCCCCGTCATGAAGCCCGAAGGCGATCTCGTCATAGAGGAGGGAAGGCACCCCGTCGTCGAGAAGATCTCCAAAGATCGGTTCGTGCCGAACGACGCTTTGTTGGACTGCGGAGAAAACCGCACCATCATCATCACAGGCCCCAACATGGCGGGGAAGTCCACCTACCTGCGGCAGATCGCGCTCATCGTTTTCATGGCGCACGTCGGCTGTTTTGTCCCCGCAAAGCGCGCCGAGATCCCGCTCACCGACCGCATTTTCACGCGGATCGGCGCGAGCGACAACCTAATTCTCGATAAGAGCACCTTCATGGTGGAGATGACGGAAGTCGCGGGGATCCTGCGCAACGCCACTTCCCGCAGTCTTCTCATTCTCGACGAAGTGGGGCGGGGAACGAGCACCTTCGACGGGCTTGCCATCGCATGGGCGGTCATCGAATATCTCACGGAGCGCGTGCGCGCCAAGACCTTGTTCGCCACCCATTATCATGAGCTTACCGAGTTGGAAGGCAAGCTCGACGGCGTGAAGAATTATAAGATCGGCGTGCGGGAGATCGCAGGTTCCATCGTGTTCCTGCGCAGGATCGTCCGCGGCGGCGCTTCCCGCAGTTTCGGCGTGGAAGTCGCCTCGCTCGCAGGCGTTCCCGCAGAGGTCACGGACAGGGCGAAGGTCATCTTAAAGACGCTCGAAAAAACGGAGGCGTGCCGTCCGACGATCGTTGAGAGCGCGGCGGAAGAGGAGGGCTTCGATCCTTCCTCGGAGCTTGCCGAACTCGACGTGAACGCGCTCACCCCGCTGCAAGCGCTCGCCATTCTCTCGGAATGGAAGGAGAAGATAAAATGAAGATCAATATTCTGTCTCCCGACGTCTATAATAAAATCGCCGCGGGAGAGGTGGTGGATCGCCCCTATTCCGTGGTCAAGGAACTCGTGGAGAACGCCATCGACGCGGGCGCGACGGAGATCTGCGTCGAGATCGAGGGCGGCGGCAAGCGGCTCATTCGCGTGACGGACAACGGCGGCGGCATCGGAAAAGACGATCTTGTCCGCGCCTACTCGCCCCATGCCACGAGCAAGCTGTCCTGCGCCGAAGATCTGTTCGGCGTCAGCACGCTCGGCTTCCGCGGAGAGGCGCTCGCCTCGATCTCCGCGGTGTCCCGCATGAACATCGTTTCCAAGCCTGCGGACGAAGAGGCGCATTCCCTCTCGTGCGAGGGGGGAACGGTCGGGAAGGTCTCGCCGGCGGCGGGAGGAAAGGGGACGGAGGTGACCGTGCGCGATCTCTTCTACAACACGCCCGCCCGCCTGAAATTTCTGAAATCGGACGGACAGGAAGAGAGCGACGTCACCAATATGATGGCGCGGTTCATTCTTTCGCGTCCCGAGATCTCCTTCACCTACCTTGCGGGAGGGAAGAAGAAATATCACTCGTACGGCGACGGGCTTTCCGCCGCGCTTGCGAGCGTTTACGGCGCGGAGATCCTCTCCGAGCTATACGAGATAAACGCGGATAAACACGGCGTCCGCCTTCGCGGGTTCATCGGGAATCAAAATTTCTCCAAGCCCAACCGCAGCTATCAGAGTTTGTTTGTGAACGGAAGATATGTGATAAACCAGACGGTCTCCGCCGCGATCTCCAACGCCTATGCGAGCTATCTCATGAAGCGGCAGTATCCTTTCTACGTTTTATTTTTGGATCTTCCGCCCGAGATCGTAGACGTCAACGTCCATCCCAACAAGGCGGACGTGCGTTTTGCGGACAATCAGATCGTGTACGGCAGCGTCTATTCCGTCGTCTCCGCCGTCCTCGACGGCAATTCCCGCGCGCTCGAATATCTTGCCGAGCTTCCGCCCCGCGCATCCGCGCCGAAGGCGGAGGAAGTCAAACCGTCGCGGGAGATGACGCTTGCGGAGGCGAAGAAGGAGCTGCAATTCGAGATCCCGCTCACCGCGGGCAAGACGGGCGGGTACGCGCGTTCGGAGACGCCTCCCATTTTAGAAGTGCACGCTCCCGCACCCGCTCCCGCGGCGGACGCGTTCGAGGAGAACCGCCGCATGCTTCTCGATCGGGAGAAAAAGAAGCAGCAGCGCGTCGATCCCGCAACGCTTGCGTTCAAGGGGGAACTCTTCCGCACCTATCTCATCTACGAGTGCGGCGACGACGCTTACATTGTCGATCAGCATGCCGCGCACGAGCGGCTCATCTACGATAAACTGCGCGCGAAAATACAGGCGCGCACCGTCGTGGCGCAGCCCATGCTTGCGCCGTATATCCTTCGCCTCAACGCGCAGGAATTTTCCTTTCTCGAAAAGAACGCCGCGTATCTTGCGGAGATCGGCTTCGAGATCGAAGAATTCGGCGGGAATTCCTTTAAGATCTCCGCCGTCCCCGGCGATCTGATCGGGATCGACCTTGAAAGTTTCTTCGCCGAAGTTTTATCGTCTATGGAATCTCTCCGCGCCATCAAACTTGCCGATCTCATCAAGGATCGGCTCGCTTCCGCGGCTTGCAAGGCGGCGGTGAAGGGGGGAGAAAAACTCACGGACAGCGAGGCGAAAGCCCTTCTCGAACGGATGGAGGGCGATATGGGGCTGAAATGCCCGCACGGGCGCCCCGTCGCCGTTCATCTGAAAAAGAGCGAGGTGGAAAAGCTCTTCAAGCGCATCGTATGAAGAAACTGCTTGTCATTTGCGGCCCCACGGCGTCGGGAAAGACGGCGCTTGCCGTGAAGTGTGCCGAAGCGCTGAACGGGGAGATCGTCTCCGCAGACGCCTTTCTCGTCTACCGCGGCCTTAATATCGGCACGGCAAAGCCGACGGAGGAGGAACGGGGCGGGATCGCGCACCATCTCATCGACGTCGCCGACCCGCGCGAGGATTTTTCCGTGAGCGACTACGAGCGCCTCGCGCTCGCCGCCGTCGAAGATATCCTTTCCCGCGGCAAGACGCCCGTTCTCTGCGGCGGAACGGGGTTCTATCTCAACGCCGTCCTCTATGCTCACGCGTTCGGGAACGCGCCCGCCTCGAAGGAGATCCGCGCCCGTCTTGCGAAGATCGCCGAAGAGGAGGGGAGGGAGGCGCTCCATGCGCGGCTTGCAGACGTCGATCCCGCGAGCGCCGCGGTTTTGCACCCCAACGACGTGAAGCGCGTGATCCGCGCGTTGGAGATCTTTGAACTCACGGGCAAGAGGAAGTCAGACCAGCGGGACGGATCCGCCCCGCGCTATCCCTTCGCCGCCTTTTCCTACGACTATCCCCGCGCGGAGCTTTACGAACGCATCCGCCGCCGGACGCAGGAGATGATCTGCCGCGGGCTTGTCGACGAGGTAAAGGGGCTTCTCGCTCGCGGCGTGCCGCCGACTGCGCAGAGCATGCAGGCGATAGGCTATAAAGAAGTGGTCGATTTCTTAAAAAACAGCTATAATTTAGGTACTATGTCAGACATAATCGAGAAAAATACGCGCAATTATGCCAAAAGGCAGCTCACTTTCTTCAAACGCATGGCAGATCTTCACCTGCTTGCGCCGAGAGATCTGCACGACGTTGTGCGGGAGGTAACACAAATTTATGAATGCGAATGAACTCATCGCCGCGGCGGAAACGTCGCTTGCTTCCCGATTTTCGGAGATCGACGGCGTTGCGCTTTTCAATCAGGAAAAGGTCCTCGACGCATTCCGCGGCGAGGGGATCGCCCTGCGCCACTTCAATCCTTCGACGGGCTACGGCTACGGAGACGACGGGCGGGACGCCCTCGGCAGGGTGTATGCGCGCGCCTTCGGCGCGGAGAGCGCCATCGTCTCTCCCGCCCTTCTTTCGGGCACGCATGCGCTCACCGTCGCGCTGTTCGGTGTGCTTCGCCCGGGCGACCGCGTCCTCTGCCTCACGGGAACGCCCTACGATACGATCCGCGGCGTCATCTACGGCGAAGGGAAAGGTTCGCTTGCGGATTTCGGCGTCGGGTTCGATATCGTGGAATTGGACAAAGAGGGGAAGTGCGCCTACGGGGAGATCGCGGAGCGGCTCAAAGCGAAGTACCGCATGGTCTATATCCAGCGTTCGCGCGGGTACGAACTTCGCGACGCGTTCTCGGTGCGCGAGATCGGTCAGATGTGCGCTTTCGTGCGCGCGCACGGCTTCGACGGCTGTATCTTTGTGGATAATTGCTACGGCGAGTTCGTCGAGAAGGAGGAGCCGACGGCTCTCGGCGCCGATCTCATCGTCGGCTCTCTCATCAAAAATCCCGGGGGAGGTCTCGCTCCGACGGGGGGATATATTGCGGGGCGAAACGATTATGTCGCGATGTGCGCCAACCGTCTCACCGCGCCGTCGGTGGGGGGAGAGATCGGTTCCTACGCCTTCGGATATCAACCCTTCTTTCAGGGCTTTTTCCTTGCGCCGCACGCCGTTGCGCAGGCGCTCAAAGGGGGGCTGCTCATCGGTAAGTGCATGGAAATGCTCGGCTACGAAAACTTCCCCTCGACGGAAAAACCGCTCGCGGATATCACGCGCGCGATCCGCTTTCATACCGAAAAAGAACTGTGCGACTTCATTCGTTCGGTACAGGAAGTTTCCCCCGTCGATTCCTTTGTGCGGCCCGAGGCGTGGGATATGCCGGGGTACGATTGCAAAGTCATCATGGCGGCGGGGACCTTTGTCGGAGGCGCCACGCTCGAACTTTCCGCCGACGCGCCCATCCGCGCCCCCTACACGGCGTATTTTCAGGGCGGGCTGACCTACGAACACTGCAAGATCGCATGCAGGGCGATCCTTGAAAAGCTACTGTAAGCTGCCATAAAACGAAGGAGCGGTCCGCCGCTCTTTTTTTATTTCATATTGAAAGAGAAAACCGCGCTCGTCTTGTGTGAAGGGGAAAAAGCGGGGGATCGTGTTCATTTTGCGCAAAAAAAAATCACAAAATGATGAAATTTATTGTTGCACAGCCCCCAATCCGTTTGACAAGGGTAATGGAAAGATGTATTATATAAAATATGTTTTAATTGCATAAAACTTGATTTTGTAGGTAAAAATTCTCATTTTATGCAATTTTCAAACAAATTTAGCAAGGAGAAAGACTATGAAGAAAATCAGGAAATTGCTCATTTCGGTTTTCAGTCTGATGTTGTTGGTCTGCGTGTCTCTCGTCGCCGTCGCTTGCGGCTCGGAAGAGAGCAACACGTACACCGTCACGGTCACGCAGCCGACGCACGGTGCGATCAACGTAACGCCGGATCCTACGGACGGGGCATATGCGGAGAACACCGAGATCACGGTGACGCTCGTTCCCGACGCGGATTACGAAGTCGAAAGCTTCACGGTGAACGGCACGGATAAGAAAGCCGACCTCGTGGGGAACGTCTACACGTTCGAGATCACGGAGAACGTCACGCTCGCGGCGACCTTCACCGAGACGGCTGAAACCCCCGATACATACACCGTCACGGTCACGCAGCCGACGCACGGCGCGATCAACGTGGAGCCGAATGCTACGGACGGCGCGTATGCGGAGAACACCGAGATCACGGTGACGCTCGTTCCCGATGCGAACTACGAAGTCGCGAGCTTCACGGTGAACGGCACGGATAAGAAAGCCGACCTCGTGGGGAACGTCTACACGTTCGAGATCACGGAAAACGTCACGCTCGCGGCGACCTTCACCGAGACGGTCGTAACGCCCGAAACATACACCGTCACGGTCACGCAGCCGACGCACGGCGCGATCAACGTGGAGCCGAATGCTACGGACGGCGCGTATGC
>CANRDX010000004.1 GCA_947629485.1 uncultured Clostridia bacterium
AGATCCCAAGCGTCGCCGTCGTAATATGTTGCCGCGGCGATCGCCTTTGTGCAGTCTATGGTAGAGCCGCCGCCGACAGCGAGCAGAACGTCGATCTTGTTTTGTTTGCAGATCGCCGCGCCGCGGTTGACGGTCGTGTGCCTCGGATTGGGTTCCACTCCCGAAAGCTCAAAACATATCAGCCCCGCGCTCGCTATCTCTTTCAGCACCTTCTCATAAAGTCCTATCTTCTTGATTGAGCCGCCGCCATAGACGAGAAGGACTCTCCTTCCGTACTTTTTGAGTTCCGCACCGAGATGTTGCAGTTGGTCCTTTCCGAAATAGATCTTTGTGGTGTTTTGAAAAACAAAATCGTTCATTTTACAGTCTCCTTTTGATTCTTCTGTTTTATTATACAACTTTCATTGAATGAAAGTCAATGATTTTCAATCAATAATATAAAATATATTTTGTCTGCCCTTTCCGTTATGGAAGCGCGGCAGACCGAAAATCACAAAAGCCCCGCGCCGATCGGCGCGGGGCGGTTCTTTATTCCATGTATTCCGTCAGGATCTGGTTCTGCACATAGAGGTATTCGTCCTTGATCTTCGTAACGTCGCCCTCTTCCCGAAGATACCCTTTCGTTTTCTCGTAGGCAGATTTGAAGTCCTCCTTCCAATCGCTCTTGAACTGCTTTCGGTAGGCGGCGGCAGAAATGCCGAACACGGTGCGAAGGGCGAGCATCACAAACTCAAATTTTGCGTCTTTTTCGCTCACTTCCCCGCTCTCGATGACGGGGAAGTGCCCCGAGAGAACGCACTTCATATATTCGTCTAAATCAAAGGTGTTGGTAAAACGCTTTCCGAAAAAGAAGGAGCTTGCCGAAACGCCCAGCCCGATATATTCGCCCCGCCTCCAATAATTCATGTTGTGGCGGCTGCCGAAGCCGGGCTTGCAGAAGTTGCTCACCTCATAGCGAAGGTACCTCTTCTCTTTGAGCAAATTTCGGCCGAAGTCATAGAGCGCGGCGACCTCGTCGCCGTCGGGAAGTTCCCCGTTGAGATAGTCGGTGTAGATGGGCGTTCCGTCCTCGGGCGTGAGGGCATACATCGAGACATGGGTAGCCCCGTTTTCATGGACAAGCGAAATCGTACGCGCGACATCTTCCTTTGTCTGCCCTTTTAGACCGAGCATGACGTCGGCGGAAAAATTCTCTCCGCGCAGAAGGTTTGCGCAGGCGATAAAGTCCTTTGCGGTGTGGATCCGCCCGAGTTCGGAAAGCTGCGCGTCGTTTGCCGTCTGCAACCCCACCGAGAAACGGTTGATCCCCGCCCGCTTATAGATCTGAATTTTTTCGGCGTCTACGGTGCCGGGGTTCATCTCGATGGTGACCTCGGGGCGGGCGGAGAGACGGAACTTGTTCACGATCTGCTTCATAAGCCCGTAGATATACTTCGGATCTATGACCGAAGGGGTTCCGCCGCCGATGTAGACGGTATCGAATACGACCTTTTCAAGCTCCCTCGCGCGCATTTCCGCCTCTTTATAGAGACAAGCCATGTACGCCTCGGCGTAGTTCAGCCGATTGGGGAAAGAGGTAAAGTCGCAATAAGTGCATTTGTGCTTGCAGAATGGAATATGAACATAGATCCCGGGCATAAAAACTCCTTAGGGTGCGTAAAACGGCATGACCTGCCCCCACTTGTGGGGCGGGTGGCTCGCGCAGCGAGACAGGTGGGGGCAAATTTACAACCCCAAGCGGTTCCAAATATCTTCGCAAACACCCTTAAAGTTTGAATTTATTTCTTTATCCGAATAGCGAAGAACTGTGTAGCCGAGTTCTGCAAGAAAGGCGTCGCGAAGCCTGTCTTGCTTTTCGCCGCCCGCTTCATAATGCTGTGCGCCATCCAACTCGACTATGAGCTTCTTCTCCGCACAACAGAAATCAACGATATAACGGCTGACAACTTTCTGTCTCGTAAATTTTACCGGCAACGTAACCAAAAAGCGATACCATAGTTTTTTCTCCTCTTTGGTCGCGTTTTTCCGCAACGATTTTGCGTTTTGAACAAGTCTGCCGTTCCTGATTTTGATCGGCATGATCAACCCCCACCTGACATGGCTTCGCCATGCCACCCGCCCCCTTCAACGGGGGCAGGTCTTTCTTGTGCGAAAACCTTTCGCCCCCTTCAATGGGGGCAAACCTTCCCGTCCCAGAGGTAGATATCCAAATCGACGTAGCCGTCTATCACTTCGACGCCCTCCCCTTCGAGAAGGCGCGCCTGCACGTCGAGGCCGCCGAAGGCGAACGCGGGCGCGAGCCGTCCCTCACGGTTCACCACGCGATGGCAGGGAACGACGACGGGCGTAGGGTTATGGTGCAGCGCGTTGCCCACTTGCCTTGCCGCCCGCGGATGCCCGATCGCCCGCGCGATCATGCCGTAGGTCACAACTTTCCCCCGCGGCACGGTCTTTACATATTCATAGACGGCTTCGAAGAACGTCATCGCTAATCCTTGTTGGTCTTCAAAATTTGCATGAACACTTCGGAAGGGACTTCGACGGTGCCCACCTTGCGCATGCGCTTTTTGCCTTCCTTCTGCTTTTCGAGCAGTTTCTTCTTCCGCGTGATGTCGCCGCCGTAGCACTTGGCGAGGACGTCTTTTCTCACCGCCTTCACCGTCTCGCGGGCGATGATCTTCCCCCCGATCGCCGCCTGCACGGGCACCTCGAAGAGCTGGCGGGGAATCGCTTCCTTCAAATTCTCGCACAGCGTCCTACCCCTTGCGTACGCCCGATCCTCGTGCACGATGATGGAGAGCGCGTCGCAGATCTCGCCGTTCAAGAGGATATCGAGCCGCACGAGACGGCTCCTCTCATAGCCGACAAGTTCATAGTCGAAGCTCGCATACCCCTTCGTGCGCGATTTGAGTTCGTCGAAGAAGTCGTACACGATCTCGTTGAGGGGAAGGCGATATTCGAGTTTCACCCTTCTCGTATCGAGATAGGTCATATCCTTGAACGCGCCCCGCTTGTCGCGGCACAGCTCCATGATCTGCCCGACGTAATCGGGCGGGGTGTAGATCTCCGCCTTCACGATCGGCTCTTCCATGTAGTCGATTTCGGAAACGGGCGGCAAATGCGATGGGTTATCCACGGACATGGTATCCCCGTTCGTCTTATGCACCATGTAGGAGACGGAGGGCGCGGTGGTGATGATATCGAGGTTGAATTCCCGCTCGATGCGCTCCTGCACGATCTCCATGTGCAAAAGCCCCAAGAATCCGCAGCGGAATCCGAACCCGAGCGCCACGGAATTATCCGGCTCGAAGGTGAGCGAGGCGTCGTTGAGTTTGAGCTTTAAGATCGCCTCTTTGAGATCGAGGAATTTACTTCCGTCAAGGGGGTAGATCCCGCAGAACACGACGGGTTGCACGTGCTTATATCCCGGAAGGGGCGCGGGCGCGGGGCGAAGGGCGTTCGTCACGGTGTCGCCCACGGCGACGTCCTCGATGGATTTGATGCTCGCGGCAATGTAGCCCACTTCCCCCGCCTTCAAAATGCCTTTGGGTTGCAGGGCGGGCGCGAACGCGCCCACTTCGGTCACTTCGTAGGTTCGTTCGGAGAGGAACGTCTTGACGGTATCCCCCACCTTCACGCTGCCGTCCTTGACGCGCACGAAGAGAATGACGCCCTTGTAGTTGTCGTAATAGCTATCGAAGATGAGCGCGGAGAGGGGCGCCTCGGTATCGCCGTCGGGCGGCGGAACGAATTTTACGACGGCCTCCAAGATATCGCGGATATTCGTGCCCTCTTTGGCGGAAACGCAGGGCGCTTCGGAGGCGTCCAGCCCGATGACATCCTCGATCTCCGCTTTCGTCTCGTCGATGCGCGCCGAAGAGAGGTCGATCTTGTTGATGACGGGCACGATTTCAAGGTTGTTTTCGAGGGCGAGATAGACGTTGGCGAGCGTCTGCGCCTCCACGCCTTGCGTCGCGTCCACGACGAGGATCGCCCCCTCGCACGCCGCGAGAGAGCGGGAGACTTCGTAGGTGAAGTCCACATGCCCCGGGGTGTCGATGAGGTTGAATTCGTATTCGTTCCCGTCGAGGGCGGTATAGTACATGCGCACGGGCGCGAGCTTGATGGTGATGCCGCGCTCGCGCTCGATATCCATGCTGTCGAGCAGCTGTTCCTCCATATCCCGCTTGGAGACCTGCCCTGTAAGCTCCATGATACGGTCTGCAATGGTGCTCTTGCCGTGGTCGATGTGCGCGATGATGCAAAAATTGCGTAAGTACTTGCTGGGTTTTGCCATGCTTTTATTATAACGGTTTTGAAAAAAGATTGCAAGTATTTCGTATGCTTCCGCACGTCATTCCGAAAAGGAACAAGGTTCGTTTGACGAAAGGGGCATTTCGCAATCGCCATGCTGAGCCACACTTTGCCCACCCCTCTCCAATCATGTCATGTCGAGCGTAGTCGAGACATCTCTACCTTATTTGAGATTTCTCCACGCGCTTCGCTTGGTCGAAATGACACCCCCACCCGTCACGGCTTCGCCGTGCCACCCTCCCCCTCGCAAGCGAAGGGTAGGGCTTCCCCCTTCGTAAGGGAGAAGCTGTCACCGCAGGTGACTGATGGGGGTTCTTGCTGTCCCTTTTAGGGAAAGTACCCGCGTAGCGGGGGAAAGGGTTCTAACCCCTCTGTCACTTCGTGACATCTCCCCTCTCAGGGGCGCCCCCCCCCACCTGTCACGGCAAAGCCGCGCCACCCTCCCCCTCATCGAGGGGTAGGGCTTCCCCCCCCCGAGGGAGAAGGCTTATAAAATGCGGCGGACATTTTTACCTCGAACAGAAACGCAACGAAGGGTTGCAATTTCGGGCGACGGGGTGTATAATACTGTCTATGGATAATTTCTTGATAAAAACGCCCATTGCACACCGCGGTTTGCACGATGAAAGGCTGCCCGAGAACTCTTTGGCGGCCTTCGAGGAAGCGATAAAGTGCGGCTTCCCCATCGAAACGGACGTGCGCTTCACCAAAGACAGAGAGCTTGTCGTCTTTCACGACGATTCCCTCGCCCGCATGACGGGGGACGGACGCAACGTTGCCGACTGCACCTTGCAGGAGCTTTCGGCGCTCCGCCTCGCGGGAACAGAGGAGCGCATTCTCACCTTTCGGGAATTTCTTAAAGCGGTGGACGGAAGAACGCCCCTTCTCATCGAGATCAAGAGCATGCCCTCCGTTTCGGGCGAAGAGGTCGCGCGCGCCGTTGCCCGCGAACTCGAAGGCTATGCGGGAGAGTATGCCATCCAATCCTTCCAACCCTTCTATGTGAGGGCATACAAGCGGCTGCGGCCCGCGGTCTGCTGCGGTCTGCTCGCCTCCGCAAGCACGAGAAAGGCGGACTTCGGAAATTCCCCCTTCTGGCGTTTCGAGGCGTTCATCGTGCGCAATCTCCTGTTGAATTTTACGGTGAAGCCCGACTTCGTGAGCTACCGCGCCGCCGATCTCCCCCGCCGCGCCGTGAGAAAATTCAAAGGCCCCAAGCTGGGCTGGACCATTCATTCCGAGGCGGAAGCGGCGCATGCGCGCGCCTATGTAGACAACATCATCTTTGAAGGATATCTTCCCCGACCGTGAGGACGGTTTCTATGAAAACCGCGGCGTTGCCGCGGGTTTTTTTGTCTGCGCCGAGGCATGGGTGAAGCCTGCGAAGCGGGGCAAGCCGCACCTGCACGCCTCCGCAAACGGTCTCGCCCGAAAATTCAACGAAATTTCTAAAAAAACAACTATCGGTTGAATCCCAATCCGTGCACTTTGCGGAAAAACATATTATAATAAAATCATAAAAATCAAGATGAGAGGAGAAAGTATGCAAAAATACGGCGAAACCATCGCTTTCCACCGCAAACGCCTGAATATGACGCAGACGGAGCTTGGAGAGCAGCTCAATGTGACCGCGCAGGCGGTCTCCAAGTGGGAAAACAACATTTCCGAACCAGACCTCGTGACGGTGCAGCGGCTGTGCAAGATCTTCGGCATCACCGTAGACGAGCTTTTGAACCGCGCGGACGGCGCGGAAGAAACGGCAGCGGCGGTCGCGCCTGCGGCGTTCGCGGCTCCCGCGGGCGCGGACACGGGCGCCCAAAAGATCCTTGTGGGCTATTGCGACAGCTGCAAGAGACCGCTGTATCAGGGCGAAGATTATTCCGTATTCCAACACCGCGGGGGAAGGCAGACCATCACTTGCCGCGCGTGCAAGACGAAACAGGATAAACGCCAGCGCGAACAAGAATACACGCATGAGAAGTCCATGTTCACGCGCGGGCTGATTTGCGGCGGCTGTATCGGCGGCGCGATCGCCATCGGCTCCATCATCGCGGCGATCGCAACGGGCGAATACCTGTTGCTTCTTCTGCTCGTATTCGCCGTTGCGGGATTTACGTTCTCCTCGTCGCTCTTTTGGAGCGAGATGATGCGGGATATGTTCTTCTTCTTTTTTAAGTCCTTCCGCATGCCCGGCGTCATCTTCGCGTTGAATTTAGACGGCATCATATGGCTCATCACGGTGAAGCTGTTCCTTGCCATCCTCTCTGTGTTCCTCTCCGTGATCTTCTTCCTCTTCGGTTGTATCTTCACCCCGCTCGCCTCGCTCTTCATCTTCCCGTTCTCGATCGCGGCGGAGAGCGTCAAACTGAAAAAATTGGCAACGAGCGCGCAGAAATAAAAACTTTTCCACAAAAAACCGCCCGCCGCAAGTTTGCGGCGGGCATTCGTTTAGTCGCCATCGAGCGAGGGAAGCCAGTCGGGAAGGGAGACGTCCGTCTCCCCGTATCCGTAGTAGATCTGCGCGACGGAGATCTTCGGGGCGGACGCCGTCCTCGGCATGGGCGCGGCGCCCGAAAAAGCGGGAAATTCCAGGATCAGGCGGGGAAACTTGATATAGGGGCGCAGGGGAATGCGGATATGCAGGTGCGGCTCGATCAGGTCGGGGAAGCGCCGCGGCGTCTGCATCGAGTCGGAGGAGAGATCCCCCGAAAGCTCCAAAAGACATGCGCTCGGCTTGCGGTCGTTGATCTTCAAAACAAAACTCTCCACCGTCACCGCCTCGGGGCTTGAAGGCGCCTGCGCGAGAATGCCCTCCGCGAACGCGCAAAGGTCGCTCTGCATGGTTTCCAATCCCGAGGGCTTTGCGGCGTATCCCAGCTCCTCTTCGCCGTATTCAAACTCGGAGAATGCCGTCTTGACGAAGGCAAGCCCCTTGCCGCCGAGGATCCCCTCCGCTTCCGCCGAAGAGATGTTTCTGCCCTCCCACTCGCTCCAACTTCCGTTTTCCTTCGTGCGCTGCCAGAGGGAACACTCCGCCTCCCGCCGCACATATGCCTCTGCCTCGAACGAGACCTTCCCGCTCGTCTCGGCGGTCATGGTCACATGGGCGTTTTCGTCGTCGAAGCACGTTACGATCGTCGTCTTTGCGGGCATGGTGTCCTCTTTTTCCGTCGGCGTCGTTTCGATCACCGTCTTTACGCAGTAATTTTCACGATCCGAAAAGACCTCGCTCCACGTCTCTTCGCTCACCTTTTCCCCTTCGATGGCATAGGGGTCGCTGTTTTCCGTTATGGAACCTCCGTTGGCGGCGCCGCATGCCGCGAGCACGGCGCACGCCAAAACGGGGATCGCACAAAGTAATTTCTTCATTCCGATACCTCTCGTTTTTCTCAGTATGCGCCCGAAGATGTTCGTTATACGCAAAAACCGCCCGCTTTGGCAAGCGGGCGGCGTTCTGTTTTTTTCAGTTGATGTGCCAGATGAGGTTCGCGTAATCGGTGACGGAGCGGTCGGCGGAGAATTTCCCCGCCGCGCAGAGGTTCAAAAGGCACTTCGTGTAGAATTCGTCCGTTCCGAACTCATAGAGGAGCCGCTTCTTGACGCGGATATAATCGGCGAAGTCGTAGGCGACGAGGTATCTATCCGGTTCATGCCCCGAAATGAGGCTCGCATGCAGGCGGACGAGCATGCCGCGATCGTCGGAGAACGTGCCGTTGACAAGGGCGTCGCAGACGCGTTTGAGGGCGGGATCGGCGTTGATGACGGCGAGCGGATCGTAGCCGCGCTTGACGTTGGCGACCTCCTCCACCGTCGCGCCGAAGATATAGTTGTTCTCCCTGCCCGCTTCCTCGCAGATCTCGACGTTCGCGCCGTCCATCGTCCCGAGCGTGACGGTGCCGTTGAGCATGAACTTCATATTTCCCGTGCCGCTCGCCTCCATGCCCGCCGTGGAGATCTGTTCGGAGATATCCGCCGCGCAGACGAGTTTTTCCGCATAGGAGACGTCATAGTCCTGCACGAACACGACGCGCATGCGGCGGGAGACGTCGGGATCGCCGTTCACGAGTTTGGCGATCTCGTTGATGAGCTTGATGACCGCCTTCGCCATGTAGTAGCCGGGCGCGGCTTTCGCGCCGAAGATGAACGCCGTGGGCGGGAAATCGTTCATTTTCCCGTCTTTGATCTCAAAGTAGAAGTGCAGAATGGAGAAGGCGTTGAGGAGCTGGCGCTTGTACTCGTGCAGACGCTTGATCTGGATATCGAAGATGAAGCCGGCGGGGATCTCGACGCCCTCGCGCGCCTTGATGTAGGCGGCGAGCTTCTCCTTGTTCTCCCCCTTGACGCGCTTGAAATCGGGCAAAATCTCGCCGATATAGGGTTTGAGGCGGGCGAGCTGCTTCAAGTCGGTGTGCCATGCGCCGCCGATCTTTGCGTCGATGATCGCCGCGAGCTTGGGGTTGTTGAGAAGCAGCCAGCGGCGGGGCGTGATGCCGTTCGTGATGTTGACGAACTTCTCGGGATATTGTTCATACCAATGGCGGAAGGTCTCGCGCTTCAAGATATCGGTGTGGATCTCGGCGACGCCGTTCACCTTCGAGGAGACGAAGATCGCGAGATTCGCCATGTGGACGGTGCCGTCGCGGATGATGAAGAACTTGTTGGGATCCAGCCCTTCGAGTTCCAGCCTCTCCTGACATGCGACGATCTGTTCGTAGACGTCGGGCAGAAGATCGGAGAGGGCGAGCGCGTCCCACTTTTCCAGCGCCTCCGCCATAATGGTGTGGTTCGTGAAGTTGAAGCACCGCTTCGCGACAAGGAAGGCTTCCTCGAAGGAAAGCCCTTCCTTTCGGAGGATGCGGAGGAGTTCGGGAATGGCAAGCACGGGGTGCGTATCGTTGAGCTGGAAGCAGAACTTTTCGGGAAGCGCCTTAAAGTCTCCGCCCGCCGCCTTGTACTTTCTCACGATGTCTTGCAGGGAGGCGCTCACCATGAAATATTGCTGCCGCAGCCTCAACAGCTTGCCGACCATCGTGTTGTCGTTGGGATACAGAACGTCGCAGATCTTGGTCGCGTTGAAGTTCTCGACCGCCTTGTTCTCCCCCTTCATCGTGTCGAACGTCTCGAAATCGAACGCCGTGACGGGTTCGCTCGACCACAGGCGCAGCGTGTTGACGACGGTGTTATGATACCCGAAGATGGGCATGTCGTAGGGCACGGCAAGGATATCCATGTCCGAGAAGTGCACGATCGCGGCGTCGCGTTCGACGCGCACGCTCCACGGGTCGCCCCATTTGAGCCAATCGTCCCCTTCCTCCTTCTGATACCCGTCGGCGAACACCTGACGGAAGAGACCGTAGCGGTAGCGGATCCCGTAGCCGTCGAGCGGAAGCCCCATGCTCGCGGCGGATTCGAGATAGCAGGCGGCGAGCCTTCCCAGCCCGCCGTTGCCGAGCGCGGCGTCCTCCACTTCTTCAAACTGCCCGAGATCCTCGCCCACCGAGGCGAGCGCGTCGCGCACGCCGTCGAGAATGCCGAGATTCATCAGGTTGTTGAAGATCGCCCGCCCCATGAGGAATTCCGCAGAAAAATAGCCGCAACGCTTTTTCTGCTGACGCTTTGCGGCGATCCAATCGGGATATGCTTCCTGCATGACCGCCTTCGAGACGGCGTTATAGAGTTCTTTCTTGTTCGCCGTCGCAAGGTCGCACGCAAAATCCGCGCGGAGAATGTTCTCGACGTCCTTCAAAAATACTTTCTTGTCAAATTTCATGTATGTCTCCTTCCCCTTTCACGGAGAATTATTCCCCAAAGTGAAAACTGTATTCCATTGTAACATACCCATATTTGCTTGTCAAACGCTTTTTCCGAATTTTGTCGGAAAAGGGCGAAAGCGGAAAATAAAAAAATTTTCGCCAATTTCCGCCACGAGGCGAAATCCTGTTGAAAAATATTTTTATTTATGATATAATACGCTAAGTGTTGGAAATCGACCAGAAAGATCCGTGCGTTCGGAAGGCGCCCGGACGCGAAAGATATAAGGAGGTTACTATGAAACAATGTGAAGCGAACTGCGCGGCGTGCGAGACCCTCGGCACTCCCGAACAGGAAGCTGCGCTCCGGGAGGTCATCGCCTCGTCCAAAGCGACGCCCGGATGCCTCATGCACATCTTGCAGGAGGCGCAGGCGATCTACGGGTATCTTCCCATGCAGGTGCAGAAAACCGTTGCAACGGAGCTTGGGATCCCTCTTTCGGAAGTGTACGGCGTCGTGACGTTCTACTCGCAATTCTCCCTCACTCCCAAAGGCAAGAACCGCATCAGCGTGTGCCTCGGCACCGCCTGCTACGTGAAGGGAGCGGATAAGATCCTCAAAGAAGTGGAAAAACAGCTCGGCATCAAGTGCGGCGAATGCACGGCAGACGGCCTCTTCTCCATCGACAGCTGCCGCTGCGTCGGCGCATGCGGGCTTGCGCCCGTCATGATGATCGGCGAAGAAGTTTACGGCAAGCTTACCCCCGACAAGGTGAAGGGGATCCTCGACGAACACAGGGAGGCAAGCAAATGACGATACAAGAACTCGACGCGATCCGCGCAAAACACAAGGAACTCATCGACGTAAGGCGCGTCGTAAAAGAACAGGCCGAAGTCCTCGCAAAACACACGGGCTACCGCCATCAGGTGCTCGTATGCGGCGGCACGGGCTGCACCTCCTCGCACTCCATGAAGGTCATCGCCCAGCTCGAAACTTCCCTCAAAGAACTCGGGCTTGACGACGTTCTCGTCGTAAAGACGGGCTGCTTCGGGCTGTGCGCGCTCGGTCCCATCATGATCGTCTATCCCGAGGGCGCCTTCTATTCGCAGATGACCCCCGAGCACGCCAAAACGGTCGCCGAGAAACATCTCGTCAAGGGCGGCTCCGTCGTGAAAGAACTGCTCTACAAGGGCACCGTCCATGAGGACGGCTCCATCATCCCCTTTGCGGAGACGCCTTTCTATAAGAAGCAAATGCGCATCGCGCTCCGCAACTGCGGCGTGATCGCGGCGGAGGATATCGACGAAGCCATCGCCGCGGGCGACTATCAGGCGCTCGAAAAAGTACTCACCTCCATGACGCCCGACGACGTCGTGAAGGAAGTGCTCGATTCGGGGCTTCGCGGCAGGGGCGGCGCAGGCTTCCCCACCGGCAGGAAGTGGAGCTTCGCGAAGGCCTCCGCGGGCGATATCAAATACGTCTGCTGTAACGCCGACGAGGGCGACCCCGGCGCGTTCATGGATCGCTCCGTTCTCGAAGGCGATCCCCACTGCGTGCTCGAAGCCATGACCATCGCGGGCTATGCGATCGGCGCGCATCAGGGCTATATCTACGTCCGCGCGGAGTACCCCGTCGCCGTCCATCGCCTTCAAATCGCTCTGAAACAGGCGCGCGAATACGGCTTGCTCGGCAAAAATATCCTCGGCAGCGGCTTCGACTTCGATATCGACCTCCGCCTCGGCGCGGGCGCCTTTGTCTGCGGCGAAGAGACCGCGCTCATGACGTCGATCGAAGGACACCGCGGCGAACCCCGTCCGCGCCCGCCCTTCCCCGCCGTCAAAGGTCTGTTCGGCAAGCCCACCATTCTCAATAATGTTGAGACGTGGGCGAACATCAACCCCATCATCGTCAGGGGCGCGAAGTGGTATTCCTCGATCGGAACGGAGAAGTCGAAGGGCACCAAAGTGTTTGCGCTCGGCGGCAAGATCACCAACGTCGGCCTCGTGGAAGTCCCTATGGGGACCACCCTTCGCGAGATCATCGAAGAGATCGGCGGCGGCATTCCGAACGGAAAGAAATTCAAAGCCGCGCAGACGGGCGGTCCCTCGGGCGGCTGCATTCCCGCGAGCCTCATCGATACCCCCATCGACTTCGACAACCTCGTCGCCATCGGCTCCATGATGGGCTCGGGCGGGCTTATCGTGCTCGACGAGGACACCTGCATGGTGGATATCTCTAAATTCTACCTCGAATTCACGGCGGACGAGAGCTGCGGAAAGTGCACGCCCTGCCGTATCGGAACGAGACGGCTCCTCGACCTTCTCACGAAGATCACCGAGGGGAAGGGCACCGAAGAGGATCTCGAAAAGATCCAAACGCTCTGCGAGCACATGAAGGCTTCCTCCCTCTGCGCTCTCGGGCAGAGCGCGCCCAACCCCGTCCTCTCCACCCTGCACCATTTCAGGAACGAATACGAGGATCACATCTACAATCATCGCTGCACGGCGGGCGTTTGCAAGGCGCTCCTCTCCTATGCGATCGACAAGGAGAAGTGCATCGGCTGCGGTCTGTGCGCAAGGAACTGCCCCGTCTCGGCGATTGCGCGGACGGACTACGTCGCACCCGGGCATAAGCTGGCGTCGTTTGCGATCGACCCCGCGAAGTGCATCAAGTGCGGCGTCTGCCTCGGTAACTGCAAATTCAAAGCAGTCGAGAGAAAGTGAGGTGACAAACGATGGTCAATCTGAAAATCAATCAAATTCCTGTCTCCGTTCCCGAGGGAACGACCATTCTCGAAGCGGCGCGCCTCGCCCATGTCGAGATCCCCACGCTCTGCTATTTGAAGGACGTCAACTGCGTTGGCTCCTGCCGTATGTGCCTCGTCGAAGCGACGGGCGCCCGCGGGCTTGTCGCCGCATGCGTCTATCCCGTTGCGGAAGGCATGGAAGTGCAGACGAACACCGCCAAGTGCAGGAACAGCAGAAAGGTCTCTCTGGAACTTCTGCTCTCCAAGCATAAGAAGAAGTGCCTCTCCTGCGAGCGGAACAACAACTGCGAATTACAGCGTCTCTCCGCCGAATACGGCGCCGACGAGGATCGTTTCGCGGGCGAACCGCTCAATACCCCTCTCGACGATTCCAACCCCTGCGTGATCCGCGACAACGATAAGTGCATCAACTGCATGCGCTGCGTGGCGGCGTGCAAGAAACAGCATGTCGGCGCGATCGGTCCCATCGGCAGAGGATTTGCCGCCCATGTCGGCAGTGCGGGCGGCACAGAGCTGAAATACTCCTCCTGCGTCGGCTGCGGCCAGTGCGTCGTGGCGTGCCCCGTGGGTGCGCTCACCGTACATCCCAACATCGCCGAAGTGCAGTCCGCGCTCGAAGATCCCGCAAAGAAGGTCGTGTTCTTCACCGCGCCCTCCGTCCGCGCGACGCTCGGCGAGGCGTTCGGCCTTCCCATCGGCACCAACGTCGAGGGCAAGATGGTCGCCGCGATCCGCCGCCTCGGAAACTGCGAGGTGTTCAACATGGATATCACCGCCGACCTCACGATCATGGAGGAAGCGACGGAGCTTTTGAACAGGATCCAGACCGGCGGGACCCTTCCGATGTTCACATCGTGCTGCCCCGGCTGGGTGAAATTTGTCGAGCAGACGCACCCCGAGCTGATCCCCCACCTCTCCACCTGCAAGTCCCCGCAGGAGATGTTCGGCGGACTTCTCAAAACGTATTACTGCGAGAAGCACAACATCGACCCGAAGGATCTCTTCGTCGTCTCCGTGATCCCCTGCACCGCCAAAAAGTACGAGTGCAAGCGCCCCGAGATGAACGGGGAAGTGAACGCCGCCATCACCACGCGCGAACTTGCCCATATGATCAAGACGGCGGGCATTCGTTTCTGCGATCTGCCCGACGAGGCGTTCGACGACCCGTTTGCGACCTGCTCGGGCGGCGGCACGATCTTCGGCGCGACGGGCGGCGTCATGGAAGCGGCGCTCCGCGTTGCGGCAAAGGCGCTCGACGGCGAGTTTGAAATTGTGGACTTCCCCGAAGTCCGCGGGACGCTTCCCATCAAAGAAGCTACCTACCATGTCGCGAACATGACGGTTCGCGTCGCCGTCGCCAGCGGATTGGAGAACGCCGAAGCCGTGATCAAGAGCATTCAATCGGGCGAAAAGCAGTACGATTTCGTAGAGATCATGGCTTGCCCGGGCGGGTGCGTCAACGGCGGCGGCCAGCCTTCCCTTCCCGACAGCGTGCGCAACAACGTCAATTTGAAAGACGCGCGCGCAAAGGCGCTGTACACGAGCGACAAGGGGAACGAACTTCGCCTCTCCTCCGATTCCCCCGTCATTCACACGCTGTACAAGGAGTATTTCGGAAGCCCCAACAGCCACAAGGCGCACGAAGTGCTGCATACCCACTATAAAGCGGATCCGAGAATTTGACCTCGCGCTTTTCACAAATCGCATTCCTTTTATAGAAAGGATCTCCTTTGGAAGAAAAGGACCGCCTCATACGAGACGGCTCTTTTCTTTTTCTCAACATAAAGTTGAATTTCTTAAATCGTCATACTGCCCCGCCCAGAGCTGCCCCCTTTGAAGGGGGCGGCTCCCGCGCAGCGGGTGGTGGGGGTTGGATTACGAAAATCGTCATACTGCCCCGCCCGCACGTTCTAATCCGTCATACTGCCCCGCGCGCACTATTCTCTACTAAGCGCGGCACGAGCCGAAGGCGAAGTAGCGAAGTATCACCTTATTATAATGCGGTGATGTTTCGACTTCGGCTTCGCCTCCGCTCAACATGACCTAGTTAGAATGGGCGGGCAACATGACGTAATTAAAGAGAACCCCCACCTGTCTCGCTACGCTCGCCACCCTCCCCCTTACAAAGGGGTAGGGCTTCCCCCGTCCGCGAGAGCTTGAACGGGCGGGGGAGGATTTGCGGAATTCTATGCGGGATTTGTTGCATTTCCGCTCCGATTGTGGTAATATAGTAGGCGGAGAATACTGTATGGCAAGTGAAAATCACGAAAATCAAATTCCCGAAGAGGAAGTCTTGGAGCGAGAAGAAAAAAACTCTGAACTTCCCGAAGAGGAAGTTTTGAAACAGGAAGAGGAACGCTCTGAACTTCCCGAAGAGGAGCAAAAACCCGCAACGGAAGAGGTCTCTTCCACGGCGCAGGCTTTGGAAACGGGCAGGAAGAGAAAGCCGCACGATATGGATCAATTCGCGAAGGATTACGAGGAAAAGAACCGTATCGATACGAAGGCTTCCCGCCGCAAGTGGTGGATCAAGACGGGGCTGATGCTCGCTTTGATCGCCGTCTCCATCGTGCTCATGTTCACGATCACGAAGTACGTCGGCGGCGGAACGCAGGGCTTCGGCAAGACGTTTTCCAACGCAAACTGGTCTTGGTTTGCCGTCGTGCTCGCCGTCCTTCTTTTGATGATGCTCGCGGAGATCTTGAAGTATTCCTATCTTCTGCGCATCTCCACGGGGAAATGGCGGCTCAAAAATTCCGCAAAGGTGATGTTCCTCGGGAAGTATTACGACGGGATCACCCCTCTCGGCACGGGCGGGCAGCCCTTCCAGATCTACTATCTGCACAAGCGCAACGTCCCTGCGGGCGCGGCGACCGCCGTCCCCCTCATCCGCTACTTTATCAGCACCTTCGTCTTTTGCCTTATGGCGGTCGTGCTGTTCATCGCCGCGGGCTTTGTCGTCGATCTGAATTCCACCGTGGGAACGACGGCGATGGTGATCGCGTGGATCTCCATGATCTTCAACTTCGCGATGCCCCTCGTCATTCTCTTCGCCTCGCTCTTTCCGCGGGCGGGGAAGAAGTTCATTCTCCGCATCATCAACCTGCTTGCCAAGATGCACATCGTCAAGCGCAAGTATGCCGTCTCGCGCAAGTACGTCTATGAGATGGACGAGTACCGCCACGCGCTCCAAACCCTCTTCAAGGAGTTCTGGAAGCTCATTCCCATCGTGCTCCTCTCCTTCGTCGAGGTGATCTGTTATGTCGCCCTGCCCTTCACCGTGGTGGTGTTCGTTGCAAATATCGCGCCGACATGGAAGATCCTTCTCGAAATCGCCTGCCTTACGATGATCTCGTTCTACTCCTCCTCCCTCGTGCCCACGCCCGGCAACAGCGGCGCGAGCGAGGCGATGACGACCCTCGTCTTTGTGACGATCATCTCCGTCTCGGGGGTGGAACCCGTGATCGGCTGGATCGTGCTCCTCTGGAGATTCCTCACCTACTACGTCTACATCCTCTCGGGGATCGGGATCAGCATCTTCGAGATCATCCGCAGCGCCGTGCGCGTCCGCCGCGCGAAAAAACAACAACAAGCCTGAAACATACGATAGGCAAAGGGGAGGCAAACGCCTCCCCTCTTTTCATACTTTTTGATTCAGTTGAGCGGGACGATGACGGGCGTCGCCCTTCCCCCGTGCACGGTAAGATAGCAATAACTCGCGCCCGCATAGGCGCCCAGCGCGCCCGGATTCACGCACAGAACGCCCTCGATCTCGCGGATATCCGCGGCATGGGTATGCCCGTAGAGCGCAACGGTGCAGTCAAGCTCTTTCGCGCGGGCGGCGAGGCGGGAAAACCCGCTCTTCACGCCGTAGCGGTGCCCGTGGCAGCAGAAGATCCTCACGCCCTCCGCCTCGATCACCGTCTCATCCATTCCCCCGCCGAAGTCGCAGTTCCCCGCGAGAACAAAGCACTTTTGCGGGAATTCCCGCGCGGTGAAGCGCATGTCGCCCGCGCCGTCGCCGAGGTGCACGATAAAGTCGTTCTCGGCAAAGAGGTGCCGCACGCGGTCTATCGCGCCCCAACGCCCGTGGGAATCGGAGATGACGACGAACGTTTTCATAATTTTTCCGCGAGCGCGCGGAGCGCTCTCCCCCTGTGAGAGACGGAATTCTTCGCCGCTTCGTCCGCCTCGGCGAAGGTGACGCCCAAATCGTCGGAAAGGAAGAGGCTGTCGTAGCCGAACCCGCCCTCGCCGCGGCTTTCGTGCACGATCGTGCCGTAGGTGCGCCCCTCCGCAACGATCTCTTTGCCGTTCGGATAGACGAGCGCGGCGGCGCAGCAAAAGTAGGCGCGGCGCTCTTTTTCCTGCAAATTTTTGAGGAGAAGGGCGCGGTTTGCCGCGTCTCCCCCGCCCGAATAGCGGGCGCTGTATATCCCGGGCGCCCCGCCGAGCGCCTCCACGCACAGCCCGCTGTCGTCTGCGAGCGCCGCAAGCCCCGTCGCCTTTGAGACGGCGCGCGCCTTCAAGAGCGCGTTTTCGAGAAAGGTGGAGCCGTTCTCCTCGACTTCCCCGAAAAAGCCCGCCTCGGCTTCGGAAACGATCTCGAATCCGCAGAGGATCTCGCGGATCTCCTTCAATTTATGGGGATTACCCGTTGCGGCGACGATCTTCATGCTTCCTCCAAAGGGACAAAACAGTAGCGTTCGAGGTCGAAAAGCCCCTTATCCGTCAGTTTCAGCTTGGGAATGACGGCGAGGGAGAGGAACACGAGGGTCATGAATGGCTCGTAGCACGCCTTCACGCCCATGTCGCGGGCGCGCCGCTGGATCCTCCCCGTGCCTTCGATGACTTCTTCCGCCGAAGCGCTGCTCATAAGCCCCGCGATATCGAGGGGAAATACGTCCTCCCCCTCCTCAAAGACGGCCGCCATTCCGCCGCCCGCCCCTTCGAGAAGATGTACGACGCGCGCCATCGCCCTGTCGTCGTCGCCGAGAACGAGGAGATTGTGGCTGTCGTGCGCGACGGAGATGCCGATCGCGCCTCCGTGCAAGCCGTAGCCCTTCACAAGCCCCAGCCCGATGTTGCCCGTGGCGTGATGCCGTTCGACGACCGCGAGCTTGCAAAGATCTGTCCCCTTTACGCATAGTTCGCCCTTCGGCGCGGGCACGAATTCCTCCTCCGTGTAGAGCGCGCGGGGAAGCACCCGCATGGCGCGAAGCCGACCGCCGCCGCATACGATCCTGAAACTCTCCTTTGTGACGGGGCGGATGTGAACGGTGCTCTTCACCGAGGCGGGAAGGTAGCGCTGCGCCGTCTCGAAGAGCGGCTTGCCCCGCTCGGCGACGAGCGTTCCCCGCTTAAAAACGGCGGAAACGGAGAAGTCGATGAGATCATCGACGAGTACCATGTCCGCGAAGTAGTTGGGAGCAACGGCGCCGATATCCTGCAAGCCGTAGCACTGCGCGACGTTGATCGTCGCCATCGCAACGGCGTATTCGGCGGGCAGCCCCGCGCGCACGAGGCGGCGGAGCGCGTCGTCTATATGGCCGCGCTTCGCGAGATCCTCGGCGTTCTTATCGTCGGAGCAGAGCAGGAAACGGCGGAAGTTATAGCCGTCTACGGCGTCCTTCGCGTCGGCGATGTTGTTGACGGAAGAGCCGCAGCGGATCTGCACATACATGCCCCGCGCGACCTTTTCGCGGCACTCTGCCGCGGTGAGCGATTCATGATCGGTGAGAATGCCCGCACAGCGATAGGCGCAGAACGCCTCGCCCAAGACGTCGGGCGCGTGACCGTCCACAGGTTTTTTCAATGCCTGCGCCGCTTCCAACTTTTTGAGCGTATCCTCCTCCCCCGCAAGGACGGCGGGGAAGTTCATCATCTCCCCCAATCCGAAGAAGAGATCGCGGCGAAGCTCGCTCTGCGTCTCCGCGCCGTTCAGGGAAGCGCCGCCCGTCTCGAAGGGCGTTGCGGGCACGCAGGAGGGAAGTTGGAGGTAGACGTCGAGAGGATTGCATTCCCCCGCTTTGAGGCGGGAGAACGCCTCTTTGATATACTCCGCGCCCTCCACGCCGCACACGTTGACGATCTCGTGCGGATCGGCGACGATCGCGCTCGTCCCGTGCGGCACGGCGAGGGACGCCCATGCCTCGGGCGAGAGCATGGAGCTTTCGATGTGGATGTGCGAATCGATCAGCCCGGGAAGAACGATCTTCCCCGCCCCGTCGTATTCGCGCGTTCCGCGGTATCCCCTTCCGATCGCGACGATCCTTCCCTCGGCGACGGCGACGTCGCCCTCTTCGATCTCCCCCGTAAACACGTTGAAAATGCGGGCGTTTTTGATCACAAGGTCGCAGGGTTCGCGCTTCATGGCGCAGTCGATACGTTTTTTCATATCACTCCTTTGCGCGGATGATCTCGCGCGGCTTTACCCTCCGAAGGATGAGGAGGGGGACGATGATGGTCACTACCGAGAAGAAGAGCAGAAGCCCGACGTCGAGAAGGGCGACGTTCGGCATGAAGCGGATGAACTGCACCTCCCGCATGAAGGCGTTCTTGGAGAAGGCGGCGAATCCCGCCCCGAGAATGACGTTGCACGCGCCCGAACCGAAGAACAGCCCCAGCGTGGACAGCCCCGCCGCGACCATTCCGACGAGGAGCTGTTGAAGGGCGAACGCCGCGACGAGATGCCTCGTCCGCGCGCCCTGCGCCCTCAATACGCCGATCTCATACATGCACTTTTTGATGCTCCCGACGGAGAAACTCAAAAGCGTAACAATGGTGAGCGCGAGCATCATATAGATGATGAGCTTGAACAGCTTGATGAATACGCCCGTGGCGCGGGCGACGGTGTAGAGCGCGTTCCCCGTGGGCGAGAGCAGTTTGAATCCCATCTCCTCCCCCATCGTGAAGGAACTCATGACGTCGCCGCCGTCGATCGTAACGGCATAGGCATACACGGAATATTGCAAGAACAGCTTATAGTCCTCGGGGGATACGGTGAGCGCGTTGTTATTGCCTCCCGTCACTTTTCCGACGACCGTAAACGTCTTTTCAAAATTGGGCTGCTCCGCGGTGTAATCGCTCACGCGGAGCGTGATCTTCGTCCCTTTTGCCTCTTCCCAGTCGACGGTCGTTGTGATCCCCATGATCGTCCGATAGAGATCTTCACGCACGAGGATCTCCCCCGTTTTCAGGTTCTTTTTATCTTGATAGACATATTGCGCCGAAGAGGTGTACTCCCTGTCCCCCGCCGTATACCGACATTTGCCGAAGTAGGCAAACCCGAGTGAGGTATCCTTTACGAATTCCTCGCCGAAATCGGGGTTGAACGAATAGCCGAGGTTGAGGCTCCCGTCGAGTTCCTCGTAGAGATCGACGAGCGCCTTGTCCTTCGTATCGATGCTCTCGCCGCGTTGGAACCTTTCGATGAGGTCGGCATAGCGCTCGGTATAGCCCGTTTCGATGACCGCGCGGACGCGATAGCGGCTGAAAAGCATTTGCCCCGTCGTAACATTTTTATACTTATCGACGCCGCTTTCGATCTCCTCGTCGGAAACGCGCATTTTCGGATTGGCTTCGAGGATACTGTCGGCGAAATAGTCGGTGACGATGACGCCGACGCCGTCCTCTCCGAGCTGCCCCGAGAGGACGGTGAGCTTTCCGTCCTTCCCATAGAGAGAGGCGAGATATTCTTCCGTCGTCTGCATGACGCCAAGCCCCGACTTCGCATAGAAAAATTTATAGTTGTCCCTGTCGTCGGGACGAAGATAGCTCTGCATCGTACTCGACGCTCCCGCCGAGGTCGCCGTCTGCATCGAGACGCCGTAGATCGGGTAGACGTTTGCGCCGTTTTCGCGGAATTTTTGCATGTCGTCTTCCGTCACGCGGACGAAACGGGAATTCGTGATGACGGAAGCGTCCTCCCCGTCCGTCTTTTGCAGGGAGATGACCGAGGAATTTTCCGCCATGATATCGCGGATCTCGCGGCTCGCGTCGAACCGCGTGAAGAATTGGCTCACGCCGAGGACGACGACCATAAAGAAGATGGAGACGATCGCGATCAAAGCGCTCACCCACCGCTTTTTGAAGAAGAGAGAGAAGATGGCGCGGAATCCTCTGAAACTCAACTTCTTCCTGACGAGAACGGCACGCTCCGTATCCGCTTCGGGCTGGACGGTCGGGCGGAAACGGGTATCCGCCTGGACGAGCTTTCCCCCGCGGTTGAGCGCACGGGAGACGGTGACAAGTTCCCCCTCCGTGAAATCGTGCCCGCGCTGAAAGACGACTTTATCGGGCAGAACGGTAAGTTCTCTCGCATGCGGGTCGCGGGAAACATCGGAGACGATCTGCCCGTCGGAAAGTTCGAGAATGCGGTCGGCGAATTCGTCCGCGTCCGCACGGTTGTGCGAAACGATGAGGACGAGCCGCGTCTTGGAGAGTTCTTTCAGAAGATGAAGAACGGTGCGGCTGGAATTGAAGTCGAGATTGCCCGTCGGTTCGTCGGCGAGAACGTACTTCGCGTCCTTTGCGAGAACGCGGGCGATCGCAACGCGCTGGCGTTCCCCGCCCGAAAGCTCGGTAGAGGCGTTGTCGATCTTCTCCCCAAGCCCGACGAGCGTTAAGGAATCCTTCACGCGCGCATCGTCCTCCCTTCCCTGCAATTCGAGGGAAAGGGCGACGTTTTTTCGCACGGAAAGCCCGTCTAAAAGGCAGAAATCCTGATAGATAAATCCGATCGTCGTATTGCGATATTTATCGAAATCCGCAGGGCTGAACTTGGACATGGGGTTGCCGTCGACGGTGATATCCCCGCTCGTCAGGCGGTCTCCCCCGCCGATCAGGTTGAGGAGGGTAGACTTGCCGCAGCCGCTTTTCCCCACGACGAACACCATGCCCTTTTCGGGCAGATTGAATGTGACGCCGCGAAGCGCCACCGTTTTTTTACGGCGCTTCCCCTTGTAAATTTTGGTCACGTTTTGAAGCTGTATCATAACGTTTCAATTTTATCACAACCGCGCTATGCTTTCAAGTCCCGAGGAAAAATTTTACAAAAAAATTCCCGCCTCCGCACCGCGAAAACGGGAAAAATTCTCTGATGATTTTTATGACGGATTTTTCCTTACAGCTTCCTTCGCATGCGCATGGAGTTGAGGACGGCGAGGAGCATGACGCCGACGTCGCCGAATACCGCCGCCCAGAGCGGAATCAGCCCGAAGAGGGATAGCCCCATGAGCGCGAGCTTGATCGCAATGGAGCCGACGATGTTCTCGAACACGATCCGCCGCGTCTTTTTCGCCCCCTTGACGGCTTTCGGAAGGGCGGAAAGGCTATCGTCCACCAAGACGAAATCGCTCGCTTCGATCGCAGCGTCGCTCCCCAGACCGCCCATCGCGGCGGAGACGTCCGCGACCGCCATCACGGGGGTATCGTTGATGCCGTCGCCGACATACAGGAGCACGCCCTCCGCTTTGAGCGCTTCCGCGCGCGCCGACTTCTCTTCGGGAAGAAGCTGCGAACAGATCTCGTCGATGGGAAGCCCCGAGAGCGCCTTCTCCGCCCGCTCCCTCGTATCGCCCGTGAGAACGGCGAGCTTTTCGACGCCCGCCTCTTTTAAGTCGGAGAGCACTTTCCCCGTGTTCTCGCGCAAGCCGTCCTCGATCTCGATCGTGCCGACGGGCAAGCCCTCCTCCGCGACATACACGACGAGATTGCTTGTTTCCACCGCCTCGAAGGGCACCGAAAATTTTTCCATGAGGCGCATGTTTCCGACGAAGACATGCTTCCCTTCGACGACGGCGGAGATACCCATGCCCGCGATCTCCTCGCACGATTTCGCCTCGGGCGCCTCGATACCGACGAAGGCTTCGGCGAGCGGGTGCGAAGAATTCTTCTCCGCGGCGGCGGCGAGCGCGAGCGTCCGTGCCCCGCCTTCCGTCTTCGCAACGCGGAACCTGCCCTCGGTGAGCGTTCCCGTCTTGTCGAAGGCGGCGATCTTCACCTTTGCGAGAACGTCCAGCCCCACGGCGCCTTTGGCGAGCACGCCGCAGCGGGCGAGCGTTCCCACGCCAGAAAAGTAAGTGAGCGGCACGGAAATAATGAGCGCGCACGGACAGGAGATGACGAGGAAGTTGAGCGCGCGCAAAATCCACGTCGTGAAGTTGTAGTTTTGCCACAGGGGAGGAAGGACGGCGATGAGGAGCGCGCACAGGACGACGACGGGCGTATAGACGCGCGCAAACCTTGTGATGAACTTCTCGGGCTTCGCCTTCTTCGCCGAAGAATTTTCCACGAGTTCCAAAATTTTCGCAACGGCGCTCTCCGAGACGGGGCGCACAACTTTTGCCTTCACCGCGCCGCCCTCGTTCACACAGCCCGAGAGGATCTCGTCGCCCTCCCGCGCCGCGCGCAGGTACGCCTCGCCCGTCAGCGACTTGGTATCGAACTCCGTCTCCCCCTCTACGATCTTGCAGTCGGCGGGCACGCGGTCGCCGCGGCGAAGCAGAATGAGATCGCCGATGAGAAGTTCTTCGGGCGGGATCTCGATCTGTCCCTCCTCCGTGAGTTTGATCGCGACGTCGCTTTTGAGGCGCATGAGGCTTGCGATCGCCCCGCGCGACGAGCCGACCGCGATGCTCTGCAACAGTTCGCCGATCTGATAGAGGATCATGACGGCGGCGCCCTCCATGCTCTCGCCGATGGCGAAGGCGCCGATCGCGGCGACGGTCATGAGGAGATTTTCATCGAAGAGCATAGAGAGGCGGAACCCGCCCTTGAACATCTTCACAAAATTCGCCCCCACCGTGAAGAGCACATCCCAGCCCGCCGCAAGCGCGGCGGCAAGGAAGAGGGCGAAGCGCACCCACTTTCCCATGCCGAGCAGAAGAAGGACGAGCGCGGGAACGAAGAAGAGAACGGCGGCGGCGATCGAGATCGTCTCCTTCCAATGAAGATCGCGCTTTGCGGGCGCGTCGCCCTCGACGATCTCCACCTTTTCAAAATGGGTAATGACGTAGACCGCCTTTTTCAGCGCGTGCTCGCCGTCGAAGTCCAGCGTGACGCGCTGGTTGATGACGTCGGCGGCGGCGTTTTCCACCCCGTCGATCGCGTTCAGCTCGTCGGATAGCTCGGCGGCGCAGTTTGCGCAGTCGAGATTTTTGATACGAATGACCTTGCGCATACCCCTTCCCCCTCAGATCTTGCACTTTAAGTGCGTGCAGGCGAGTTCGAGCACGGCGACGACGTGCTCATCTGCGAGCGAATAGAGGATATTCTGCCCCTCGCGGCGCGATTTGACGACGCCCGCCGCCCTCAAAAGGCGAAGCTGATGGGAGACGGCGCTCTGCGTGCCCCCCACCGCCTCGACGATGTGATAGACGCAAAGCTCCCCGTGCCGAAGCGCGAAGAGGATTTTGAGGCGCGCAGGTTCCGAAATACTTTTGAAGCTCGCCGCAACGCGCTCCACCTCCTCCGCTTTGGGCATATTCTCCGCCGCCCGCTTCGCCGCGAGCGCATGCTCCGTTTCATGATCGCATTTCATCGCTTCCCTCCATATATCAATATATGAATAACTGTTCATATATTAACACAACAGAAAAACGCTGTCAAGCGTTTTGGACATTTTTTTATAAATTTTTTTCCGAACGGAAAACTTTTCCGTCGATCGCGGGAAGCGCGCCGCGGGTATCCACGGAGAGTTCGGCGGAGAGAAGGCGCTGGCGGGCGGCGTGTTCGGCGCGGTTCAAAGCGCTGTTTCCGTATTTTTCGTCGCCCACGACGGGATGCCCGAGAAAGGCGAGATGGGCGCGGATCTGGTGCGTCTTGCCCGTGTGCAGGGTCACTTTGAGAAGCGACTTATTCCCCCGCTCTTCGAGAACTTCGTATTCCGTGACGATCTGCTCCCCCTTCCCCGCCGCGCTCACATAGACGCGCGCGTGCGCCTCATCCTTTCTGAGATATGCCTTGCACACGGCATGGTGCGAAGGCATTTTCCCGAACACGAGCGCATGGTAGATCTTCACCGCCCGCCGCTCACGGAAGCACGCGAGAAGCGCCTCGTTCGCGGACATGGTACGGGCAAATATCATGAGGCCCTCGGTGTTGCGGTCGAGACGGTGGATAAAGAACACGGGGGACTTTCTCGCAAGCTCCGCAAAGACCGCCTCGGAACTTGCCCCGCTCTCCTTATCGACGACGAGCACGTTTTCATCCTCATAGACGACGGAAAAGGCGCGCTTGCCCGCCTCCGCCTCCGTGAGAAAGTACGAGACCTCGTCGCCCGCTTCAAGCAAGACGTTTTCCCCCGTCCTCTTCCCGTTTACGCGGATATCTCTGCGCTTCAAGAGCGTGCGCAGACACATCGACGCCTGCGCGCAGTTCGCGTCGGTGAATTCTTTGAGCGTGGCGCTTTGTTTTACGAGAAGTTTTATCATATCGTCTCCCGACAAGGAACACGGCAAACACGGGCGCCGCGGCAAGCGCGACATAGACCCCTCCGCCCGTCAGACAGAAATATGCGGCATACGAGAAGAGGAGCGCGGAGACCGTCTGCCCCGCCGCGTACAGCATGGCGCGCCTTGCGCCCAATTCCCGCGCGGTTGCCGCGATCGCCGAGACGCAGGGAGAGCACGTGAGAATAAAGACGGCGAAGGAAAACGCGCTCGCCCCCGAATAGGGAAAGGCGCCGTAGAACATTGCGATCGCCCCCGCGACGTTCTCCTTTGCCACAAGCCCCGAGAGCGCGGCATAGGCGATCCTCCAATCGTTCATGCCGATGGGCGCGAAGAGAAATTTCAGCCCCCCGCACAGCGTGGCGAGCATGCTTCTCTCCACCGTACAGAACGTAAACGAGAAATCGAAGGAAGAGAGCAGCCACGAGGCGAGAAAGAAAGCGAGGATCACGGTCGCCACCTTCATTATAAACTGTTTTATCTGAAAGAGCAAGGATTTTGCGACGAAAAGCGGGCGCGGGAGTTGCAGGGGGGCAAGCTCGGCGAGGAAGGGCGACGTCTTTTCCTTGAAAAACAGGGCGACGCACAGCGAGACGCCCGCCCCGAGCACATAGAGGAGGGAGACGGCGAGGAAGGGATTGCGGAAGAAGGACGCGGAGAGCGCGAGATAGACGGGCAGTTTCGCGCTGCAAGAGAGATAGGGAAGGCAGAGGATCACGCGGCGCTGCATGCGCCTGTCGTCGAGACCCCGCGTCGTGGTGACCGCCGCCGCGGTACAGCCGAACCCCATGAGCAGTGAGAAAACCGCCCTGCCCGAAAGCCCGACGGCGGAGAAAAACCCGTCCGTCAGCACGGCGAGGCGGGAGAGCAGCCCGCTCTCTTCGAGAAGAATGAGGAAGAGGTGCAAGAGCGCGATCTGCGGCAAAAAGCACAGAACGCTCCCCGTGCTCCGCAGGATCCCGTCCCGCAGGAGACTACGCACGGCGGCGGAAGGGATCGCTTCGCAATATCCCGCGAGAAGATCGGAGAAGATCCACTCCACCCCCCTCTTCATGAGATCGCCCAGAGAGCCTTTGGCGAACGTGAAAAAGAAGGCGGAAAAGAGCAGCATGAAGAAGAGCGGGATCCCGAACCAGCCGTTCATCAGCAGGCGATCCGCGCGGGAAAGCCCTTCGCGCACGGGGCGGCAGAGATCGGAGAGATCGGCGGCGGGAACGCGCACAGCCTCCCCTTTTACGATCGCGGCGACCTTCTCCTCATACTTCCCCTCGGCGGGAAAGACGGCGATCCCCAACCGCGCGGAGATCGCCGCAATATCCGCAAAACCGCCCTCCCGCTCGAACGTCTTGCGCTTGGTGAGCGCGAGGGCGCACCGCCTCCCCCCTTTCGTCAGCTCTGCGATGAGCGGGACGGTGCGCTCGATATTGGCGTACTCCGCCACAAAAAGGAGCGCCGCGTCGGGGCGCTCTGAAAGATAGCGGCAGGCGAACTTCTCTTCGAGGCTCCTGCCCTCAGCCGAATAGACGCCGGGGATATCCGCGACGACGATATCCCTTTTTTGCATTTTGCCTTCGAGAACATCTACCGTCACGCCGTGCCAATTCCCCACGCGCGCATTCCCGCGCGTGAGACGGTTGAAGATGGTGCTCTTGCCCGCGTTGGGATTTCCGACGAGGATCAGGTCCGCCACACGCGCACCCCCTGCGCGACGCCGCGCTCCATCGCGACCCTGCCGTTTCCCGCCTGCACGAGGCAGGTCTTGCGGGACATTTTCAGCACGACGATCTTTGCGCCCGCATAGATACGGAGCGCCGCGAGCCTGCTTTTCAGTTCCTCTTCCAGCTCCACTTTGAGCACGATCGCCCGCTCGCCCCGCTTCAAGTCGCAGATATTCATACCATAAAAAATGCGGGTGCGGCTTTAATTATGCCGACCCGCGCTGTTTTTGAGCTGTAAGTTCAGCTCTGCGTTTCCTTGACCGTACGGTTGCCGCGCAGTTTGAGCGCGCCGTTCGTGATGATAGGCGAGATGATGAGCCAGATCGCGGCGAGCGTGATGAGCGAATAGATGATGATCGAGCCGACCGCACGCGGTCCCATAAAGATCGCCGAAACGAGGTTGAAATTGAAGATGCCGAAAAGCCCCCAATTCACCGCGCCGAGCAGTACAAGAATGTACGAGATGAGATTTGCAATAACCATAGGTTCCTCCTGCAAGCAGAATGCGCAATCGCGCGGCGGTTATACATGCCCGCGGCAAAAGCAAAAGAAGCCCCCGAACGGGAGCTTCTTCAAAACTTATCGATTATTTCTTCTTTCTGCCTTTGAGCTTGGAGAGATCGACTTCCTCGACGTTCTTGTTCGAGGGCTTGATCACGAGCAGGAGCACGATCGCGATGAGCAGAGCGGCGGAGATGGAGAAGAGCACGATCGCCGTCGTATTGCTTTCCAGCCATCTGCTCGACCCGAGAATGGTATCGATGGGGTTCTGCACGTTGATCGCCTTGTATGCCGTGGCGACGCCGTCGCCCCCGCGCATCTCTGCGTCGGTGACAGTGACTTTGACGACATAGAAGCCCTTCGCCTGCGGGGTGAAGCTGAGGGAGGAATCGGGATCCCAAGCATAGGCGTTGGTATCCGCCCACTCCTCGTCGTCCTCGGTGATCTCGGAACTGTACACGGGGATCTCGTTATCCTTGATGCAATTCCAAAGCCAACCCGTTCCGTCGTCGAGGTTCGTCTTTTCGCTGCCCGTGCCCTCTTTCTTCAACGCCTCCACGAGATCGGCGTACGTCACCGTCTTGTCCGCAGGAAGCGCCGCGGGATCGAAGTAGTAGAGGTTATAATCCGTTTCGTAGCCGTCGAGCGCGATGATGGAGAAGTTAGAAATGGAATAGTTCTGATCGCGATGCCCTTCGGTCTGCGTATCGGAATCCTCGATCGAGGGACCTGTGTAGCCGATATACATTCTGAATTCGGGGATCGCGTCGATATCCCACACGTTGCTTCCGCTCACGGTCACGAGGTTGTTGTCCTCGTCGAAATACTTCATCGTATTGCCCGCCGCGTCCTGTGCGACCACGCGGAAACGGTAGTAGCCGCGCTGATCGACCTCGAAGCGAAGCCCGTCGTAGCGGAGCGACGTCGCGCTCGAAGCGCTGGAACCCTCGGCAGTGCCGTGCTTATAATAGTAGATGCTGAACCGAAGATTTCTGTAATCGACGTAGTTGCTCTGGATGAGGGGGCGCAGCGAGGGAAGATAGAAGTAAGCTCCGTCGCCCGCGCTGACATCCTTCGCCGCGTCTTCGACGGACTGCTGATAGTCTGCGACGGCGTCGTTCCAAGACGTTTCGTCCCAACCTTCGGCGTAACCGTTCTCCTTCGCGCTCTCATCCGCCGTAATGCCGATGTAGCTCGGCCCCGCGATCTCGCGGTTGACGATGAGATAATCGAAGTAGTTGCCCGCGGTCTTGTCGATCTCGTAGGCGTCGATCCTGCCGCCGCAGGCGATCTTGGTTTCGCCTTCGGGATCGGCGGGATCGTCCTTTTCGCCCGTGCAGACGGCGTCGGCATTCGCGTCGAGCGCGTCGTGATATTCCTTGTCCGTCAGCGATTTGCCGCACTCGGGACACACCCATGACGCGGTCGTTTCGTAGGCTTCGTCGCCGAGCGTCTCGACGGCGCCGGGAGCTGCGTACCAGGTGAGGTAGACATAGTTTTCGGTGAACGTTCCGTCGCTCACGCGGTAGCGGATGGAGACGTAAGAAGTGTCATCTTCGGATTCGTCCGTGGGCGGGAAGAAGTACGTCGAGGAGCGGAGCGTCTTGTAGTCGGAGTCGGCGGGAAGGACGTAGTGATCGTCCACCGTCTCCGCATACGTTGCGGGACCGTCGCCCTCTTCGGGCTGATCCTCTGCGGCGTCGGCGTCTCTGCGCAGCATATAATATTGCGACGTCACGCTGGGCGTACTGCTCGAAAGAACGTCGATCGCCTGATAGGTGATGCTGAACTTCTGCCCGAGGCGAAGGGGATAGATCTTTTCGTTGATCGCGAGCACGCCGGGGGCGTTGTCGACGACCTTGCCCTCTTCGTTCAGATCGAAGGTCTGCTCGTTGAGGGAATGGAATTCCACGATCTGGGTGACTTTTTCTTCCTCGGCGGCCTTTGCGCGAAGCTCCGCTTCAAACGTGAGGGGAACGAGGGTATCGCCCGAGCTGCGGATGAAGTTCCCGCCGATGTTGGTGAAGTTGCCGAGATATTCTCCCTTCCCTTCGCCGAAGGAGACGTAGACGGCAAAATCGCCCGCGTCGCAAGGCTCGCCGCCCGAAAGCGTTTCGGCAAAGGAGATCGTGATCACCGCCGTCCTGTCCGCTTCTGCGATCAAGCGAGAGGGAGCGGGCGCGCTGCCGCCGTTCGTTTCCGCGTCGAAAGCGCTGTTGTGCAATTCGAGCTTCAACGTGTTCGCCGCGCTGTCGTATAAGAACACGAGCGCGTTGGAAGATTCGCCCTTCTTTGAGATGTTCTCCTCGGAGCTTTCCATCGTGATTGTGAAGGCGGTGAACTCGATCGAGGGAAAGGCGAAGGACGTCGAGAAATAGTGCGCCTTTCCGGGGTTGATCCTGGCGTCGCCTTCGGGTTTCTTATAGTCGAATTCCTCGTTTTCCGCGGCAAACCATTTCAGCGCGAGATTGCGGCGGAATTGCACCTTGCCGCCGTCGGTATCCGAAGAGGAAAACCGAAAACGGGTCCAGTCGCCCTTCTCTTCCGCGTCCGCAGTCGGTTCAATGCTTGCGTTGCCCACCGTCTGGAAGACGGTCGTGGGCGAGACGGGCGCGGCGGAAGCCTTGCTGACATGGGGCAGGACGTGGAACGCCAACCCGAGCGTGACCGCCAGAAGCGCGACGAGCGCTGCAATGGAAATCCAACGAAGTTTTACCTTACTCATGAGCTTACTCCAAAACGGGCAAAGCCCGCGTCATCTTTTCGATTATCCTATATATATTACACAAAAATTTTCTATCCGTCAAGCGCAATCGCGCCCTTTCGGAAGATTTTTCAAAATCCGAGCCTTCAAAAGGGCTTGATATGCGCTTCTACGTCGAACATCTTCCACGGAAGCTCCGCGGGCGGCGCAGCGAGAAAGCGCATGCGTTCCCCCCTTACGGGGTGCGTGAAGGAGAGCGAATACGCCCACAGCGCCAACTTGCCCTTTTGGGCGCGCTCCCCGCCGTAGCGCATGTCCCCAAAGACGGGATGCGCGATCCCCGCAAACTGCACGCGGATCTGGTGGCTCCTGCCCGTATGCAGTTCGACCTCGGCGAGCGCAAGCTCCCCCTTCCTCTCGGCGATCGTATAGTCGAGCACGGCGAGCTTGGCGCCGTCCGTCCCCTGCGGGCAGAGATAGACGGTGTTGTTCACGGCGTTCTTTTTCAGCCAATTCGTGAGCCTTCCGCGCTCCTCGTGCGGCGCGCCGTTCAGAACGGCGAGATAGCGCTTGGAGAAATCCCCCGATCGCATCTGTTCGGCGAGGCGGGCGGCGGCTTTGCTCGTCTTGGCGAACACCATCACGCCGCCTGTGGGACGATCGAGCCTATGGACAAGCCCCAAAAAAACATTGCCCTTTTTCTCGTATTTTACACGGAGATACTCTTTCAGCAGATCGAGCATGTTCTCATCGCCGCTCTCATCGGGGCAGGAAGCGACGTTCTGCGGTTTGAGCGCGACGAGAATGTGATTATCTTCGTAGAGCAACGAAAGATCGTTTTGATCAGACATGGGTATAGATCCCTCCCGCGCCGCACGGAAGCGGGATCCCCTCTTCGGTCGGAAGCCCTACTTCGTACGCCTGAATTTTCCCTTCGCGCCCCGAGAGGCAGAGGGTGAGTATGTTGGAAAGCACCGCGGGCTGTAACCCCGTCGTATAGCTGTTGATGAGAAAGAACAGCGCGTCGTCGGAAAGAAGCTCGGCGCACAGGCGGACGAAGGGGAAAAGCTCCGTCTCGATCTTCCACATCTCCCCCCCGGGCCCTCTTCCGTAGGAGGGCGGATCCATCACGATCCCGTCGTAGCGGTTCCCCCGCCGCAACTCGCGCAAGACGAACTTCTTGCAGTCGTCCACGATGTATCGGATCCCGCTTTCGATCCCCGAGAGGCGGGCGTTTTCCCCCGCGCGCTCCACCATGCCCTTCGCCGCGTCGACATGCACGACTTCCGCGCCGGACTTGGCGAGGGCGACCGTCGCTCCCCCCGTATAGGCAAAGAGATTGAGGATCTTCACGGGGCGGCGCGCCCCTTCGACGAGGGAACGCATCCTGTCCCAATTTACCGCCTGTTCGGGGAAGAGACCCGTGTGCTTGAAGCCCATCGGCTTCACGCGGAAGGCGAGATCCTTATAGGCGATATTCCAGCTCTCGGGGAGCTGACGCCGATATTCCCATCTTCCGCCCCCCTTCTCGCTGCGGTGATAGACGGCGGCAAGATCGGGATAGGACGAAAGATCGCGTTGCGCGCTCCAAATGACCTGGGGATCGGGGCGGAGAAGCACGATATCTCCCCACCGTTCGAGCTTCATTCCGTCGCCCGTTGCGATCACGGAATACTCCTTCCAATCCTCAGCCAAACGAATCATAGTTCCATTATAATTGTTTGCGCGCGTTTTGTAAAGCAAAATCGTCCCCGCGGAAAAATTTTCCGTCGGGGACGAAGGAAATTCGCGGCGCATGCCGCAAAAACGCTTACTTGCGGAATACGAGCACGCAAAAACTGTGGGGCGGAAGGAGCGCGGTGCGGGGCGCGGCGGGCGCGACGTCTCTCGCGGCGATCTTCGTAGGCTCCGAAGCGGTGTTGCAGGCGGCGGGGTCGCCCTCGATGAGAATGACGCGGTTCAATGCGCCGAAATCGTGCTCCCCTTCCACCTCCGCCTCGACGGGATCGTCTGAAAGGTTCACCGCCTTGACGTAGGTGACGCCCTCCTGTTCGGTCGCGGAAACGGGGAGGGAAGCGTCGGCTTGGGCGTGCAGGATATTTGCGCCCGTGTACAGGCTGAATAGTTTTTGGACGTAGTAGCTCGGCGTGCCGAAGGCGCGGCTTCCGTCGAAGCGGATGAGGGCGGGCGTCTGCGCATAGCCGTCGCGCGCGAACAGCGGCGCGTACGTCCTCGCGCCGCACACCGCGGCATTCTCCAATTCGGTGAGCAGTGCCGCCTCCGCGAGCGCGCTCGAAAGGCGCCCCTCCGTTGCGCCCGCCGCGGCGTAGACCACATGCGTCTCTTCATCGTCTCCGAGCTGCGCGATCGTCGCGTTCTGCAACTCATCGGGCGGAAGAACAAGGCGCACTTCGCGGACATGCCCCTCCTCTTTTTCGTCTGACGGGGTGAGAAGTTTGATCTTTTCATCCTTCGCGCGAATGGCGGAAGCGACGATCTCGATCCGTTTGCGGGCTTCCTCGCTCCCCGCCTGCTCCGCGCTTCCGAGCGCGATCGCGGAAAGGTGGAATGGCACGGGATGGCCGAGTTCCGCCCGCAGGCTCCCCCACATCGTATCCGCACTGCCGTTCGCAAATTCAATGAGATCGAGCGCGTCCTGCACATACGTTTCCGTCTCCTCGCCGCACTCCCCCACAGGAAGGGCGGGGATGGGCTGCGCGCCGAGGTATTCGGCGAGACGGAAGTATTCGTAAAAGCCTAAATCGAGCGTCTGCCCGTAGTGCGCGAGCGCCGCGCTCCCCGCCGCATGACAATTCGGGAAGTGCCGCCTCAGATCTCTTCCGCCCACCGATCCCTTCCAGCGATACTCCGCGACAACGCCGCCCCCGGGGAAGCGCAAAAAGCGCGGTTTCAGCTCTTCGATCAGGGCGATAAGATCGCGGCGGAACAGCTTCAAAATGGCGTTTACGGGGCGCATCGAGAAGCAATCGGCGTGTACCATGCCCGCCTTCGCAAGCCTGAAAACGAATGCCGCGCCCGTTGCGTCCTCCTTGCATTTTACGCGCACGCAGTAGCGGTGCCACTTGCCGTCCGGCTTGATCTTCACCTTCTTTTCAAAGAGCGTCTTCTCCCCGATCGCGCCGACGTACGCCGTATTCTTATCTTCGTAGGAGCGGACGAAGAAGGAGATCTCGTACTCCGTGCCCCGCCGAAGCGTCAGCCCGCCGTACGCCCTGTTGCGCATGCCCGCGCCGTCCGCATTGGCGACCACCCGCATGTAGTGGGGATTTTCAAGGTGAAGGGGGCGGTCCGTCTTGACTTTCAGCGCCGCGCTCCCCTCGGCGGGATAGGGCGTCCAGCCGTGATCGCCGCACGCCGCAAAGCCCCCCTTTTGATACACCGTCGCCTCGAAGTTGCGGTTTTCGAGCATCTCCGCGTTGAGTCCGCCGTCGATCGCGTAGTTGATGTCGTCGAGGAAAAGCCCCATTTCCCCCTTTCCGATTTTTCCCGTCTCCGAAATCGTGATCTTCATTTTCCCTATCTCCTGCCGCCGAGGTGCAGCGCAAAATTTCCGTTACGTCAATGTTTCGATGGCGTGCGCGATATATGTGATGTGGTCCGCCGCCCTTTCGAGATTTCCCACGAGGTTGATGAACACCCCCGAGTTCTGCGGCTGGCATCTTCCCTCGTTGAGGCGCTTGATGTGCCGATCGACGAGAACGCGCCGATCGCTGTCGATCTCGTCTTCCAGCTCGTCCACTTTGGCGAGGCTCGGGATATCCTTGTAGAGGAACGCCGCGAGGCTCAGAGCATACAGCTCCTTGATCTTGGCGTACATCGCCGAGATCATTTCGAGGAACTCGTCCGAGAAGATCAGCTCGTCCTCGACATAGTGGCGGGTATATTTGGTGATGTTATCGGCAAGTTCGCCGATACGCATGATGTCGTTAAAGACGTAGTGCAGCGAGGAGACCGTCTTTTCCTCCTCCATGACGAGGGAGGTCGCGGACAGCTTGACGAGATAGGAGATGCCCTTTCTGTTCGCGTCCGAAAGGTTGCGGTTGTGCTCGCTCACCGTTTCGGCGCTCCCCTCGTCCTTCGCGAGGAAGGCGTTGAAGGAGACGTCGAGGGTGTCCATCGCATACGAGAACATCTTGCCCGTCTGCTGGTAGACATAGCCGAGCGCGACGGAGGGGCCGCGGAGAAGGCGGTCGTCGAGGTCGCCGAAAATCTCCTCCGCCCTTTGCCCTTGCGCCTTCTTCTCCTTTTTTTCGGGAATGATGTGCTCCGCGAGCCAGACGAACACGTTGATGAGGGGCAGAAAGAGCAGGGCGTTCACCACGTTGAAAAGGGTGTGGAAGGTAGCGATCTGGAAGGTCGGCCCCAGCCCCGTCTTTCCGAACGCGGTGATGTCGTCGGGGAAGATGCCCGCGAGCACGGTATGCGAAAAGCCGCTCCAACAGACGAGAACGACGGTGAAGATGATCGCGCCGAAGAAGTTGAACAGGAAGTGGATGAGCGCGGCGCGCTTGGCGTTGGTGCTCGCCCCGAGCGAGGAGATGAGCGCGGTGACGCAGGTGCCGATGTTGGAGCCGATGATGATATAGAGAGGCGCGTTCCCTCCCCCGCCGATGACAAGCCCGAGGGAAGCCATCGTGATGATGATGGCGTTCACCGCCGTGGAACTCTGCACGAGCGCGGTGATGGCGATGCCGATGAGAAGGAGAAGAAGCGGATGAAGCTGCGTGCCGAGGATCTTCGAGACCATTTCAAAGGCGTCCGTCCCCTCCTCGAAGGTGAGCGCGGACGACATGAGTTTCAGCCCCACGAAGATGAGGCCGAACGCCGCGACGACGTTGCCGACCGACTTCAATCTCTCGCTCTTGGAGAACATCGTGATGAACACGCCGACCGCGGCGAGGACGAGGAACACCGCCGTGATATCCGACCCCGCAAGGGCGATGACCCACGCGTTGAGGGTGGTGCCGATGTTCGCGCCCATGATGATGGCGGTCGCCTGAAAGAGCGTCATGATGCCCGCGTTGACGAGACCGACGACCATGACCGTCGTAAAGGCGGAGCTTTGCCCGACGATCGTCATCGCCGTGCCGATGCCGACGCCCGCGAACCTGTTCTTCGCCGTCTTATCGAGCATGGATCTGAGCCTTCCGTGCGCGAGCTTGGTCATATTCTCCGACAAGATCTTCATGCCGACGAGGAACGTCCCCAAGCCGCCGAAGATCTGCAAGATGATTTTTACGATTTCCCATGCCATACGATTTCCCTCTGCCGCACCGATCGAATACCATTATAACAGGAAACGGGCGGGTTTGTCACGCAATTTGCGGAAGATGGCTGAAATTGCTTTTCATAGAAAAAACACGCCGCGGGGCGTGTTCTTTCGGTCAGTCGTCGCATTCGCGGTATTTCATGGCGATTACTTCCTTTGCGGTCCACTTTACGTTTTTGAGCGCCCTGCCGCGCGTATTCGTCGCGTCGATGGGAATTTCTTCGGTGGAGATCTCGGTCATGGTACCCTCGTCCGTCGTCACGGCGAGCATATAGGGGACGGTCACATACTCCGCGAAGAGGACTTCTTCGCCTTTGAGCGAGGCGATCTGCACCCCCTTGCGGTAGCGGGGAAGCGTATCCACCTGCGCGGCGATGACGCGTTTCCACCTTCCGCCCGTGATCGCGACGACGATCTCGCCCTCGCCGTCGATCTGCGAGGCAAAGAGCACTTCGTCGCCCTCGTTGAGGTTCATGCCCTTCACGCCGCCCGAAATGCGGCCCTGCAAGGGGATATCGTCCTTTCTTGCGTTGAGGCACATGCCCTTTTTCGAAACGAAGAACACGGTGACGCCCTCTTCGGCGGAATCGATCTGCACGGAGACGACGCGGTCGCCCTCCGCAAGACGGATCGCCTGAAAAGACTTTTTGGAGAGATTGTATTCGCTCCACGCCGTCTTTTTGAGCATTCCCTGCGCCGTGATGAAGAGCAGATTCCCCTCGGGGAACGCCTTCAAGACCGCGACGGGCCGCTCGCCCTTTTCGGCGTCCTCGAAGAGATCCGCAAGGGCGTAGCCGCTTTCCGTGAACTTCTTCATGCAGTCCATGCCGTAGATACGGTAGCAATTCCCGAGGTCGGAGAAGATGAGAATCAGCTCGTCGGACATCACGCGCACACTCCCCGTGACGACGGCGCCCTTGCGCGAGACGGGATTTTGCGAGAATTGGGTGAAGCTCTTCTCCGTCACGCACTTGATCTTGCCGTCGGCGGTGATGAGCATCACGCTGGGAACGCCCGGCTCGCGGATATCGTTGCGCTCCGCGTCGGCGTCCGCCTCGTTGTAGACGAGCACGGATCTGCGCGGCGTCTTGTATTTCTTCTTGATTTCGAGAAGTTCCTCCTTCACGACCTGCAACTGCAACCGTGTGCTGCCCACGATCGCCGTGAGCTTTTCGATGAGGATCTTCAACGCTTTCAGCTCCTCTTCGAGCTTGAACACTTCGAGTTTCGTGAGGCGGGCGAGGCGAAGGTCGAGAATGGCTTGCGCCTGCTTTTCGGAGAGATCGAAGCGTGCGCGGAGCTTGTCGCGCGCGTCTGCGGTGGAATCCGCGCCCTTGATGATCTTGATCACCTCGTCGATATTCCGCACGGCGATGATGAGACCTTCGAGGATATGGCAGCGCTCCTTTGCTTGGTTTAAGTCGAAGCGGGTGCGGCGCAAAACGACGTCGCGCTGGTAATCGACGTAGTGGCGGACGATCTCCATCAGCCCCAGAAGCACGGGCTTGCCGCCCGCGATCGCCACCATGTTCATGCCGAACGTGGTTTCGAGATCGGTGTATTTATAGAGGAGCTTCAATAGTTTGGGGATATCCGTGCCGCCCTTGACTTCGACGACGGCGCGCATTCCCACGCGGTCGCTCTCGTCGGTGACGCGCACCACGCCCGCAAGTTCCTCCTTCTTCTCTTCGCGAAGCTCCGCGATCTTCCTGAGGAGCGCCGCCTTGTTCACCTGATAGGGAAGTTCGGTGATGACGATCTGCTTTTTATCCGCCTCCCCGGGTTCCACCTTGATCTTGGCGCGAAGCGTTATGCGCCCCTTCCCCGTTCTGTACGCTTCGTGCAGTTCGTTGGCGATGATATATCCCCCCGTCGGAAAATCGGGCGCGGGGATATATTTCATCATGGATTCGAGATTCATGCGCGGGTTGTCGATAAAGGCGACGACGCCGTCGATCGTCTCGGCGAGGTTGTGGGGCGGGATATTCGTCGCAAGCCCGACCGCGATCCCCGAAGCGCCGTTGACAAGGAGATTGGGGAAGCGCCCGGGAAGCATATCCGGCTCTTTCAGCGAATCGTCGAAATTGAGGGAGAAGGGCACGGTGTTCTTTTCGAGGTCTTTCAGAAGCTCGAGCGCGATGGGTTCGAGCCTCGCCTCGGTATAGCGCATCGCGGCGGCGGGATCGCCGTCTACGGAGCCGAAATTCCCGTGTCCGTTCACGAGCGTTTTGCCCATGTTGAAATCCTGCGCCATGCGCACCATCGCGTCGTAGACGGAGGAATCCCCGTGCGGGTGATACTTGCCCATGCAGTCGCCGACGATGCGCGCCGATTTCTTGTGCGGCTTGTCCGGCGTAAGCCCCATCTCGTACATGGTATAGAGAATTCGCCTCTGCACGGGCTTCAACCCGTCCTCGACGCGGGGCAGCGCGCGGTCGAGAATGACGAATTCCGCATAGGGGAGCATGGATTGGGGAAGCACCTCTTCGAGCGGCGTTACGAACAGGTTGCCCTGCGGCTCGATCTCGTTAGTTTTCTTCATCGGCGCCCTCCTTCTTCATCTTTACTCTCTCGATAAACGGATCGATCTTGTTGAAATTCGCGTTCCGCGCCAAAAATTCCTTCCTGCCTTCCACCCGGTCGCCCATGAGCGTCGTGATCATGTCTTCCGCCGCGACCGCGTCTTCGAGCGTGACCTGCGTGAGATTGCGCCGCGCGGGGTCCATCGTGGTCTTCCAGAGCTGCTCCGCGCTCATCTCGCCCAAGCCCTTGTAGCGTTGGATGAGATACCCGCGTCCGACTTTTTCGATCTTCTCCTGCAACTCCTTGTCGTCGTAGGCGTATTCCTCTACGCTGCCGCTTTGCTTATAGACCTTGTAGAGCGGAGGCATTCCGATGTAGACATGCCCCGCGGAGACAAGGGGGCGCATATAGCGGAAGAAGAACGTGAGCAGGATACAGCGGATATGAAACCCGTCCTGATCGGCATCCGAAAGAATGATCACCTTATGATAGTTCAGCTTGTCGAGGTTGAAATCTCCCCCGATCCCCGCGCCGAGCGCGGAGATGATCGTCCTGATCTCTTCGTTGGCGAGCACCTGATCGAGCCGCTTCTTTTCCACGTTCAGGGGCTTGCCGCGGAGGGGAAGAATGGATTGGAACTGCCGCATGCGCGCCTGCTTTGCCGTTCCGCCTGCCGAATCGCCCTCTACGATGAAGAGTTCGTTCAGCTCGGGCTTCTTCCCCGAGCAGGCGGCGAGCTTTCCGACGAGCATGAGGCTATCGATACTGTTCTTGGCGCGGGCGGTATTCTTCGCCTGCCGCGCCGCCACTCTCACGCGCGCGGCGCCCTGCGCCTTTTTGATGATCTCCTCGAAGGCGCGCTTATATTTGGGATCGGCGGCAAGGGCGCGCAGCCCCTCGACGACGCAGCTCTCCACGGGCGATTTCGCCTCGGGATTGCCGAGTTTGGTCTTTGTCTGCCCCTCGAACTGCACGTTCTTCATCTTGATCGAGAGCACCGCCGTAAGCCCTTCCCTGAAATCGTCTCCGAGGAAGTTGGGATCCTTGTCTTTGAGCATCTTGTTGTCCCGCGCGTAGTCGTTGAGCATGCGGGTGAGGCCGCCGCGGAAGCCGATCTCGTGGAATCCCCCCTCGGGCGTCGGGATATTGTTGACGAAGGAGAAGAGGCTCTCGGTAAATTCCGTGGAGTGCTGGATGGAGAACTCGATTAAAATATTGTCCTTTTGCGCCTTGTAGTAGAGGGGCTTGGAGTAGAGCTTGGTCTTGCCCTCGTTGAGATAGGAGACGAAGTCCGAGATCCCCCCGTCGTAGCAGAACATCGTCGAATAGGGCTGCACCGACCCCATGAGATCGAGCTGAACGTCCTGCGTCGCCTCCCCCTTCGCCGCGTTGTATTCGTTGAGCGTGATGCGCTCGTCGGTCAGCGTGATGGTAAGCCCGCGGTTGAGAAAGGCAAGCTCGTTGAGCCTGTGCTCGATCGTAGAGAGGGAGAATTCCGTCGTCTGGAACACGGCGTCGTCGGGCAGAAAGTGCACAAAGGTGCCGTGCCGTTTGGTGCGCTGTTTGGTGTTGACGAGCGGCCCCGTGGGGATCCCCGATTCGTATTTCTTCTTTTCCTTGTCGTAATAGGAGCGGAAGCTCATCTCCCACGTCGTGCCGTCTCTGTAAACGCGGACTTTGAGCCACTTGGAGAGGGCGTTGGTCACCGAGGCGCCCACGCCGTGCAAGCCGCCCGAGAAGGAATAGTTGTGTTCGTCGAACTTTCCCCCCGCGTGCAGCTGGGTGTAGACGACCTGCACCCCCGAGACCTTCGTCTTGGGGTGGATGTCGGTGGGGATACCCCTTCCGTTGTCCTCGACGGAGACGCTACCGTCCTTGTAGATGCGAACGTCGATCCTGTCCGCATAGCCGTTCGCCGCCTCGTCGACGGCGTTGTCCACGATCTCCCAGAGAATGTGATGGAGACCCTTCGGCCCCGTCGAACCGATGTACATGCCGGGGCGCAGGCGCACGGCGTCTAACCCTTCCAAAATGGTGATGTCGCGCGCGTCGTAATGATTTTGTGCCATAGCAACCTCAACAGTAAATTCTTCCATTTTCGATTATACCACGGATTGTGTAGGAATTGCAAGTATTTTCCCGCATTTTGTGGTTTTATGAGATACCGCCGCCCCCGCCGCTTTCGCCGCGCCCGAAAAAGAAGATCGCGCGGTTTCGATTTTTTCGCCCACAGGTTGACATTTTTCCCGCGGTATGATATTCTGTATTTCGGAACGGGGAACGTTCCGAAAAGGAGAAATTGTATGGAAAAGAATCCCTATGCGGGCACAAAGACCGAAAAGAATCTTTGGGAAGCGTTTGCGGGCGAGAGCCAGGCGCGCAACAAATACACGTATTTCGCTTCCGTCGCCAAAAAAGCGGGCTACGAGCAGATCGCGGAGCTGTTCTTAAAGACGGCGGACAACGAAAAGGAGCACGCCAAGCTCTGGTTCAAGGCGCTCGGAGAACTCGGCGATACGCCCGCCAACCTGCTCCATGCCGCCGAGGGCGAAAACGCGGAATGGACGGATATGTACGAGCGCATGGCGCGCGAGGCGGAAGAGGAAGGATTCACGGCGCTCGCGGCGCAGTTCCGCGGCGTTGCGGCGATCGAAAAGGCGCACGAGGAGCGCTACCGCGCCCTTCTTCACAACATCGAAGCGAAGGAAGTGTTTGAAAAGAGCGGCGTGCAGGTCTGGGAATGCAGAAACTGCGGGCACATCGTCGTCGGCACAAAGGCGCCCGAAGTCTGCCCCGTCTGCAACCATCCGCAGGCATATTTTGAAGTCAAGAAAGATAACTATTGATCCGTATATCTCCGATCGAAAAGCAATGGGCAGGGGTCTCCCCTGCCCATTTCGTTTGTAAAGTGCTGATCGCGCGTCACATCTCGCCGATGAGACGGAGCGCTTCGCCGTAATCTTGCGCGCACTTCCCCGTATATCCCTGCGGCACGCCGCGCGCGGCATACAGTATGAAGTCGATCCCCGCGGCTTCGGCGCATGCCATGTCCGAAGTCAGGCTGTCGCCGAGCCACACGGCGCGCGATTCCGAAAACGCGGGAATGTGCGATTTTACATAGTCGGAAAAGGCCTTCGAGGGCTTGTCCGCCCCCACTTCCTCGGAGATAAAGACGTCGGAAAGATAGGGCGTAAAGCCCGCGAGCGCGATATGCGCGCGCTGGATGCGAACGCCGCCGTTCGTGACGATATACGCCCTTCCCCGCGCGGCGAGCGTGCGGAGAAATTCCGCTGCGCCCGCAAAGGGAAAGCAGAATTCGGGAAAGTTCTCCCAATATGTCTGCGCCAAAGCGGGAACGTCCGCCTCAAAGCCGCACTCCTCGCAGAGAAGCCCGAAGCGGCGCACTTTCAGCTCCTCGCGGCCGATCCCGCCCCGCTCCAAAAGTTTCCAGAGCGCGTCGTTGATGCGGTGAAAGCGGGCATAGCATTCTTCGTCCGCGCAAAGCGAGAACGAGGAGAGCGTATGGAAAAAATTCGCCCGCTCCGCCCTGCGAAAATCGAGGAGCGTCTCGTCCATATCCAAAAGAAAGATATCCTTCACTATTCCTCCAAAATTGCAAGCTCGCGAAGCGCCCGCGTATAGGAAATATACTTCTCGTTTTCAGACATGCCCCTATCGTAAACCGCCACGACGGAAAATTCCAGCCCCTTGCTCTCATAGACGCTCATCACGTTGATCCCCGTCTTGGAGAGCTTGCCGCCCGAGGACAGCGCGCGGTATCCGCGCTTGGCGAAAAGAGGCAGATATTCTTCGCGCGCGATGATGGCTTTCAGCCCCGTCTTGCCACGGAAATATCCCCCCGCCCGCCGCAGTTTGACGCGCTTTACGGGTTCTCCGTGCAGCCCTATGGGGCGCATTTGCGTATCCGTGACGCCCGAGACGTACTCCACGATCTCATTGGTGTTGCGGTAGTTGCGGTCGAGAAAATAGACGGGGCAAGAGAATTTCTCCCAGCTCTTCACGCCCCGCCACGGCGTGATGTTCTGCTTCAAATCGCCGAAGATGTTGAACGCCGCGTCGCCGTGGATGCGGCGGAGAAGGTCGTACTCCCCCTCCGAGATATCCTGCCCCTCGTCGATGAACACAAGCCCGTAGCGCGGCGTGAGCGTCCTTCCCGCTTCGGCGAGCACGCGGCAAATGGCATAGCCGTCGCTCGGGCAGACGCCGTTTACGCCGTACTTCTTTTTCTGCTTTTTGACCGTCTCGCGGTACAGCCACCGCGCGATGTCCACGCGGTCGCGGCACTTGCCAAGTTCGGCGCAGTATCCCGTGAGGCGGACGATCCCGAAAAATTCCTGCAAGAGATCGGATCCCCCACCCATGTCTGCGATAACGGCGCTTATTTTCTCAATTTCATGCAGAAGTTCCTCCCGCCGCTCGATGCGTTCGGCGTAGGTCAGGATCTCGACGCCGCCCCGCTTTTGGCGGTAGCGTTTGAGATCTTGTATCTCACGCCCGACGGCTTCTTTGAGCGCGGAAAGATCGTCTTGCGCGGCGGAAAATATCCGCTCCCCGCTCTGGACGACAGCCTGCATGCTGCGGAAAAATTCCACGAATTGGCGGAAGAAATGATCGGGCGTGCGCGGCGGTTCGCGAAGGACGTAGGTGAGGAAATCCTCGATCTGCACAAAGGAACTCATGAGCGCGCGGAAGGGCTTGGTGAAATAAAATCCGCCCTCGCGCTCCTTCATCTCCCCGAGCACCGCCCTGCGGATGCGCGTGGAGGCGTTCTTCACGCGCGTATAGCCCTCCCGCCGCGCCGCGCACGAAGCGAGGATGCGCTCCGAGACCTCGCGGCACTCCTCGCCCGTGAAAAGCCCGTATACGCCCGTATAGATCTTGTCCACTTTGCGCTTGACGTCTGTGCAGAACTTCTCCGAATAGAGATAGGCAAGGTATTCCTCGCTCTCCCTCTCCTTCGAGAGGCGGGCGTTCAGATCGATCCCCTCGCCGAGCAGGACTTTGAAGAAATAATTTTTGAGCGTGATGGTGCGCACCTTTTCGAGTTCGAGAAGCTGTGAAAGCTCGTCGATGAAGGCGTTGAAGCTATCCGACGGCGTAATGACGAGCGCGTCGGAGGAATTGAGCGCTTCGTTGTTGTATAGAAGATAGCTCAAACGGTGCAGAAGGATCATCGTCTTTCCGCTGCCCGCGCACCCTTGCAGAACAAAGCTCTCGCGCTCGGGCCGCGTGATGATCTCGAACTGTTTCTCCTGAATGGTCTGAATGATATCGCGGATATGCACGTCGTCTTTGCGGCTTTGGACGATGCTCCGCAGGTAGGGGTCGAAGAGGATTTCCTCGTCCCTTCCCGCGATCTCCTCGGGGGTCAGAACGTCTTTCACGGAGAGATATTCGTTCTTGAAGTCGAGCACCTTGCCGTTCTTCACCGAAAGGGAGCGGCGCAGAACCGTTCTGTATTCGTATTCATGAATGCGGAACACGACGCGGCTCTTCTGGTAGTACCGCACCGCGAGCGGCGCGCGCCAATCCACGATTTCGAGATTGACGTCCCCCTTCTTGCCGATGTAATAGCTGTTGTACCCCTCTTCGTCGTCCACGACGTCCATGCGGGCGAAATACGGCTCCGAGAAGAAGGGCTTGTAGCCGTTCAGCTTCTTCGTTTCCGCGGCGATCTCCGCATTCTTTTCGAGAAGGAGCCGATAATCCTCCGCGGTATAGGCGTCCTGCGCGCGGATCGCGGCGATCTCCTCTTTCAGCGCGGCGATCTTGCGCTTGTAGCGCATGAGATAGAACGATTTCAGCGCGAGGAGCACCGCTTTGAGGTGCTCTTCTTCGTATGAAAACTGCTCCCCCTCGTCGAGCAGGGAGAGATACCACGCCTTATCCGCCTCTTTGTGCGGGTCCATGAGTTCTTTGGCGGGAATATGCTTCATGCGAACTCCTCCGTTGATACCTTTAATCATACCATACTTTATGGAAATTTGCGCACCTTTTTTCAAATTTTTTTCGCGCGCCCGCAGCGGCACGAAAAAAGCGCGGCATGCCGCGCTTCCCGTTCGTATCTCTTCTTCACGCCTCTTCGTCGGTTGGCTCCGCCTCTCCCTCGCGGCGGGAGACGATGTGCGCATAGACGCAGCAGAATACCGCCACGGCAAGGAGAAGCCCGACGAACACGATCACGGAGACGTAATCGAGGCGCGGCTCCGTATCGAGGCAGGAAAAGACGATGGCTGCCGCGGCGGAGAGAAGCCCTGCCGCGACCATTGCATATCTGCCCGCGCGGTGCGTCTTCTCCCACACGCGCTCGCTCTTTAAGGTGGCGGGGGTGCGGATCCCGATCACGCTGTTGGGCTTAATGCGGGGCAGGTAGCTCCCGAGGACGACGATCCCCAGAGAGAACGGTAGGATGACGACCGCCGCATAGGGAACGCTCGCCGCTTCCCCGAGCGCGTCTGCGCGCGCCGCCAGCCCGAAAAACACCCAGCCGAGGGTGGCAAAGAGGACGCCGAGCGTGACGAACAGAATGAAAAAGTACTCCCTGTTCTTCTTACTGCGCAGCGCGATCGCCCACACTCCCACCGCGAGCAGCGCCGTGATCGCGGGGAACGCGATATACTCCCACGGGGAACCCAGCCGATCGGCAAGCCCCGACGCATTGAAGTGCGTGGCGACCCTTTCGGGCAAAAGGGAGATCCCCACCGCCGCGCCGATGAGGTTGACGACGGCAAGGACGGTATATACGGTTGCAAGATACATCTATTTTTTCCTCCTCTCCGATGCGGTGAGCGCAAGAATGACGGAGAGCACATCTTGAAGCACGGCGGTATTCAGCGAATAGATGAGCGTCTGCCTGCGGCGGTCTACGTTCACGAGTTTCGCCCCTTTGAGCACGGAGAGATGGTGGGAGACCGTCGCCGCAGAAAGAGAAAACTGGTCGGCGATCTCCCCCGCCGTGTGCGGACGCCCCTTCAAGAGCTGTAAAATTTCTCTCCGCGTCGGATCCGAAAGCCCCTTCCATGCGCTTATCATTCCTTCCCCTCCGTATTTCGAATAGTATCTAAATATTACCATATCGGGCATTTTCTGTCAAGCGTTTGCGAAAAATTCCCCGAAAATATACAAGAAAGCTCTCACCGCCGCGGCGGTGAGAGCGTTCGTCTTCCGATCAGAAGGGAGAGACGGGTTTGATCTCTTTGTAGCGGAGATCGTCTTTGAGATCCTGCTCCTGCTTCGTGCGGGAATTGGGGCTTCCCGCGCCGTAGAGGTAGAAGCGGAAGGGCTGGTTGCCCGCGGCCTCGGCGAGGAAGGCGTAGCTGTCCATCTCCGTCCCCTCGAAGTCTTTGAGACCCACGGTATACTCATTCAATCCCTCTTTGAGCGCGTCGTTCAGCTCCGAGATGTCGAGCTGGGAATAGTTCCTTCCGCCGCCGTAGAAGGCGATCCCTCCGTGCACATACTGCGTATCGCCCTCCTCCGCCTTCACGTCCTCGATGACGTCGCCGAACTCGTCGGGTTTGAGCGTTCGGATCGCATTGAGCATGCCCCCGATGTTGAGGGAGAGAAGATCGGCATACTCTCCGAGCGCCTCGGGAGAGGACTGAATGAGGGTGCTGCTGTCGATGAGCGAGAGCTGTTTCCAATCGCACATCTTCACGTCGCCCTTCAAATGGAGCACGGAGGCGAACGACGTCCCGCCCGTGCCTGCCCACGTCTCGAATATCTCGCGCAGGTTGGAGTACGCGCTCGTCCCGTTGAGCAGTCCGCCCGAGAAATTCGCTTCGACGCCCACGCAGAACAATCCGCTCGTTTCGAGCACGCTGTCTTTGAGGACGACGTCCGTCATCACATACATGGAATCGAAGTACGGATCGAGATAGAGCGAGCCGCTCATGTGATCGTAATCCCTGCCGTTGCGGTCTTTCAACGCGGGTTCGGCGGAAAGCGCATTGCCGACAGCCGCCCGAAGCGCCTTGTTCGCGCCGAGTTTAAGAAGAAATTCCCGCCCGTTGACAAGAATGCACCCCTCGATGCGCACGTTGATGCGATCTTCGTCGGAGACCGCCTCGCTGCTCTCGGAGAGCCTTTCGATGAAGTACTTCGACGCGCTGCGGTTGCCGCCATAGGCGCGCACGACGTTCCTTCCGTTTCTGATACGGCAATTCAGGATATCCGCGTCCGCATTGATTTCGAGCACGGTGCCTACGTTGTTGAGCAGGCTGAGGTTGTTCATGCCCGTCGTCTCGTCTACAAGAGCCTCGTCGTTACAGCCCAAAAGTTCGACGTCGTGCAGCGTCACGCCGTCCGTGCGGACGAGGTAGGCGATGTTATCCTGCGCCGCGACGGACGCCATCGAAGCGTATCGCACGAAGAAGAGCGGCCCCTTGAAGAAGCGCGGCGCATCGCCGTCCTTCGCGTTGGTGAAGTACTCGGCGTTGAGGCGGTAGCCGTTGCCGTAGACGTCGTTCTTGAATTCGATCGCGTAGTAGATCTCAGGCTCGCCAAGCTCCGCGACGCTCACGTTATGGTTGCGCGAATTCGTGTAGAATTCGGTGTTGTATGTGGAGCGGATCTTCCGCGCCGCAAGCATCTCGGCGCGCTGTGCGACGGGAAGCGCTTTGCCCTCGTCGTCGGCGCCCAACATAATGCTTGCGCCGAGCACGACCGCATTCCCCGCCTCCGTATTCTCATAGAGTTGGGCGGAGGTGGTCACTTCCACGGCGCTCTTGGCGACGTAGAGCGTGATCCGCGCGGCGACAGCTTCCCCGAACGCCTCGTTTGCGCTCCAACTCGCGGTGATCGTGAGCGCGCCCTCCGTCGAGGAGCGGCGGTTGATTTCGAGGACGGGAACACCGCTCTCCGTATTGACGGCGGCGATCGTGGGATCGCTGACGTCAAAATCCAGATCGCCCACCCCTTCGATGGGACGATCCACGCTTGTCGCCGTGACGGAAAGCACAAAATCGTTTTCGGCCTTCGTCCCGTTCTCGTATTTCCACCCCGCGACCGTGAAGGGCGTTTGGGCGCACGCGCCCCCCTGCCCCTTGACGGGCGAAGCGATGTCGATATCCGTCACATAATTGCAGACATGCACGGAGACGGTCTTGCTGTCGATCTCCTCCCCGTTTCGGCTTGCGATGACGACCAGATCGAAGTCGTACAGCTTCGTGGGCATAATGGTGCAGATATTGCCGCCCTCGCCCTTGCTCTTATCGTCGAGATGGATATCCGCTTCCTCGCCGTATCCGCTTCCGTCGCTGTACACGCAGTCCCAGATCTCCCACTCGTAGCTGACTCCGCGGGAGGACATGGAGGGATCCTGCGGCGCGGCATAGAAATCCACCTGCGAATTCAGCAGAACGGAGCTGACGCCTTCTATGATGGGCGTATCCGAGGACACATTGATCTGAAATTCGCTGAAATTGAGGTCAAACGTCTTGCTTTCTCCGCCCACGTCGACCGAAATGGATTGTGTATCCGGCCGCGCGGAAGGCTCTTCGTAAGTTATCGTCACCTCGTATCCGTTGTCGCCGTGCACGCGTCTCACCTCGGGGATCCGCGGACTGCCCTCGCCTCCCAGCACGCGCACCGCCGGCTCCTCGTCCGCTTCCACGTAGAACGTGATCGCGTCGTCGTTCCGATCGAAGATAAGGCTGGGATTTTCCGTGCTGCCGTTGACCGTGAAGCTATCCGCTTTGGGCGTTTCGAGCACGACGTGCTTCACAAGCTCCCCGCCGACGTAATACCCCTCCTCGCCGGGAAGAAGTCCGTCGGAAATGACGACATCGAACTCCGTCGTCCCGCTGAACGGAACGATCAGGCTCTTGGAACCGGCGTCCGTCTCCAAGAAACTGCCCGCGCTCTTGCGGATCTCGGGGCTTAAAAAGCCGTTGGGGAGAAGTTTCGTAGAATAGAAGTACCGCCCCGTCGCGACCTGCGCCGTATAGCCCTCTCCGCTCTCCGCCGCCCCGAGAAGATCTTCTTCGCGATCCGCGGAATCATAGAGGGAGAACGAAAAATCGTAGGGCTTGGAAGAGCCGACGATGACGGTGAAGCTATCCTCGAAGTTGCCGTCTTTGCTGATCGCGACCACCCGCACGGAACCCGCACGGTGGGCTAGGATTTTTCCGTCCTCGTCCACTTCCACGATCTTGCCGCCCGCCACGTCTTCGTCGGGTTCGGAGCCGTCCGTCGTTCTGTATTCGTAGCGGAAAGACTTATCCGCCTTTTCGGGCTGGACTTCGGGGTCGATCTCGAAGTCGTTCTTATAGTCGGCGAGATCCACGCGCAGCACGTTCTGCTCGGGCTTACCGAAAATTTGTATCCCCGTCGCCTTGATCGGGACGTCGAGGCTCGCCGTATTCGCCGCGCTGAACACGACGAACACGAAGAGTAAGGGCAACGCAAGAATGAGCGCAATGATATTTTTTCTCATAACTGCCCGCCTCCGCTGAATTCATAATATTTGACCCCGAGCTTGCGCACCAGATAGAAATAGGAGAAAAGCGCGGCGCACAGGGAGATAACGCCCACGACGAGGTAGGTCAGAAAGCCCATTCCCTCCACGCCGCGAAGGGTGAAGAGAAGGCGCATGAGAAGGACGCTCCCGCCGATGAGGAAGGCGATGACCATGCCGAGCACGATGATCGTGCTCACCGTGTTGCCCGATTCCTTGATCTCGCCGTCCTCTTCGGTGGAGAATTTGGCGTGATTGAAATCGTAGCGCGTCGCAAAACAGATCTGCGCAAAGCTGCAAAGAAGCCCCGAGACGAAGATGAAGATCGCCGCCCACCATTCGACGTACCCCGTGGCGCCCAGCATGATCGCGGAGACCAGCTGCGAGACCGATGTGACGATCATGCAGAGAACGATCTTGGAGAAGAACACCGCCTTATAATCGACGGGATACGCCTTCACGGAATAGAACATCTCCCCTTCGCGGCTGATGTTGGTGGAACAGAACACGTTCGTGAGCGCGCCGAAGAGCACCGTGAGGAAGATCGCAAGTTCGAGATCGCAATCGAGGCCGATGAGCTTGATGATGATCGAGGAGCCGACCGACATACAGAAATAGACCATGAGCGGCATGAGGACGGCAATGGAGAAATACGAGAACATGTAGGACGACGTGCGGAAGATCTGCAAGAAGTCCTTCTTGATGAGCGCGATAAAGGGCTTGCGGGCGGATTTGACGGACTGCTTGCGCCGCACAAAGTTCCACGCGCCCGCGATCCTCGACTGCATCACCCAGCGCATGAGGCTACGGATGATGAGCATCGAGAGCGCAAGGCACACGACGGTGAGCGCGAGGATCCCGATCCCGCTCACGAGAAGCTCCTTCTGCAACATAAAGTTGGCGAACCATGCGCCGGGATAGAGACAGGAGACGAGCCTCCCCAAGAAGTTCATCACCGCCTCGTTGAAGAAATATTTCAGGTTGTCGCCGAGCATCATCTCCTTCACCGCGTCGAGCAGAATGGAGTAGACGTAGAACAGCGCGGCGGCGATCGCCGTGATGAGAATGAAGCTGATCACAAAGCGATTTTTAAGGAGCTGTTTGAGCGCGTGATAGGGAAGCGACAAGATCGAAGCGATCGCAAGGGAAATGAGGGGCAGTACAAGGCAGACAAGAACCGTCATTCCGTAGAACCACCCGCCGAGCGAGACTTTGATCGCGACCGAGAGATTGACCGCGAGCACCGTGACGGCGGACATCGCAAGCTGACCCAAATAAATGGAGATGAGCTTCGCGGCGTAGAGCGTGTGCGAGCCGACGGGCATGCCCGTGAGCAGTTTGATATCGTCGGCGTCGAAGAGCTGGCGGTTGATCTGCGAGATACCCCCGATGACGAGGGCCGCGAGGATGAGCGAATACGCGATGGTGAGCAGTTCGTATAAGCGGGCTTCGCGGTCAAGCATGCCGTCCGTCTTGACGGAGAGATAAATTTCGGTGAACCTTCCGAAGAAGATGATGAACACCGCCGCAAACACCGCCACGAGCGCCCAGCGGAGAATAAACCCCACGGCGTCGAAATTGCCCTTTCTGTAACTCGACGAACGCTCCTTTAATTGCTTTTTCAGCAGCGTTCCGACAACGGAAAAATCAATCTTGTCCTTCATGACGTAAAAAGTACTCCTCGAAATCGAAATTGGGATCGACGGTCATGATGCGCTTGATGTTGAGATCGTCGAGCTGCTGCCCCTTCTTCATGAGCACAACGCGGTCGCACATCTTCGCGACCGTGATGAGCGCGTGCGACGAGAAAATGATGCAGTTGCCCGCATGCGCATATTCGCGCATGAACACCTGCACCGCGTGCATGGTACGGGGATCAAGCCCCGTCATCGGCTCGTCGAGCACCCACAGCTTGGGCATGTGCATGAGGGAACCCATCATGCAGATCTTCTGCCGCATGCCGTGCGAATAGGAGGAAATGAGATTGTTGATCGCGTCTCCGAGCTGGAACACGCTTTCGAGCTTCTCCACGCGCTCCTTGCGCACCTCGGAGGGAACTTTGTAGATGTCCGCGATAAAGCTCAAATATTGAATGCCCGTCATCTTCACGAACGTGGCGTGGTTATCCGTCACGAAGCCCATAGAGAACTTCGCCGCGAGCGGATCCTTCTTGATATCGTGCCCGCAGATCGAGATCTTTCCCTTCTCGAAGGGGAGCATGCCTTCGAGACATTTCAGCGTGGTGGATTTCCCCGCGCCGTTGTGCCCGAGAAGCCCCACGATCTCGCCCTCGTAACAGGTAAAGTTGACGTCCGCCACCGCGTAGTCCGCCTTCTTCGAGTATCTTTTATAAAGACCCTCGACGCGCAGAACTTCCGCCTCCGCTTCCGTGTGAAGGGTGTGCACGCTCATGATCTCTTCCGCGATCTCGGTGCTGATCTCGTCGCCCACTTCCAGACCGTGCTCTTCGAGGATCTCCTCCACCGTCTCTGCGGAAGAAACGCCGTGCAGCTCGGCGGGCACTTCCTCGGAAACGGCCTCTTCAACAGGTCCCTCGGCGGGTTCCTCTTCGGAAATAGGCTCCTCCGCGACGGACTCTTCAATGCGGGTCTGTATATCCGCCGCCGCATAAGTCTCTTCATTCGGCTCTTCTTCGGGAACAGCCTCTTCCGCAACAAGCTCGTCTTCGGGAACGAGTTCTTCCGCAACAGGCTCTTCGATAGGCTCGTCTTCGGGAACGAGTTCTTCCGCAACAGGCTCTTCGATAGTCTCTTCTGCGGGAACATTTTCTTCCGCGAGAGGCTCTTCGATAGTCTCTTCTGCGGGAACAGCCTCTTCTGCGAGAGGCTCTTCGATAGGCTCCTCTGCGGAAACGATTTCTTCTGCGAGAGGCTCTTCGATAGGCTCCTCTGCGGGCTGTTCAGTTGTTCCCTCGGGCGTTTCCTCGGTCGGTTCCTCGGTCGCTTTCGCCAAAGACTTTGCCGCGGGCTTTCTCATGAGCAAGCGTACCAGAAGAAAATCGACGGCGACCAACCCTGCGGCTACCACCGACAGAACGATCAGCACGGGCAGTTGCCATCCGTTGAGTGCAAGTAATTCAAAGTTCACGATCCATATCCTCCGTGGAGTTGTTTTTCAATTTGTTTTCCTGCGCGGCTCCCGCCGCGCAGGAAATAGTTAATTAGGTGTTTGTGACAGTTACAGTGATATCCTTATCCGCTTCCGCCGTACCGCTTGTGGCGCCAGACAATGTCCCTTCTCCTTTGGTTATCTCGTAGCTCTGCCCGGGTTTCAAGTAATAATTCAATATTTCAGTCTGCAACGACCCGCCTTTTTCACTTTTTACGCTCGGTGTAGCCACCTGCGTACCGTCAATTTTAACCGTACAGCTTGCGGTCTTTGCGGAGCCGAAAAATCCACTCGATCCTTTGGCTTGAAGAGTTATATTTAACTTAACCTTTTCCGCCCAATTTGCGGTCAGAACCAATTTCCCGTCCACGATGTCGGCACCCGAGATCGCTGTTCCCCCCTGCACTTTCTTTCCGTTTGCCAGCCAACCGTCAAAGTAATATTGTTTTGTGAAATCGGTGTCGTATTTGGTCAACGCGGCATCGGTCGGGAGCATCTCTGCGGTCAAGGTCTGCCCGATCTTGATCTTGAAACCTGTCGGCGCCGCAAACGAGATGTCTTCATACCCCAATTCTAACGCAAGGTCATAGCTGATTTCATATTCTTGGTTGAGATCGGAGAAGTACGCATATACGTCGATGATATGCTCGCCGAAGCGATTCTCATAGCCGTGTTCACCGATCGTCTCGGTATTGATCACGGATGCAGGTTGTGTATACCCCGCGTCAAAGAACCATCCGCCGAACGTCAAATCTCCGTTTTTGCCGCGCGAGGTCGCAGGTTGCAGGGCGACATCCTCCCCGAAACTCCATGCAGAAGTATTGGGATTGACAAGTTCACTGCCTGCGCCGCTGAAATGATAGTTGATGACATATTCGATCTTTTCCCAACCTGCATAGACGTCGAGCACGGCATCGGGCTTCGCCGTCCAAGACTCAAACGGCGTTTCGCAAGCGGACTCCATATACCAACCTGTGAAACGATAGAAGTCACGGATAAGCGCATAATCAAGATTGGTAATTTCCCATGCGGGAGTATTGACATAGAGAATTGTTCCCTTCTTTTCCTCCGTTGTATCACTATCGTCGTTATAATGATATTTTACGGTGTAAGTGAAGGACTGCTGCGTCTTTTCTGTCTTAGCCCACGTTCCATTTGTGCAAACATAGGTTCCGACACCGTCAGCGGTTCCCGAAGTAAATCCAAGAGAAAGATTGATTTCATCCCAGGTCAAAGATCCGCCCTCTAACGCATTCCCGGTTGAACTCTTTACCTCTTTTGATAAAATTGTTGATTTACTATTGACTTGTAAAATCGCATCGTTCGCCCCGGATTGAACTTCGCCGCCAAATTCGTTCACAGTCAGGGTCCCATTGACAGTCAATATTCCGTCGCCCTTGTTTGTCTCATATTTATTAGAAGTACCTACGCCCGCGTCTGTCCAACTATTTGCTTTATAGACAGCTACTTTCTGCGCTTGAAGTGTGACACCCTTTTCGATCGTAAGCTTCGCACCGGGAAGCAATTTGAAATCCTGATCTGTTGCATTAACCGTTGCGGTACCGCCTTTTGTAAGCGGATTGAGGGTGACTTGCCAATACCAAGAAAGCGGGAAGAGGACACCTTTCGTTGTTACATCGACCGTAATTATTGTAACCGTAACTTTAAGGGACAGCGCATGCAATGTCATATCTCCATAGACTTCAAGTTTAATCGGCGATTGAGCATACGCTTTCTCAAATGCCTCCGCTTGCAACTTGGCAACTACTTTCGAACGGGCTTCAAGCTGAATCAATGCTTTCGTGTCCGTACCAATCAAGTGGATATTCGTTTGATTTTCCTGTGCAGGAATAAATGACTTTTTATCGGTCTTTAATTTTGCATCTCCATACAGGTTCGAAGCCGATTCAAACGTAAGCTGCGCAGAGACATTATGCAAGAAGAACCGATTAAACGGGGCGCCGGAAAGATCATCTTTGAAGTTGCTAAACGCAGATCCGCCCCTATGCTCGACGACGACGAAAGGCATCTTCATTGAGCCACTGTGCATGATGACCTCGGAGCCATTATTCCACGTGCTCTCCGTAATGAAGCCATAGACGTCGATATCGCCGTACGATTCGATCCTCGCATTCTCACCGAGATCAATACGGGCATATTTATCGTATGTCTGCCCCGCAAGATTGCCTGCCCCGCTACCTGTAACATAGCCGCCAACCTCAATTTTGCCGCGGTTGATGACTGTAACATTCGCAGGCACACTGACGAGAAGTTGCTGCTTGCTTGAATCGCCAAACGAAAGCGCGCTTGTACCCGAAGAATCCGCACCGGGGCTGCCATAGGTGTTCGTCCCATCATACGGAAGTTTAAGCGTAACGCCGCTCTTAACGGTATAGTAACTCTCATCGCCGTAGACGCCGAATTCCTCGCGGACTTCGGGATAGGCGAATGCCGTGTTGTACTTGACCGTGATCGTTCCGCCCGTTGCAGTATGCAGGGCGTCCTCAATGGTATACAGCGTTCCCGCATATTCCACGGACTTGATTTTGAGCATGAGGGCGCTGTCAAGCTCGGTCGGATCCTGATCCGTCGCCCATTCGTAGTAAGGGTTATCCTCTTCGAGGAAGAACCGATACAAAAGCAGATAGGTGCCGCCGTAGATCTTGCCGTCTTGGAAAGGCGTGTTGAGAGAGAACGGACCGCCCTTCCACAGATAATAGAAGTACTCCATTTCTTCGGCAAGCGTTTTGATGTCCGCATTGCCGCGATTTGTACCGACGAGCGTATAACTACCCGCAAACTCTTCGGCGGTCTTCGCCGCCCAGTCGGTGTACTCGACCTCGATCCCGTTCGTCTGCCTTTCTTTGGAGAACTGCAACTTCAACTGCGTCCGCACGGTCGTGAATTTTATGGTCGTAACATAATCTTCGTAATTTGCACGGTCGCTATTATAGAAGATGTTATAAGTTTCTTCGCCCAACGTAAGTTCGCTGTCGGAAGTTTCCCAATACCAATCCTCCCCGAGGCCGATATCATTGAGCGTCTTGCCGTACCAATTCACCTGCTCGCCGATCGTGGGCTTGGAAACGCCTTCGGGCAATTTTTCCAACGTCGCCTTCGCGATGTGGAAGGTGAACACAAGGTCATCCTGCGTGCCGCCGACCCACTCGTAGTTCGTCTTATCCGAGAGTATGACTGTGAACTGATAGTCGCCTGCGTTTGTCTGCGTAAGAGATGCGCCCTCGATTTTCATCGACGCATCGTCGAAGCCGCTGAGCGTGTACGTCTGCGCGTTCTTGTTGTAGGTGAAAGAATCGGTATCCTCCGCGGGCTTTGTGAGCTGCTTGCGCTTGATCGTGATCGTGAATTCCTTCGTGTCGCCTTCGTAGTTGTCGGTGCCCGCGACCGAAAGCGTGACGACGTAGGTATCGGCGTTCTTGATCTCCGTCGCATCATTCGTAACGCTCCCAAAGTTGGAGGTCGCCTTGCTCCAATCGACGGTATACGGCGTGCCGCGATAGGTCGCGCTGTATGAGTAGTCATTGTCGCCCTTTACAAAGTCGCCGAAGGTGATTTGGGAAGCGTCGATGACCGCCTTCGCCTTGTTGATCGTGATCGTGAACTTCACGTCGTCTGCTGTGTCGTAGTTCGCGTTGCCTGCGAGAGAAAGCGTGACAGTGTAGGTATTGGCGTCCGTGAAAGAACTTGCGCCCGTGACTACAATGTTTGTCGTAAGGGTGCCGTTGAAGTCGTCAGCAGGCTTCGCCACCGTCCAATCGACGGTGTACGCCGCGCCCTTGTAGGTTGCGCTATACGTATAATCGCCGTCCTTTTCAAAGTCGCCAAAGTCGATGTCGGAAGTGTTGATTTCCGCCTTCGCCTTGTTAATCGTCACCGTGTAAGTGTCCTCGAAGTTTCCATCTTTGCCCTCAAACGTGTAGTTCTCAGTCGGTGTGACCTTAACGGTGACGGAATACAGCCCCACATTCTTGAATTTTGGCGCTTCCTCTGTGATACCCGAATCCACGGAGTAGCTGATGCTGTACACCACGTTGCTGAACTCGTCGTGCACGTCGAATTTCACTCCCTCGCCGCCGTGCTCGTTGCCGTCGTACGTCGTGTCGATATTAACGGGCAGGGTGACCGTCACTGACTTCTTTGCGACCGTGAGGGTGTACGTCGCCGTCGTCTCCTCGTAGTTCGCGCCCGAGACCTTGACCGTGATCGTGTAGCTGTTCGCATTCTTGATCGTCGGGAAGCTGCCGAACTCCGACCCCGTGAGGCTGTATTCGACGGTCGCGTCGGAATAGACGTTGTCCTTGACGACCGCGTTGCGCACCGTCTCCTCGGTGACCTGCGTTTCCGTATCCTTGTCATAGGTGTAGACCGCGGTGTCCGTAACGTTTTCGAGGGTCGGCTTCGCCTTATTGATGACGATCTTATAGCTGCCGTTCGCCGCGTTGTAGTTTGCGGATTCGCTGACCGCATACTGCACGGGGTAGCCGCCGTCTTGATAATTCTTGTACTGCGCAACGGTCTCCTCGCCGTTGTAGGTGACGGTGTAGTCGCCCGCTTGGAGCGCGCTGTCTTCCGCAAGCCCCGAAACGGCGATCGCATTGCCGTGCTCGGTCGCGTCGTAATCAAAGTTCTGCGCGGGCGCGCTCACGGTGTAGTTCGCTTTGGCGACCGTGAGAGCGACCGTCGTCTCCGCTCCGATGAAGTTCCTGCCGTCGGAAAGTTTCACCGTGATCGTGACGCCATTGCCCTCGGCAACGTTGGTGAACTTGAACTCAGTGATGAGCGCGCCGTCCTTCTCGAACGTGATCGCGCCGTAGCCCGTTGCGCCTTCGATGTTGCTCTTCGCCTGCGCCGCATCGAGGTTGACGGTCTGCTCTTTCGCGGTGAAGGTGTACGCCGTCGTGATATCCTTGACGTCGAGCTGCGCCTCCGCCTTGCCGATGTTGACGGTGTAGGTGCCCGTCTTCTCGTTATAGTTGTCGTTTCCGGAGACCGAATAAGTGACCTCGTGCTCGCCCGCGTCGGTGAATTGATAGCCGCCGCCGTAGGTGATTTCGCCGATGACATCGCCCTCGTGAACGCCTGCCGCCGTGACTACGCCACCCTGCTCCGTGCCGTTGTAGGTGAATTCCTTCACCTTCGGCTCTGTGACAACGTACTCCGCCTTGTTGATCGTGAGCGTGTAAGTACCGCTCTTATCGTTATAGTTGTCGTTGCCCGAAACGGTATAGGTGACGGTATAACCCGCTTCGTTGGCGTTTATGAACTGATAGCCGCCGTCGCCGTAGCGCAATGTGAATTGATCGCTGCCCTTGACTTCGACCTGCACGGGGTCGCCCTGCGCCGTGCCGTTGTAGGTGAATTCCTTCGCCTCCGGCTCGGTGACGATGTACTCCGCTTTGTCGATAGTAATTTTGTAGGTGAGCGAAGCGCCGTCGTAGTTGTTCGTGCCGTCGATGGTGAGCGTGACGGTGTAGCCGCCTTCTTGATAGTTCGTGAAGGAGCTTGCGCCCGTGATGTGAATGAGATCTGCCGTAAGGGTGCCGTTGAAGTCGTCGGTAGGCTTCGCCTTGCTCCATTCGACGGAGTATGGCGTGCCGCGATAGGTCGCGCTGTACGAGGCGCCCTCGCCTTTGAGGTCGCCGAAGGTGATGTCGGAAGCGTCGATTCCCGCCTTCGCCTTGCCGATCTTCACCGTGTAGGCGCCGTCTTCGATGTCGTTGTAGTTGTCGTTGCCCGTAACGGTGTATTTGACGGCGTGCTCGCCCGCGGCGGTGAACTGCCCTGCGCCGACGAAGCTGACTTCAAACTCATCCCCTTCGAGCGCAGTCACGAGGCGCTTCAATTCGTCAAGCGTGCGGCCCTGCGCCGCGCCGTTGTATGTGTAGCCCGTATCATCCTTCACGCCGCTCACGGTGTAGTCCGCTTTGGCGATGTTCCAGGTGAGCTTCCATTCGGTCGTGATCTCGTTGTAATTCGCATTATCGTAGGTGAGGGTCGCGACGGCACGGTACTCGCCCGCGGCAGTCCCCTGCGCGTTCTGATAGGCGACTTCAATGTCGCCGTCTGCGGGAAGCCCCGTGAGCGCGACGGTGTGCGCGGTCTTATCGTAGGTGAACGACTTCTCCTCCGCCGTGTAGTCCCACTTGACGCCACCCATGTCGAGGGTCGCCTTGTCGATGACAAATTTCAGCGTGAGCGTTGCGCTCTCCTCATCGCCGCTCTTGCCCGCCCACTTGTAGTTGGAGGGATCGTTGAGTGCGAGCACGACGTCGTATTCGCCCGCGTCGGTGCCGCCTTCGTTCTTTTGAACGGTGTAGAGCGCGCCCGCCGCGTCTACGGTCGCCGTCTGCGCGCCTTTGTTATATGTCTTGTGCGCGATGACGGGCGCGGTGACCGCCGCTTTGCCGACCGTGAGGGTGTACGTCGCAGTCGCCGTCTCGTAGTTGTCGCCCGAGACCTTTACCGTGATCGTGTAGCTGTTCGCATTCCTGACATTCGGGAAGTTGCCGAACTCCGATCCCGTGAGGCTGTACTCGACGGTCGCGTCGGAATAGACGTTGCGCTTGACGACCGCGTCGTGCACCTTCTTCTCTTCGATCAGCGTTTCGACCGCATTATCATAGGTGTAGGAAGCGGCGTCCTTGACATTTTCGAGAACGGGCGTCGCCTTGTTGCCCTTGACGGCAAAGCTCCCCACCTCGTCCTTGCAGTTGGGCGCCGTCACTTTGTAATAGACGGTGTAATCGCCCGCGGCGGTGAACTTCGGCACGGTATCCTTGTAATTGCCTTGTTCGTCCGTCTTGTATTGAATGTGGATATCCCCCGCATCGACGCCTTCCGCCGTCGCCTTGACTTCAAAGGAATGCTCCTCGCTATCATAGGTGAAGGTGCTGTTGGAGGGCTTTTCGATGCGGAATGCCGAATCGTTCAGCATAAGGGTGAACGCATAGGTGAACTTGAAGTTCGCCGTCACGTCGGCGCCGCCCTCTTTGAGCGTGATTTTGAAGCCGTCTTTCCAGCCGAACACGCCGTTGACGTCGGTTGCCTTGTACTCCTGCGCGGAAAGACCGTCTGCGCCCGTGAGGACAATGGTGCCCGTGAGGACGAATCGATCGTCGCCGAGCGTGGGAACATACGACCACTCGCGCCTCTTCGCCCACGGCTGGCTGCCCGAAGCGGAGACCTTGACGGTCTTCGGTTCGACGGTGAAGGAGACGGAATCGCTTCCGTTCAGCTCCTCGCCGTCCGATGTGACGCGGTAGTCGGGATTTACATTGTAGGAGACGGTCACGGTGTACTTCCCGCAAGGGAGATATTTATCGCCGCCCGTATAAGGCGCGCTATCCTTGTTGATGGACGTCGTGAATTTCAGCTCGTCGTTGTAGATCGAGCCTGCCGTCTTGAACCAAGCGTCCGCGGTGTCGTCGCCGTAGGTGTTCCAACCTTTTTTGAGGGTGAGCGTGACTTCGGACGGGGAAACGGTGAAGGAGACTGCCTCCTTGCTCTCCGTTCCATAGACATAGGAGATGATGTAGTCGTCGGAAGCGTAGCCGCTCGCGGTGAACGTGTAGCTGTCGGCACGGAGCACGCCCTTCACGTTCGCGCTCGGATAGCGGACGCCTTTGAGGGCATAGTTGAGGGTCCCAAGCCCTTCGCCGGTATCCCCTTCCACAAGCCCGCTCACCGTGCTCGAAAGGGCGAGCGTGCGGCTTCCGTCATAGGTGAAGTCTGCAAAGTCGTGCGTATCGGTTACGGAGACGGTGATCTTCTTGGGCGAGACCTTGAACGTCGCGGTCTCGTACGTGATCGCATAGTCGTCCGACAGATAGCCCGAAAGCGTGAGGGTGTGTTCGCCCGCGCGGAGGAAGCCCTCGCTGTTCTTCGCGTCGGAATATGCGTAGGTAAGCTCGCCCGCAAGGTTGGAATAGCTCTCGGTGCGAATAAAGCCGTTGTAGGAGACGTGCGGGGCGGGCGTCTCGCCGTAGGTGATGTCCGCGACCGTCGCGGAGACGGTGAGCGCCTTTTTATTCACGGTGAAGGTATCGCTCACATAGTGGATATCGTAGTTCGTCGCGGTGAAGCCGCCGACCTCGACGGTGTACTTGCCCGCATGGAGCAGCCCCTCCTTCTTCACGCCGCCGAGCAAATAGGTATAGGAGGCGGAGCCGCTGAGAACGCGCTCGTTCTCCTCATAGGCGAACGGGCTAAAAGAGATCGTGGGCTTCGGCGCATCTCCGTAGGTGATGTCGCCCGCCGTAACGGTGACGGTGAGGGGGGCTTTCGTGATGCGGAAAGCCGTCTTTTCGGCGGAAGATACGGCGTAGTTATCCGCCGTGTAGCCCTCCGTCGCACCGACATAGTACGCTCCGAAGGGGAATTGACGGATACTCGTGATCTGTTGATCGGCATTGTAATAGGTGAACTGCTCCTTCGGGCGCGCGGTGAATACCGATTCGCCCTCGCCGCTCACAAATCCGTTGAAAGTCAGTTTGGGTTGGGGCACGGTGCCGTAGACGTAGGAATCCGTCACGCCCTCTATGCCGACGGTAAGCCCCTTCTTGGCGATCGCGAAATCTGCCGACTGCACGGTGAGGGTGTAGTTGGTATTTTCCCGATAGGTGAGCGTGACCGTATAATTCCCCGCCTGATAGTAGGTGCGTTCCGAAGGAACGTAGGCGCTCTTGTTGCCGTTTGCGGTGCGGGAGAAGGCGTAGGAATAGGCGAAGCCGAAGCCTGTGAGATCGCGGCTGAGGATCTGCGGCATGGTATAGCCGAAGCTCGGCGTATCGCCGTAGGTGCCGCCCGTCGCGCTCACGGTGACGGTCGCCCTGCGCTTTGCGATGTTGAATGTGCCGTTTTCATAATGAATGTCGTAGTTCGGCGAGGCGTAGCCCTCGACGGACACGGTGTAGCTGCCCGCGTCGAAGTATTCTTCGGCGGAGTACTCTTTCCCATCGCGCAGATAGCTGTACGCGGGAGCGCCGCCGAGCACGTCCTCGTTCTCCCCGGGCACAAAGCCGTCATATTTAAGTGCGGGCGCGGGAAGCGCTTTATCGCCATAGGTGAAGCCTTCCGCCGTCACGGTGACGGTGAGCTTCTTTTGCGCCACGGTGAAGGAAGCGTCTTGGACGTCGATCGTATAGTTCGCGTTTTCCAGCCCTTCGAGCGTAGCGGTGTAGCTGCCCGCTTCAAAGTACTTCTTCACGGCGTAATGCTCCGAAGCGCCGTCCTTGAAGTAGCAGATCGCGCTTGCCTTCGCGCCGAACAGCGAAGTTTCGTTCTCGTCGTAGGCAAATGCGCCGAATTGAACGCCGACATGGGGCGTATCGCCGTAGGTGTAGGTACTGCCGTCGGTGAGGGTGACTGTGAGCGCCTTTTTCTCCACGGTGAAGGTCACGCCCTCTTGATAGGTGAGCGTGTAGTCGCCGAGCGCGGGGATCCCCTTGACGGAGAGCGCATAGCTGCCCGCGATCATCTTGGCGTCGCCGTCCAACTCGCTCTGCGTGTAGGTCTGCGTGCCGCGATATTCGATGTAAGCCTCCCCTGCGAGCCGCTCTTCGCCCGCAAGGAAGCCGTCGTAGCCCTCGTGCGCGTAGACGGGCGAGGCATGCGGCTTTTCGCCGTAGACGAGGGAAGACGCGTCGAGGGAAATGCCGACATAGAGCGTGCGGGGACGGACGGTGAAGTCCGCGCGGACGACGGTCACCGCATAGTTGGCGGGATCGGCGGTCGTCGTGGCATAGTAATCGCCCGTGTGGAAGTCCGCCGCCGCTTCGCCGCTCATCTTATAATAAGAAACGGTGGGAAGCGCGTTGCCGAATACCGTGCGCGCGTTTTCGCTTGCGATAAATCCGTTGTATTCCACGCCGTTGTAATAGCCCGAAGCGGCGCTCGTTTTAGGCGTCTCGCCGTAGAGCAGATCGTCATCGATGAGGTGCACAGTGAGCGTGAGCGCCTTCTTTTCGACCTCGAACGAGGTCTTGGGGAAGGAGAATTCGTAGTTGTCCGCAGTATAGCCTGCGACTTCCACGGTGTATCGGTCTGCCGCGAAGGGCGAGACGTTATATTCCGCGTCAGGCGCGGAAACGGTACGATAAACGAAGCGCCGCACGCCCTTCAAAAGCCCGCTCGTGTGTTCGTTTTCCTCGAATTCAAACGCGTCCTCGAACACGGCGGAGGGCGAGACGGGATCGCCGTAGATATAGCTCTCGTTCACGGAGACGCTGACTGCGAGCGCTTTTTTCGTGATCTCGAAGCGCGTTCCCGTCACGGTGAGCGGTTCGTAGTTGTCGCTCCCCTGCTCGGTGAACACGGCGTCTACCGTATAATTGCCGACAACGAAGCGGCTTGCGTCGGCGTATGCGCCGCTTCCTTCGCGCGTAAACGACCACGTGGGCGTAAACTTCGCCTCATCCTCTTCGAGCACGTTGTCGAAGGTGTAGCTCGGAGCGGGATCCACGCCGTACACCCCGCCCGTTGCGGAGAGCGCGGCGCTCGCCTGCCTCTTTGCGACCGTGAAAGCCGCCTCTTCGGGAAGGTGCACGGTGTAATTTTGGGAAGCGTAACCCTGCAAGCGCACCCTGTGCGCGCCCGCGGAGATGATCGCGCCCTCGGCGATGGGGTTCGCGCGCACATCGTCGAGCCGGAAGTTGTGCTCGCCGAGCGAAGCGGCGGAATCCTCATACACAAAGCCGTTATGGAAATCAATTTCGGGGGCAAAGCCCGTGCCGTAGACGTAGTCATCCACGGAGAGCGAAATATGCAGATCGCGCGGCTTGACGGTAAAGCTCTTGCGCTCGATGGAAGGCGCCTTATAATTCTTATTTTCGGCGAGCGCGGGCGCGATGGTATATCCGCCCACGACGAAATCTTTCTGCACTGTGACGGCGCTCTCTTCGGCGTCGAGATATTGCGATACCGTGACAACGCCTGCGGTCTCAGACGTCTCGCCGTTTTTGAAGCCGCTGTACACGACCTCAACGGTGGGAACTTCGTCGCCGTACACCGAATCTGCGGCGGAGATCGCGACCTCCGCGGTCAAAGTCGCCTTATCGAGGAGGAAATCCCCCGTGACGTCCTCTTCCTGCGTGAGGATATAGCTCCCGTCCGCATTGCTGTATTTTGCGGAAATATGGACGGCGAAGGCGTAATCGCCCGCATCCCCCAGAGCATATCTGCTCTCGGTATTTTCGACGCTCTCTCCGTTGACCGTCCAATCGTACCGATAGACAAGCCCCGCCGCCGTACGCAGACCCGCGAGCCACACGCTGTCGTCGGCGTCGCCGTACACCATGTCGCCCTCTGTCTGCAAGACCGCGGTGCCGAAATCCAGCTCATGGCGGGTGTAGACGTGCACGTCGTGCGCGGGCATTTCCGTAAGTTCGATCGGCTCGCTGCATGCTTCGTCGGCATACCATGTTCCCTGCCACACAAAGGCGCGCGCGACCTCGGGGCCTTGCGTAAAGTCGAGTTCCCCTTCAAATTCGATATCCAACACGTCCTCTGTGCCGAGATAGTGGCGGTGCAGCTTATAGATATTCTTCTCGTACTCCGCGGTGATCGTTCTGTTCCCGCGGATATTGGTGAGATTCTTGTCCCAACCCACGAACGTATGCCCGACGCGCCCGTAGATATCGAAATCCTCGCTGAGGCTGGGGTCCGCGGCGTCGCAGCCGTATTTGACCTCCTGTTGGCTGCTCCACAGCTCGCCGTCGACATAATACTTGAACACGACTTTATACGTCCGCTCGTTGCGGTCGTCGGGAGACACGGCTTCCTGCCCGAACACGGCGTAGAACGTCTCGTCGGTATAGACGCTGTATTTCCCGCTCAGCGTTTCCGTATCTCCCTCGGTGCCGCTCCAACCGAGGAATGTATAAGTATATTCGTCGTCATCCTCCTTCACGGGATCTCCCTGCTCAAATTCGAGCGCGTCGAAATCCAGAGTTCCGCCGTATTCCACGGTGAGGGTATCGAACTCTTCGCCTTCGCTCATGAAGGTGACCGCGTGGGCTTCGTTCGCCTCTACGTCGGCACAGCCGAACCCGACGAGGGCGACCGCTCCTGCGACCAAACATAAAATTGCCGAAAGACACTTACGTTTCACTGTAAAAATCCTCCTTCGCATTGATGATCTCTGTCTCTTTGTTCCTTGTTTTTTCGTATACGAACGGTTGCGTTCGCCGAGGGCGGCGCGGGATCGCGTCCCCGCGCGCGGAAATTACATTGCGTGCGCGCCTCTATTATAATTTGTAGGCGTGGGGCAATTATAATATAAATTCTTTGGAAAGTCAAAAGAATTTCCGCGTTTTTTGCCGAATCGTTAGCTCAAACCCAAAAATCTTGGCATTTTTACTAAATATATTTGGCAAATTCGCTTTTTTTCCTCCGAACCGCCCGAAAAAAAGAGGCATCGGCGGCTATATTTTACCAATTACCCCCCCCCTGTCAAGCATTTGTCAAGGGTTTTCTTCCAAACCGCCCGTAAAAAGAGACATTTTTCGAGTTCATTTTACCAATTACCCCCCCCCTGTCAAGCGTTTGTCAAGGGTTTTCTTCCACACGAGGGGCGAAACGCGCCCCCAAGCGCCGAAAAAAAGCGGCGCGCCCGCCCCTTCCGCCGCCCCATATATATGCGGCTTTGAAGGTTTGGGCGCATAAACATAAGCCCCGCGCTCAAAAGCGGGGGCTTATGCGATTTGAGACGGACCTGTAAGCCGGGTTCTGTCGCCCTGCGCCGAAGCGCAGTAGCGCGGTCATTTATCTACGCCTGCCGTCGCCGGCAGGCTCCAGCGTTATTCACGGATCTTTTCGGGCGGGCAACCCTTTTGAGAAGATCCCAAACTTGCATCGGACGGGGTTTACATGGCACGGGGCGTTACCGTCCCGTCGGTGAGCTCTTGCCTCGCCTTTCCACCCTTGCCATCATCCGCCCTGCGGCGGACATCGGGCTGTCTATTTCTGTTGCACTTTCCTTGAAGTCGCCTTCACCTGACGTTATCAGGCGTCCTGCCCTTCGATGCCCGGACTTTCCTCATCGTACCATCGTACGCCGCGACCGCGCAGTCCGCTCAAATCGAAAGTATTATAACACAATTTTCGCAAAAATACTTGTTTTTTGCACGCAATTTGATAAAATAAAATCCGAGGAAAATTTTGAGGTGAAAGTATGAAGAAAACCAAGATCGTCTGCACGCTCGGGCCTGCCTCGAACAGCGAAGCGGTCATCGCGGCAATGGCGGACGCAGGCATGAACGTCGCCCGTATCAACTTCTCCCACGGCACCCATGCCGAGCACGCGGTCACCATCGAGCGCGTGAAGCGGGTGCGCGAAGCAAAACGCATTCCCCTTCCCATCATGCTCGATACGAAAGGCCCCGAATTCCGCATCGGAACGTTCGAAAACGGCAAGATCGTTCTCGGCGAGGGCGATCTCTTCTCCTTCACCACGGAGGAGATCGTAGGCGACGAAAAGCGCGTCTCCGTCTCCTATAAGAACATCTGCAAGGAGCTGAAAGAAGGGGATCGGATCTTGCTCAACAACGGGCTTATGGTGTTCGAGGTCGCAGAGGTCAAAGAGACGGAAGTGCTCTGCAAGGTGCTCATCGGCGGCGAACTTTCCAACCGCAAGAGCATGTTCTTCCCCGAAAAGGAACTCGACCTCGTCTATCTCTCCGAGCAGGACAAACGGGATCTGCTCTTCGGCGTCGAGCACGGCGTGGACTTCGTCGCCTGCTCCTTCGTCTCGAAGGCGCAGGATATCCTCGACGTCCGCCGCTTCCTCGAAGAGAACGGCAGCACCGACATCGACCTCATCGCCAAGATCGAAAACAGGGCGGGCGTGAACAATCTCGACGAGATCCTGCGCGTCTCCGACGGCATCATGATCGGGCGCGGCGACATGGGCGTCGAGATCCCCTACGAGGAACTGCCCGATATCCAGAAAAACATCATCAACGCCTGCCGTATCGCGGGCAAACGCTGCATCACGGCGACGGAAATGCTGGAAAGCATGATCCACCAGCCCCGCCCCACCCGCGCCGAGATCTCCGACGTCGCGAACGCCGTCTACGACGGGTCGAGCGCGATCATGCTCTCGGGCGAGACTGCCGCGGGCGAATATCCCGTGCAGTCCGTCGCGGCGATGGCAAAGATCGCGGAACAGGCGGAAAGCAAGGAACAGTTCATTCAGCGCGTGGAAGAGAGCAAATATCTCATTCGCGGCCTCTCCGACGCGCTCTCCCATTCGGCATGCCTGCTTGCCCACGACGTCCACGCGAAGGCGATCGTCGTATGCACCCGCACGGGAGGAACGGCGAAGATGGTCTCCCGCTTCCGCCCCATGATCGACATCATCGGCATGACGACCGATCTCAAAAGTTACAGAAAGCTCGCGCTCAGCTGGGGCGTGCTGCCCGTCCTCTCCGAGGAATATTTCTCGGTGGACGTCCTCTTCCATTTCGCAAAGCGCGCGGCAATGGAGAGCGGGCTGGTCTCGAAGGGCGACGTCATCGTCATCACGGGGGGAACGCCCAACGGCAAGAGCGGAAATTCCTCCCTCATCAACCTCGAAAGCGTATGATCCCTACGAAAAAGCCCCGCCGTGCGCGGGGCTTTTTGCATGCTTCGATTTCGTTTTTCCTTATTTTTAGAAGGCTATATCTCGGACATGGGCGGGGCAAATTCCTTCCGGCGCCCTTTTCCTCTTTATCCGTCGATCGACTTTTTCATCTTCTCCGCCGCGTCCGTCCGCCCCGAAGCGCCCACCTTCTCATAGATCGAAGAGATGTAGTTGCGCGCCGTGCCGTCGGTAAGTTTGAGCGCGGAAGCGATCTGCTTGTTCGTGAATCCTTCGAGGATCATCACGGCGATCTCCACCTCCCGATCCGAGAACGAGAAGGTGCGTTTGAGCTTGATCTCGCGGTCGTTGCGGACGAGGCGCGCCGCGTCCACGATGCGGCGCGCGATCTTTGCGGGGAGAATGGTATCCCCCGCATAGGCGTTCTTCACCGCCTCGATGAGCGCGGGCGCCGAGATATCTTTGAGAAGATACCCGCTCGCGCCGCCTTCGATCGCGTCGAGGATATAATTGCTCTCGTCGAACGTCGTGAGCACCAGAACGTGCGTGGAGGGGTGGGCGCGCTTGATCTCCTGCGTGGCGATCACGCCGTTCATGACGGGCATGCGGATATCCATGAGGACGACGTCGGGTTCAAACTGCTGCGCAAGGCGCACCGCCTCCGACCCGTCGTGCGCGACGCCGACGACGGAAATATCGGGGCAGGAAGAGAGCACGCTCTTGATGCCGTCGGCGAGGATCGCCTGATCGTCTGCAATGAGGACTTTGATGGACATATATTACTCCTTCTCGCCGTCGAGCGGCAAGGTCATGTGGATTTCAAACCCTTCGTCAGGCTCGGAGCGGAACCATACGTTGCCGCCCAGCGACTCCGCGCGGCGGTGCATGCCCGATAGCCCGAATCCTTCTTTGAGCATGCAAAGTTCGACCCCTGTTCCGTTATCCGAAAGCAGAAAGTTCACCTTTCCGTTCTCCGCTTTGAGTTCCAGCCAGAATGCCGTCGCGTTGCCGTGCCGAAGCCCGTTGGAGATCCCCTCTTTGAGCGTGTTGAGCACAAACCGCCGCTTGGCGTCGCACAGGGCGATATCGTCTACGTCGTAGCGGATGGAAATTCCCGTGCCGTCCGTAGAATCGTGCACGACGCCGAGGATCTGCTCTTTGAGCGAGAGCGTTCCCGTCTGCCCCGAGAGAAGATGCACGCTCTCGCGCAGTTCTTCAAGGGCATGCCTCGCCTGCAAATTCGCCGCGGCGATCTTCCGCTTTGCGTCCTCGGGGTCTTTTTCGATCACGAGCTTCGCCGCCTCCGTCTGCATGATGACGGTCGTGATGGAGTGCCCCGCCGTGTCATGGATATCTTTGGCGATCCTCTGCCGCTCTTCGAGGGCGGTGAGTTCCTGCAATTCGAGATAGGCGGCCTGCAATTTTTCGTTGCTCTCGTTCAGCTCGTCGAACGCCTTTGTGAGTTCGCAGTTCTTCTTGTAGAAGAAGATCGCAAAGTTGATCACGAGGAAATGCAGCGTGATGAGGATCAGATCGCTGAGCATGCTGGAAGCGAGCGCGGAAAAGTCGATCTCGCCGCTGTGCACGATATCCGAGCAAATGTACGTCACGAAGAGCAACGCGATGCACGCGGCGCACATGGCGATGCTTCCGACGAGTTTTTCCTGACTCAGATAATATTCGGTGAGAATGATGAGATAGAGCGTGCAAATGAGGGCGCCGTTGGAGAGAATGGTGAGCGCGAGCAGAGAGAGCACGTCGGTGACGTAAAAGGCGATCTTGCTGTTGAAGCTGTTCACGCCCCACAGTTTCACGGCGTTCTCCGCGACGAAGAGCACGGAGACGGGCAGCGTGATATACCACGTGGGGAACCCGAACATGGGCGCCCTGTTATTCACGATCAGCACCGTCGTAACGATGATGAGCGCGCCGATGATGAAGAACTTTGCGTATTTATGAAAGACGTTGAGGCGGGAGAGCGCGTCTGCCGTGTCGGGCCGCAGAACGGGATCGCGCTGGGCAAACTGTTTCAAATGAGATCTGTCCTCCTCACGATTTTATCGATCGCAAAATTTTCCTTGATCTGCTCCAACCGCCCCTGTAAAAAGTAGCTGTACGGCCCGTCCGTCCCCACGATGATATGGTCGTAGAAGCGGATCCCGTTGAGCGAGCAGATCATCGAAAGTTCGGCGGTGAAGCGATCGTCCTCTGGGGAAGGACGGGAGGACGCCGAGGGATGGTTATGGGCAACGACGATCGCATGGGAATGCTGGGCAAGGATCGCGCCGCTCAGCTGCCTCGCGTCCACAAAGGCGCGGTCGCGTTCGCCCGAAAGATACCGCTTGGTAAAGCGGATATTGTCCTGCGCGTCGAGGCAATACAGCTCGATCGCCTCTTCCTTCAACCCGCCGAGTTGCTCCGTAAGAAACGCCGAGAACGTGTTGACGTTGAACGCCTTTTGGGGCGCCGTTTGGGGGGTGAGGGCGGCGCGGGGCGCGAGCGCGCCGAGCGCGATCAGAAAACACGCCGTGGATCCTCCCACGCCTTCGACGGCGAGGAGTTGCTCGTACGACGCTTCCAACACTCCTTTCAGGCTGCCGAATGCCGCGATCAGGTCGTGCGCGAGGGGGTTGGTATTTTTGCGCGGAATGGCGTAGAAAAGCAAAAGCTCCAAAAGTTCGTGATCTTGAAGCCCCTGCGCATCCTTACAAAGCCGTTCAAGCATGCGTTTTCTGTGCCCTTCGTGCATTTTTACATCCTCTTTTCAGTTATTGTACCATATTTCTTTGGAATTTGCACGAAAAATCCGCGCGTTTTGTAATTTTTTTTTTCCTTTTCGGAAGCTCAATCAAATCTATTGACAAAAACCCCTCTATTTGTTAAAATACCTTCATCAAGTCTTTTGTTCGGCTAACGGAGAAATCTATGAATTATCTCAAATGCGCCGTACAGGGGATCGCCGAAAGCATACGCTTCGATTCCTCTATCGGAAAACATTCGCACGCCGCCCCCTTCGGCCCCGGCGCACGCGGCTGTCTCGATCACTTTCTCTCTCTCGCCCGCTCCCTCGGGTTCAGGACGAACAACTACGGCGGCTACGTCGGAGAAGTCCTCTTCGGCAAGGGCGAGGAGGAGTTCGCCGTGCTCTGCCATCTCGACGTGGTGCCCGCGGGCAACGGCTGGACGCACGACCCCTTCGGCGGCGAAGTGAAGGACGGAAAGATCTGGGGACGGGGCGCGGTCGACGATAAGGGCCCCGCGATCTGTTGCCTCTACGCGCTGAAAATGCTCAAAGACGAGGGATTCGTCCCCTCCAAGACGGTCAAGCTCATCGTGGGCTGCAACGAAGAGACGGGCTGGGCGTGCATCGGGCACTATCGTCAAGTCGCGCACATGCCGGATACGGGCTTTTCGCCCGACGCTGATTTTCCCGTCATCTATGCGGAAAAGGGCATCATGCACGTCCGGATGCACTTTCCCGCGCACAAAGCGCCCTTCAAGAAACTCGAAGGCGGAAAAAGCCTCAACATGGTGTGCGACTACTGCGAGGCGACGCCGCGCGTCCTTCTCCCCGAAAAGGCGGAAGAGTTAGGGTTGGAGATCGTGAAGAAGAAGCTCATATCGCACGGAAAGAGCGCCCACGGCTCCACCCCCGAAAAGGGAGAAAACGCGATCTTGCCCATTCTCAAATATTTTGCGAACGAAAACGACGCCGTGCGGCACATGATCGCCTGCCTCTTCGACGACGTGTACGGCATCAAGACGCTGCACGACGAAACGGGCTACCTCACGCTCTCGCCCAACACGGTAAAGTATCGCAAAAACCACATTCAGATCACCTGCGATATCCGTTATCCCGCCACCATGTCCGAAAAGGACGTGCACAACGTCTTGAAAAAATTCGACGTGAAGTACGAGACGATCCAGCATCAGGCGCCTCTTCTTGCCGAGAAAGACAGCGAACTCGTGCGCACCCTTTTGAGCGTCTATGAGGAGTGCACGGGCACGAAGGCGGAGCCGATCGCGATCGGAGGCGGAACGTATGCGCGCGCTCTCAAACACGGCGTCGCGTTCGGCCCCGTGCTCGCGGAGGACGAGGACGTTGTCCACCGCCCCGACGAATTTATCAGCGTCGACCGCGTGGAACTTCTCCTTAAAATCTACAAAACGGCGATCCGTCGGCTGACCGCATAGGTTTCATCGCAAATTTCGGTATAAAAGGAGCTTTTTCCGAACACAATTTTCTTGTACATTCTCATAAATGATACAATTTGCTTGTACATTTGACGTGAAATGCATACGAAAATTGCGGAAAATATCAAGTTCTATCGCAAGCAGCTCGGATTGACGCAGGAACAGCTCGCAAGACTGCTCAACGGCGGAAAGAGCCTCGTCTCCAACTATGAGAACGGTTACAGCACGCCCGATATCTACACGCTGTGCCGCCTGTGCGAGATCTTCGAGATCACCCTCGACGAACTCGTCGAATGGGAAAACTGACTTCCTTCGGGCGGCTCCGCCGCCGAACACAATGTACCGATCATATAAAATTCCCCGAGGTTTCCCTCGGGGAATTTTTCCGTCTCAGATCGCTTCTCAAAAATTTTACACGCGGACGATGGTGAGCGTGACCTCGTCTCCGTTGATATCCAACGTCTTGGTGAAGCCTTCCGCCGTGCCCGGCTGCACGCTTACCGCGAGGACGTCCGCCGCAAATTCGCCGCGGTCGAGGATCTTTTTCGCCCTTCCTTCCGCGACATGGTATATCGCAATTCTGTCGACGACCTCAAATCCCGCCTCCTTGCGCATCGTCTGGATGCGGGAGACGAGCTCGCGCTCCGCGCCCTCGTCGAGCAAGTCCTCCGTCAGCGCCGTATCGAGCGCGACGGTGATCCCGTAGCCCTGCGCCGTGGCGTAGCCCGCCGCGGACGACGTAAAGATTTGCAGATCCTCCTCCGTGAGCACGACTTCACCCTCTAAATCGACGGTGTACGAGCCGTTTTCGCGCACCCCTTCCACGACGGCGCGCGCGTCGCAGGCGTTCAGAAATTCGGTGATCGCGCGCAACTTCTTGCCGTATTTGGGGCCGAGCGTGCGGAGCTGGGGTTTGAGCGAATAGCGCACAAGCCCTTCCGCTCCGCGCAGATGTTTCATATGTTTGATATTCAGCTCGTCGAGAATGACGCTCTCCAACTCGCCGCCGATCCCGAGATCCTTATCGCTCGCGACGAGGATCTGAGCAAGGGGCTGGCGGTTTTTGAGGTTGGAGCCGCTCCGCGCGCTCCTGCCCAGCTCGACGATCTTCAAGACGTTCTCCATGCCCGCCTCCAAGACGGGATCCACCCATACCATGTCTGCGACAGGATAGTCGCAAAGGTGCACGGAGATGGGCGCTTCGGGGAAGAATGCGGGGACGAGATTGCGATAGATCATCTCCGCCATGAAGGGCGTGAAGGGCGCGATCAGCTTGGAGAGCGTGACGAGAACGGTGTAGAGCGTGGTGTATGCCGCCGCCTTGTCCTCCGTCATTCCGTTCCCCCAATAGCGATCCCTCCCCCTTCTCACATACCAATTCGAGAGTTCGTCGGAGAATTCCTGAATGGCGCGCGCGCTGTCCGTGATGTTGTAGGCGGAAAGCAGGCGGTCCGTTTCCTCCACGAGGGTGTTGAGCTTGGAGAGCACCCATTTATCCATGAGGGAGAGCTTGCACTTTTTCAAATCGTATTTGCTCGGATCGTACTTGTCGATCTCGGCATACAGCGTGAAAAAGGCATAGGAGTTCCAGAGCGTGCCCTGAAATTTCCTCTGGCTCTCGGAGACGGCCTCCGCGCCGAACCGCGAGGGGATCCACGGGGCGCTGTTGGAATAGAAATACCAGCGCACGGCGTCGGCGCCCTGCTTGTCGAGCACCGTCCACGGATCGACGACGTTGCCCTTGTGCTTGCTCATCTTCACCCCGTTCTGGTCGGCGACAAGCCCCAAAACGATACAGTTTTTGAAGGGCGCGCGCCCGAAGAGAATGGTCGAGATCGTGAGGAGCACATAGAACCAACCCCTCGTCTGATCCACGGCCTCGGAGATAAAATCGGCGGGGAAGGTCTCTTCAAAGAGATCCTTGTTTTCAAACGGATAGTGATATTGCGCGAAGGGCATGGAACCAGAATCGAACCAGCAGTCGATGACCTCGGGCGTGCGGCGGCAAACCCCCTTGCACTTCGGGCAGGTGCAGGTAAGCCCGTCCACATAGGGGCGGTGCAGCTCGATATCGCGGGGGGCGCCCGTCTTTTCGACGAGCTCCTGAATGGAACCCATCACCTCGAAGTGCCCGCAGTCCTCGCACACCCACACGGGGAGGGGCGTGCCCCAATAGCGATCGCGGGAAAGCCCCCAATCGATGACGTTTTCGAGGAAGTTGCCCATCCGCCCTTCTTTGATATTGTCCGGCATCCAATTCACCGAGCGGTTGTTGGCGATGAGCTGATCCTTGACCTTTGTCACTTCGATGAACCAGCTCTTGCGCGCATAGTAGAGAAGGGGCGTATCGCACCGCCAGCAGTGGGGATAGCTGTGCTCGAAGGGGATCTTTTTGAAGAGAAGCCCCCTTTCTTTGAGCATATCGAGAATGAGCTTATCCGCCTTCTTCGCAAAGAGGCCGTCGAGTTCGGGGCAACGGCTGTCGAAACAGCCCCGCTCGTTGACAAGCTGCACGACGGGAAGGCGGTACTTCTTGCCTACCCTGTAGTCGTCCTCGCCGAACGCGGGCGCGATGTGCACGACGCCCGTGCCTTCGGTGAGCGTGACATAAGTGTCGCACACCACATAGAACGCCTTTTCCCGAAAGCTCCCCTTCGCCCAATCGAAGAGAGGCTCATACGCGGTGCCCTCGTATTCCTTCCCCTTGCGCCGTTCGATCACTTCGTACGAATCGAAGAACTTCTCCGCAAGCGCCTCGGCGAGGATATAGCGCGCGCCGTCCGCCTCGATCTCCACATAGTCCTCGGCGGGATTCATGCAAAGCGCAACGTTGGAGGGAAGCGTCCACGGCGTGGTCGTCCACGCGAGGATATAGGCGTTCTCCCTTCCCGCCACCTTGAAACGGGCGACGGCGGAGATCTCCTTCACGTCCTTGTACCCTTGCGCGACTTCGTGCGAGGAGAGCGCGGTGCCGCAGCGGGGGCAGTAGGGCACGATCTTGTGCCCCTTGTAGAGAAGCCCCTTCTTGTGCATCTCCTTGATCGCCCACCACACCGATTCGATATAATCGTTATGATAGGTGACGTAGGGCTTGTCCATATCCACCCAATACCCCACGCGGTCGCTCATCTTCTCCCATTCGCTCTGATATTTCCAGACCGATTCCTTGCACTTTTTGATGAAAGGCTCGATGCCGTATTTTTCGATCTCCTGCTTGCCGTCTATGCCGAGAGACTTCTCCACTTCGAGTTCGACGGGCAGCCCGTGCGTATCCCAGCCCGCCTTGCGCAGGACATGCCTGCCCTTCATCGTGTGATAGCGGGGGATCGCGTCTTTTATGGAACGGGTGAGGACATGCCCGACGTGCGGCTTGCCGTTTGCCGTGGGCGGACCGTCGAAGAAGGAGAACTCCTCCTTCCCTTCGTTCTTCTCGATAGAGCGCTCGAAGATATGATTCTCCTTCCAGAATTTCACGATCTCCCTTTCCCGCTCCGGAAAGTTCATAGAGGTATCGACTTTCTTATACATATCTTACTCCTCGGTTGTTTTTTGAAGAAAACATTTGCGCGCGCTTTGAATAAGCGGCTCCCATACGTGCTTTCGCTTTGCGGCGATCGGGGAACTCATCCGAAGATCCCCTTGCGCAGACGGATCTCGTTTACCGTAAATCCCGCCGCCGTCACGCAGGAGGCGAGTTCTTCGTCGGGAAGCGACGATTCCACAAACACGATCCCCTTCTTATAGTTCGATTTGGCGGAAGTCACGCCGTCGAGCAGGAGCAGTTTCCGCTCCACGCGCTCGGCGCACTTCTTACAGCACAGATCGGCGATCTCGATGACCTTCTTCATAAGAGGAATTATACCATTTCCGCCTCCGTTTGTAAACGATTTCGCCGCGGTTAAGCGAGCGTTTTTTCCTTGCAATGCAGAAAGTAGCGTGATATAATGGGATAAAAACCACCGAGGTGCCCTTATGCGCGTTCTCGCCGTCAACGATCTTTCCTGCGTGGGGAAATGCTCCCTCACCGTCGCTCTCCCCGTGCTCTCGGCGTGCGGGGCGACCGTGGATATCCTTCCCACCGCGCTTCTCTCCACCCACACGGGCGGGTTTGAAGGCTATACCTTCCTCGGGCTTGACGATGAAATGCGCAAAATTTGCGACCATTGGGAGACGCTCGGGCTGAAATACGACGTCATATACAGCGGCTATCTCGGCAGCCGCAGCCAGATCGCGTTTGTGAAAGAAGTCAAAAACCGCTTTTTGAAAAGCGGCGGCGTCTTTATCGTAGACCCCGTTTTGGGGGACAATTTCCAATTCTATCGCGGCTTTGACGAAGGGTTCGCCGCGGACATGGGTACCCTCTGCTCGCTCGCCGACTACATTCTTCCCAACGAGACCGAAGCATTTTTGCTCACGGGCGAACGCGACCTTACGAAGGCGCTTGCAAAGCTCGCTTCGCTCTGCCCCCACCCCGTCATCACGGGTGCGAACGCGCCCGACGGATATTTCCTCTACTATTTCGATTCGGCGGCGCGCCGCATGCCTCTCGAAAAGATCGAAGGCAACTTCCACGGCGCGGGCGACGTGTTCGCCGCCGCTTTCACGGGCTGTATCGGAGGCGGCCTTCCCATGCGCAAAGCGCTCGCCCTCTCCGCAAAATTCTGCCTGAAAGCCATCGAACGCACCGCAAAAGAGGTCGCGGATAAAAAATACGGCATGAATTACGAGCGCGAATTGCATATCCTCACTTCCGCCTTCCGAAAAAGTTGACCTGAATTTCCCTGCAAAAAATTTTCTCAATCGTTTGCTATTCTACGCAAATCTTGCTATAATAGATAGTGACATCTGCGGTGTTCGGAGCTTGGGAAAAACGTAATCCACAAAGTAACTTCGGGAGCGCAAGTCGAACGGAATAGGCGAGGTCTGCTTTTTGCGGAAAGTCTGATGTTCGTTCGCCGCGCACCCACCTGCGTTGACGCGGGTTAACCCTTTTTCAAGATGCGGCACAGGCGGATGTCCCTTTTTGCCCTCGCGCAAATTTTTTTGCGTTTTCGCGCAAAATCGGTTGCAAGAAGGCTCTGCTTGTGTTATAATGACAAAGTAAATTCGCTTTCGCGCTCTTCTAAACACGTCATGTTGCCCCGCCCGCACGTTCTTTTGTTGTCGAAGGGCGGCACGAGCATCTCAACGAGATGCGAAGTATTCCCGGCAAGAGGGAATCGAAAGTAAATAAATTACGGCCTTGTGGTCAAGCGGTTAAGACGGCGCCCTCTCACGGCGCAATCCCGGGTTCGATTCCCGGCAAGGTCACCATAGTCAGTCTAATCCGAATATTTCACAATGTTCGGTTTGGGCTGATTTTTTTGCGCCTTGAAATACTACGTTTAAGCCCTCTGAAATGCCCTCTGCGGGGTTTTAGGTGTGTCATCGGTTTCCTCTCCGTATCGCTCCAAACGGCGGTTTATGCCGCAAAAGCCGCTTGACATGAGTTGGGGAGTGTTAGGCTATCGCCAAAGGCAAACAAAAAGCCCCCACGGGGCTGTGTCGGTTGGCTCTTTGCCTATCCAACACGCCCCATAGAGGCTCGTGTCAAGCGGACTGTGGAATAAATAGCCGTTGGCTGTCAGATGAGGAAGCTCATCAAAATCATCTTTCTGTTCAGTCGGATATTTCGCATATAAAAACAAAAGCCCCGCTC
>CANRDX010000005.1 GCA_947629485.1 uncultured Clostridia bacterium
GACAGGAGTTGAACCTGCACGGTCATCCCACAAGATCCTTAGTCTTGCGCGTCTGCCAATTCCGCCACGACCGCATTGCATTTTGTAACATCTTCGTTATTATACCGCCTCGCAAAAAAAAAGTCAATCGGATTTAATAGAAAAAATCATAGATTTTCCGAAATCTTATCACTTTTTTTACATACCTCTCCGTTTCGGGATAGGGGATCTTTACGAGCGACTTGCCGTCGGGGGAGAGCGTTTTATTATACAGCCAACCTCTGACGACGCCTTCCCCCGCGTTATATGCCGCAAGCGCGGTTTCGACGCATTCAAACTTTCCCAAGAGATATTTCAGATACAGCGTTCCGAGGCGCGCGTTGTATTCTCCCGCAAAGAGTTTGTCCGATTCGTACGCAAGCCCTTCCCGCGCGCACACAAATTGGGCGGTAGAAGGGAGAAGCTGCATGAGGCCGACGGCGCCCGCGCTGCTCACGGCGCATTCGTCGAACCCGCTCTCCGCCTTCATGACGGCATAGACGAGCAATTCGTCCACTCCGTATTGCGAAGTGACTTGCCGATACGGACGGGGAAAGCGGGAGCGAACGGCAAAAAACACGGCGATGCAGAGGGATGCCACGGCGAGGATACCACAAAGAATGCGAGTAGCCCGTTTTTTCATTCTTCATACAGTATGCCCCGCGTCGGAGCAAAATACCGAAAAAGGCAGAGCCGCGGCTCTGCCTTCTATCGTTATCTTGAACATTTCGTTTACGAAAGGCCGAGGATACCCCAAACTTCCTTGATCTTTTCCACCGCTTCGTCGATCTCCTCGCGCTTGTGCGTTGCGGAATAGCTTGTCCTGATGAGCGCCTTCCCGACGGGCGTCGCGGGGGTGATGACGGGGTTCACGTACACGCCGCGCTCCAACAGCAGTTTGCACGCGGTGAACGCCGTTTCGTCCTCATAGGTATAGATGGAGACGATAGGGGTGGTCGCGGGAATGTATTTGATACCTGCTTCGTCGAGTTTGGCGCGCATGTAATCGGCGATCTCTTTGAGCGCGCGGACGCGTTCGGGTTCGCGGATGAGGATCTCCAAAGCCTTTCTTGCGCTCTGCACGGAGGCGGGCGTGATACTCGCGCTGAAAATATACGGGCGGGAGGTGTGTTTAACGAAATCGATGACGCGGCGGGTGGAAGCCATGTAGCCGCCGAGACTTGCGAGCGATTTGGAGAAGGTGCCCATATAGATATCTACATCGTCTTCGAGGCCGTAATATTCGGCGGTGCCTCTGCCGTGTTCGCCCAAAACGCCCAAGCCGTGCGCGTCGTCTACCATGACGCGCGCGCCGTACTTTTTGGCGAGGCGGACGATCTCGGGCAGGTTGCAGATGTCGCCGCTCATGCTGAACACGCCGTCCGTCACGATGAGCGCGCCGCATTCTTCGGGCACGAAGGCAAGTTTGCTTTCGAGATCCGCCATATCGTTGTGGTTATAGCGGAGCATTTTCCCGTAGCTCAGGCGGCAGCCGTCGTAGATGGAGGCGTGGTTCTCCTTGTCGCAGAGCACATAGTCGCTCCTGCCGACGATCGCGCTGATGATGCCGAGATTGCTCTGGAATCCCGTGGAGAAGGTCATCACCGCTTCCTTGTGCAGGAAGGCGGCAAGCTCGTCTTCGAGTTTTTTGTGGATATCCAGCGTGCCGTTCAGAAAGCGGGAGCCGGAGCAGCCCGAGCCGTACTTTTTCAGCCCCTCGACGCCCGCAGCGATGACTTCTTGGTTGGAAGTCAGCCCGAGATAGTTGTTGGAGCCGATCATGATGGTGCGCTTTCCTTCCATCTGCACCACGGTGTTCTGCCCCGAGGTGAGTTCGTGGAAGTAGGGATAGATGCCCGCGGCACGCGCAACGTCGTAATTGTGCTCGCGTTCGGTTTTTTCAAATAAGTCTCTCATCCTGTTGACCTCTCTTATGCGTAGAGTTTTCGTAAAACAAAATTTACAAAGCGGGCGGGCAGGAATTTGCCAAGCCCGACAAAAAACTTATATTCTCCGCCCACGGTCTTTTTCAGCGGCGGGCGGCGCTTTTTCAGCACCTTTTCCACCGCCTTTGCCACTGTATCGGGGCTTTTTCCGTTCTGTTCGTCGTGTTCCATGCGCTTCACCGATCTGCCGATGCGCCCGCCGTAGTCCGCTTCGCCGCCTTCGACGACGCGCGCAGCGGTAAATCCCGTCTTGGTGTCGCCCGGCTGGATCACGGTGACCTTCACGCCGAACCGTTTCACTTCGCCGTCGAGCGCGAGAGAGAAATTCAGAACGCCGGCTTTCGTTGCGGAATAACAGGCTTGGAAGGGGATGGGAAGTTCTCCTGCAACGGAGCCGATATTGACGAGCCGCCCCTTGCTCGCTTTGAGATACTTCAAGGCGATCGAGGAGATCTTGACGAGCGCGGTGAGATTGGTATCGAAGATCTTTTGGATATTTTCGCAGGAAGCGTACTCGACGGCGCCCGCAATGCCCATGCCGGCATTGTTGACAACGGCGTCGATCCTGCCCTCGCGCGCAAAGATCTCGTCGAACGCAGCCTGAACGGACGCGATATCCGTGACGTCGGCGCGCAGGCAGTCGAAGTGTTCATCCTCGAAAACGCGGCGCGCGATCCCGTAAACTTTGCAGCCCTTCGCGGCAAGCCTGCGGGCGGTGGCAAGGCCGATCCCGCTCGAAGCGCCCGTTACAACGACGACTTTATCCATATCCACCTCTGTATTTTCTATATTATATCAATAAATTCCGAAAAAAGCAAAGAAAAATCCAATGTTTTTTCCCGAAAGCAAAATTTTACAAGGCGGTGCGGGATGCGCTCTGCCCATTGCGCCGCCCGCGCGCTCCGCGCTCATAAATTTGCGCCGTCCGCCATATAGTAAAACGTGCTCGACTTTCTTCCTCCGCGGATCCTTTCCGCCGTGCGATATGTCAACCTTTGCCGACTGTACGAATTGCGCGTGCGCGCGGACAAGCCTCTCTGCGCCAATATCGGAGGAGAATTCGTCTTTCTCGGGGAGCGCGGCGTTTCGGGGAAGGCGCAGGCGTTGGTGCCCACGCAGAAAGAGGTCGAGGACGCCCTGTTCGCGGCGAGCGGGTACAGCGTTTACGCCGTGGAAAACCAGCTGAAAAGCGGGTTTGTAACGGCGGGCGAGGGGGAACGCGTGGGCATCGCGGGGACGGTCGTCTACGAGCGCGGCGCGGTGCATTCCGTGCGCGAAGTCACGTCTCTGTGCATCAGGGTCCCGCACGAGATCAAGGGCTGCGCGGAGGAGATCTATACACGGTGTCTTTCCGACGGCGTGCGGTCTCTTCTGCTTCTCGCGCCTCCGGGCGAGGGAAAGACGACCATTCTCCGCGATCTGACCCGCATCGTCAGCGAGCGCACGTCCCTCAACATTCTGGTGAGCGACGAGCGGGGAGAACTTTCGGCGGGCGACCTCGGCGCGACGGCGGACGTGATACGCTTTGCGGATAAGCTCACCGCGTTCACGGCGGGCATTCGCGCGATGCGCCCCGATATCATCGTGACGGACGAGCTTCTCCCGCGCGACTACATCGCAGTGAAGAGGGCGATCGAGAGCGGGATCGCCGTGTTTGCGTCGGCACATCTCAAATGCTATCGCGACGTGCCGCAAAAGCTCTTTTCGCGCTATGTCGTCTTGCGCGGATTGGGCGGGATCGGGGAGATCCTCGGGGAGGACGGAGAGCGTGTGGATTAAATTTTTGCTGAGCGGGCTGATCATCGCCTTCTGCATCCTGCTCGGGTATCTTGCGGCGAACAAGTACCGTGCGCGCAAGAAGTTTTTCGCCCAATTCGAGGCGTTCAACCTGCGCTATCTCAACGAACTTTCCTATGCGCGCAAGCCGCTCTCCGAATTTTTGGAAGGCTATGAATACAGCGGCGATTTCGCAAAGACCGTCTCTTCCTTTTCCCAAAAAAGGGAGGCGGGCTGCAACCATTCCTTTCTCACAAAGGAGGAAAAGGGGGAGTGCGCCGACTATTTCTCCATGCTCGGTAAGGGCGACAGCAGTTCGCAAAGCGTCTATTTCGCCTCAAAAAAGGCTTATCTTGCGGAAAAAAAGGGGACGGCGGAGAAGGAATGCAAGGCGCGCGCCTCGCTCTACCTCAAACTCGGGCTGCTTGCGGGGCTTGCCGTCGTGATACTGATCATATGATAGATATTTCCATCATTTTCAAACTTGCAGCGATAGGGATCATCATCACGGTGGTCTGCCAGATCCTGAAAAAGTCCGATAGGGACGACGTCGCGACGGTGGTCTCCATCGTCGGGCTTGTGATCGCTCTGACGGTTGCCGTGACGATGATCGGCGATCTCTTTGAGATGGTGCAGGAAATTTTCGGAGTGTATTAGCGAATGGCGATCTTCCAGCTCGTCGGCATTGCCTTCATCACCGCCGTCGCCGCGCTCATTCTGCGGGAGACCAAACCCGAGCTTTCCTTCGCGGTCACCATCGCGGGAAGCATTATTTTGCTTCTTTTCGTCTTCGATCTCTTTCGGGACAGCATATCCATTTTCGGCAAGATCGCCGAAGTCACGGGGATCGACGCGTCGCTCGTAAAAATATTGCTGAAAATGGTGGGGATCGGCTACCTCGTCGAGTTCAGCGCAGGGATCTTAAACGATTTCGGGCAAACCTCTCTTGCGGACAAGCTCACGTTCTGCGGAAAGATCTTGATATTGATCCTCGCGATCCCGATCGTCGAGAGCGTTCTCTCCCTCATTGTGGGGCTTTTGGAGCTGGTATGAAAGAATTCTTTCGGACGAGAAGGGGGAAATTCGCCGTCCTTCTCTTCATACTCCTTCTCACGGCGGCGATCGGCGCAGGGATTTTTTCGCACAGCGAGGTAGGAGCGCGCGCCGTCTCCGCGGAAAGCGAAGCGATGCAGGCGCTTAAAGAGGAGATCAAAGAGCTTCTCGCCTCGCTCGATACAAAGGAGCTGCAAAACTACCTCGATACGCTCTCCTCGATGAAGGGCGTCTCCGTGACGGACAAGCTCATGAGCATCATCACGGGCGATCTCTCGCTCGATTACGGCTCGCTCTTTGAGTCCGCCCTCGGGCTTGTGTGGGAAGAGGGGAAGGTGATGCTGCCCGCTTTTGCCGTCGTTTTGGCGGTCGCTCTGCTCTGTGGGATACTAAACTCCGCAAAAAACGGGTTTTTGCAAAGTACTACGTCAGACATAATCCATTTCGTAGGCTATATCTCCGTGGCGGCAGTCGTCCTCGCCTCCCTTCTCGGCGTGCTCAAAACGGGTTTTTCCGCCATCGTCGGAATGAAAAAGCAGATGGAGATCGTCTATCCCATTTTGCTTACGCTCATGGCGGCAAGCGGGGGATCCGTATCGGCGGGGGTCTACCGTCCCGCCGTCGCCTTTTTGAGCGGGACGATCGTCGAGCTGTTTTCTTCCGTCGTTTTGCCCGCCGCGGTCATCGTCATTGTCTTGGCGTTCGTCGGCAATCTTTCGAGCGACGTGCGTACGGAGAAACTCGGCGAGCTTTTTAAGAGCGTCTCAAAATGGCTTATCGGCCTTACTTTGGTGCTTTTCAGCCTATTTCTCACCGTGCAGGGCATCACTTCCGCCCAATACGACGGTCTTTCGCTTCGCGCGATCAAGTATATCGTCTCGGGTTCCGTTCCCATCGTCGGCAATTTTCTCTCCGGGGGAATGGACATTGTCATTGCGGGCAGCGCGCTCATCAAGAACGCCGTCGGCTCCTTTTCCCTGTTTTTGCTTGCGGGAACGCTGTTGAAGCCCGTCATGCTCTTTGCGGCATTTCAGCTTTTTCTGCGCGTCTGCGCCGCGGCGACGGAGCCTGTCGGCGGGAAAATCTCCTCATTTCTCTCCGAAGTGGCGAAAAACAGCGGCTATTTCCTCGCCGCGCTCCTCTGCATCGCCTTTCTCTATTTTCTCACGATCGTCCTGCTCATCTGTTCCTCGGGGGTCATCTACTGATGAAAACGTATATTCTCGCCGTCGCGGGGGTCATTTTGCTCTCCGCCGTCCTTACGATGATCGCCCCGAGCGGAAGGATGGGGAAGTTCATCAAGGGCTCGATGAAGCTGTTCATTCTCGTCGTCATGATATCGCCCGTCGTGAGCTGGGTGAAGGGCGGAACGCTCGATCTTTCCGCCGCTTCCAAGATCGCGTCGGACGAGGAATACCTTCGCGCCTGCGCGGAAAAGCTCGCAGAGGAGGACGAGGCGGAGATCTCCGCGTTCGTGGCGGAGGAATTTTTGGTGGAATGCGACGTAGAGGTCGCTCGCAAGACGGACGCATATTTTACGCGGGAAAAAATTCGCATCTTTGTGCGGGGCGACGGAATAAACGCGGAGGACGGGCATAAACATATCTTGACCGATATCCGTGAGGCGGTTGAGGCGCGTTACGGAACGGAGACGGAGGTAACGTGACGTTCTCGCTCTCCAAGATCAAGGAACTGTTCAAAAATAAGATCTTCCGGCTCTGTCTCCTCGCTGTGATCGCGCTCCTTCTCCTGCTCGCCGCGTATAAGGTTTTCGCGGGCGGGGGGAAGGAGAGCGGAAAATATACGCCCACGGAGCGCGAGGAGAGGCTGCTCATCCTGCTCACGGGGATCGAGGGCGTCAAGGACGCGAAGGTCATGATCACCGAAGAGGACGGGGTCGCCGTCGGCGCGGTCATCCTCTTCGAGGGGGAGGACGGCTTCCTCGTCAGAATGCGCCTTGCCGAGGTCGCGGCTACCGCCCTGAACATCGGCAAAAGCGCCGTCGTGGTCTATGCGGCGTCTTAATTCGTAAATCTTATAATTATAAGGAGATAGTACTATGTCGAACACCAAGAAAATCGCACTTATGTCCACACTTGTATTGCTTCTTGCAGTGACGGCCATTTTCAACTTCGTCCTTGCGGGAACCAAGAGCCAGTCCGTTCAGAGCGGCGCGAGCGTTCAGGCGAATTACTTCACGACGTTCCGCGCCGAACGGAACACGACGCGCAGCGAGGAATTTGTCCAGCTTGACAGCGTGATCTCCGCCTACGAAGTGGGCAGCGAGGAGTACACAGCCGCCGTCGCGAGAAAGCAGGAGCTTGTGGAGCTTATGGAGGATGAACTCGTCATGGAGACCATCATCAAAGCGCTCGGATTTTCCGACGCGGCGGTCGCGATCGGCGACAACGAGAACATCAACGTGTTCATCAATTCCGACGAGCTGACGGGGACGACGGTCACGAAAATCTTTTATGCTCTCGAAATCGAACACAATATCCGCAACGGAAACATCATAATTATGCCTGTCTATGCGGAAAGTTGAGAAAAAACAGTAGTAAATTCAAAAATTATGTGCTATAATGCTTGTTGAGGAGCACATTATGGCAAGTATCAGATACAATAACTCCAACGGACAGAAGGGGAAGATCACTTATAACTCGGATATCGTAAGCGGGATCGTGGTTTTGAGCCTGAAAGAAACGGAGGGGATCGAGCTGATCCCTTCCAAGAGCAAGGGCATTAAGATCTGCTTTGAGAAAGAGGGCGTCTTCGTAGACATCTCCGTGATAGCGCACTACGGATACAGCGTTCCCGATCTGGCGTTCCGCATCCAGCAGTCCATAAAGCAGATGGTGGAATCCATGACGAAGTACAAGATCGCAAAAGTGGACGTCCACGTGCAGAGCGTCGTGTTCCCCGCGCCCGCGCCTGCCGCGGAAAACCCTGCGGAACCCGTCGCGGAAGATGCGGACGAGAAAAAGAATCATTGAACGCTCTCCCTTTCCCTTTCGGGAAGGGGAGAATCGCGTTAAGGAGCACTTATGAGAAGCGATGCGAGAGAGGCGGCTTTCAAAGTTATTTTTGCGCGTCTTTTGGGCGGAGACTGCCCTGCGACGACGCGCGCCGCCCTCTATAAACAGGCGAAACTGAAAGAGGACGAAAAGGAGTTTTCCGAATCGCTCATTAAGTCCGTCGAAGAACACGGCGAAGAACTTTCCGCCATCCTCGACGAGAAGATCACGCGCTATGCGGACTATCGCGTCTACACGGCGGATCGGGCGATCCTCCTTCTCGCGCTCGCGGAGATATCCTATTTCGGCGAGATCCCGCCCGTCGTTTCCGTTTCGGAAGCGGTGGCGCTCGCGCGCAAATTCTCCACGGAAAATTCCGCGGACTTCGTGAACGGCGTGCTCGGAGGAGTCATCAACGCATGAAGATCCTCGACGGAAAAACGACGGCGCAAGCCGTGCGCGCAGAACTCAAAGAGCGCGTTTTCGCGCTGGCAAAGAGAGGGGTCACCGTCGGTCTTGCCGTGCTGCTCGTCGGCGAAGATCCCGCTTCCAAGATCTATGTCGGGAACAAGATAAAGGCGTGCGAAGAGGCGGGGATCCGCTCGTTCTCCCGCGTCTTGCCCGAAAATGCGACGGAGGAAGAGGCGGAGGCTGCCGTAGAAGGCTTTGCCGCCGATCCGTCCGTCCACGGCATCCTCGTTCAGCTTCCCCTGCCGCCTCATCTCGACGAGCGGAAAATTCTTTCGCGCATTCCCGCGGAAAAGGACGTGGACGGGTTTTCCGACGAAAATTGCGGCAGGCTCTTCAAGCGTCTGCCCTGCATTCCCGCTTGCACGCCGCTCGGCGTGATGGAACTTCTCCGCCGCTACGAGATTTCCGTTTGCGGGAAACGCGCCGTCATCGTCGGGCGGAGCAATACGGTGGGGCGGCCTATGGCGGCGCTTCTATTGAACGCCGACGCGACGGTGACGGTCTGCCACTCGAAAACGAAGGATCTGGAAAATATCTGCCGCGAAGCCGATATTCTCGTCGCCGCGGTGGGCAAGCCGCATTTCATCACCCCCGAGATGGTGAAGGAGGGCGCCGTCGTCATAGACGTCGGCATCAGCCGCGTCGACGGGAAGATACGCGGCGACGTCGATCCCGCCGCATGGGAAAAGGCGTCGTTCGTCACCCCCGTGCCCGGCGGCGTCGGGCCGATGACGGTCGCCATGCTCCTCAAAAATACCGTGGACGCGGCGGAGCGCGGGCTATGACGTTTGCGGAGCAATACGATACATATCGGCTCTTTATGGAAGAGGATCTGAAAGCGCGCTGTCAGCATTGGGACGTAAGTCCCGAGATCCTCTCCGAGAGCATGCGTTATTCCCTGCTTGCGGGCGGCAAACGGATCCGCCCCGTGCTCTTTTTCGCCGCCCTCGACGCGCTCGGCGCGGACTGGAAGGGAGAAGCGGCGCTCGCCGCCGCGTTGGAATGTATCCACACCTATTCGCTGATCCACGACGATCTGCCCGCCCTCGATAACGACGATTTCCGCCGCGGAAAGCCCTCCAACCATAAGGTCTACGGCGAAGCAAACGCCATTCTTGCGGGCGACGGACTGCTCTCCTATGCCTTCGAGCTGTTGTTGAAGGAGGCGGAGAAGGGCAGCGCGCACCTCGAAGCGGCGCGTATCCTTGCGCATGCCGCGGGCGTCTATGGGATCGTCGCGGGGCAATCCGCCGATCTGCTTTGGTCGGATGTGAAGGCGGGGGAGAGCGAACTGCTCTTTCTCTATGCGAACAAGACGGGGCGGATGTTCCGCGCTCCGCTCGCGATGGCGGCATGCCTTGCGAAAGGCGACGTCCCGCTTTGGAGTCGGTTCGGCGAACGGCTCGGGATCCTCTTTCAACTGACGGACGATCTTCTCGACCGCGGCGCGGCGGGCGAAGAGAAGCGGCTCACCGCCGTAAAGGTCTACGGACTTGCGCGCGCCGAAGAGCTTGCTTCGTCCTGCGCGCAGGAGTGCTGCGCCTTAGCGCAAAGGCTGGGCGCGCCCTTCTTGCGGGATCTTGCGGAAGAGATCGAAAGACGAAAAGCGTAGAAGGGCGTGCCGCGCCCTTTTCGGTATCAATATGAGAAATATTACGCCCGCAGAGGTGAAAAACAGCTCTCTGCAACAATTAAATGCGCTGTGCGAACAGCTTCGCGAAGAGATCTTCCGCACCGTCTCCATGTGCGGGGGGCACCTCTCTTCCAATCTCGGCACGGTGGAACTCACCGTCGCCCTGCACCGCGTGTTCGATTTTCCGCGCGATAAGATCATTTTCGACGTCGGGCACCAATGCTATGCGCACAAACTGCTTTCGCAAAGGGCCGAACTCTTCCATACGCTGCGCAAGGAAGGGGGACTTTCGGGTTTCCCCAAACGCGAGGAGAGCGAATACGATTGCTACGGCACGGGGCATGCGGGAACGGCGATCTCCGCCGCGCTCGGGTTCGCGAAAGCCCGCGATCTCAACGGCGGGCAATACGAAGTCGTCGCGCTTGTGGGCGACGGTTCCTTCCACAACGGGCTGGTTTTCGAGGCGCTCAACAGCCTGCGCATTCTGAAAACGCGCATTCTCATCGTTCTCAACGACAACGGAATGTCGATCTCGCCCACGGTCGGCGGCTCGCACGAAGTGTTTGAAGCGTTGAGATCGGGGAACGCCTGCGACGACGACGTTCGCCTGTTCGAGCGGTACGGGCTTACCTACATGGGCGTCGTCAACGGGAACAGCCTCGAAGAACTGCTTCCCGCCCTCGAACGCGCCAAAGAGGAACTGAAAGAGGGGAGCGTGCTTCTGCACGTCTCCACAAAGAAGGGGCTTGGCTATCCGTTCAGCGAAAACGCCCCGACGGAAACGCACGGCCTCAGCCCCAAACCCGCCCCGAAGAGAGAATACGCCTCGGCGCTCGGGGAGGAACTTTCCCTGCTTGCGCAAAGGGATCCGCGCGTCGTTGCGGTCACCGCCGCCATGACGGACAGTCTCGGACTTCGCGGATTCTTTAACGCCTTCCCTTCGCGCGCCTACGACGTGGGGATCTGCGAGGAACACGCCGCGGTGCTTTCCGCCTCGCTTGCGGCGGCAGGGATGAAGCCGTACTACGCCATCTATTCCACCTTCCTTCAACGCGCGTTCGACGAGATCGTCCACGACGTCTGCGGGCAGGATCTGCCCGTCGTGTTCTGTATCGACCGCGCGGGCGTGACGGGGCCGGACGGGGAAACGCATCAGGGAATTTTTGACCTTTCCTATCTCTCCTTTATCCCCAACCTTGCGATAGGGATCCCCGCGAACATCGGGGAATTCCGCGCAATGCTCCGCGCGAGCGTAGACTACGCTGCGCCGCTCGCCATCCGCTACCCGCGGGCGGGGGAGGAAGGGAGCGACGCCCCGATCGAAATCGGAAAATCGGAGATTTTACATAGTAGTACGTCAGACATACTACTGATTGCGGCGGGGGAAAGATGCTTGGATCTTGCGCGCAGATTGCTCGAACGCGCGCAGCGTAGCGGATTTTCGTTTACGCTCGTCAATCTTCGCTTTTTGAAGCCGCTCGACGTTGAGCTTCTTCAAACGCTTTCTCAAAAATACATCGTCACGTTGGAGGACAACGTCCTTTGCGGCGGCCTTTCCGACGCCGTCAACCGCTTCTTCCTCAACGAAAACCGCACGATCGCCAATTTCGGCTACCGCGACTGCTTCATTCCGCAGGGCGAACCCGACTCTCTCGCCCGTAAGTACGGGTTGAACGAAGAGGAGATCTGGCGCACGTTGGAGGAGTTCCATGCGCGCGGATAAGTACTTTGCCCCCAAGTTCGGCTCTCGCACAAAGGCGAAGGAGGCACTTGCCGCGGGGCGGATCCTGCGGCGGGGCGTTCCGCTCTCTCCGAGCGACGAGGTAGACGATTCCGACGAGTTCACCGTGATAGAGGACGACGATTTCGTCTCCAACGGCGGGCGGAAGCTCGAACGCGGCCTCCTTGTGTTCGGCGCCGACGTCTCGGGCAAGATCGTCGCCGATCTCGGCGCCAGCACGGGCGGATTCACCGATTGCCTTTTGCGCAGGGGCGTAAAACGCGTCTACTGCGTCGATGTGGGCGAAAATATGCTCGATCCGCGCATTTCTTCCGATGCCCGCGTCGTCGTGCTTGACCGCACGAATGCCCGCTATCTCACCCGTTCCGACTTTTCCGAGCCGCTCGACGACGTCGTTTCCGATCTGAGTTTTATATCTTTGCGCCTCGTTCTTCCCGCTGTCTGTGAGATTCTTCCCGAAGACGGCAGAGCGTTTCTTCTCTTCAAACCGCAGTTCGAGAGCGGGGGAAGAGGACTCGGCAAAAGCGGCATTTTGCCCCGAAAATATCATCGCGCCCTTTTGAGCGAGTTTTACGATCTTGCGTGTTCGCTGCGCCTCGCGCCGCAGAACGCCGTCAACGCGCCCGTTCTTCCCAAAAAAAACATCGAATATATCCTCTTCTTGCAGAAGGGCGCCGTCCCCGTTCCCAAGCCTGTATTCTTGCAGCGCGCGGAGTTTTTTTTGAATTAAACTTGTTTTTTTCCAAAACTACTTGCATTTATTCATAATTAAGTTTATAATATTTTATATCATGAAAGTCGGCGTCGTCTATAATCGGGCGCAGGTCGAGCGCGATACGGCCTCGGCGCTTGCCGAAAAGATAGAAAAAGTCTGCAAGGAGGCGGTTCTCTTTACGGAGAACGAACCGTTCTCCGATGTGGAGCGGCTGATCGTTCTCGGCGGAGACGGGACGATGCTTCATGCGGCGAAGCAAGCCGCTTCGTTGCAGATCCCTCTCGTGGGGGTCAACTTCGGGCGTATCGGATTCCTCACGGAATTTGAACGCGACGAGCTGGACGACGCGGTCGCCCTCGTCGCCGACCCGACGTGCCAGATCTTGGAACGCACCATGCTGACGGTGACGTTCAACGGCGCGTCCGCCGACTGTCTCAACGAACTTGCGATCCTTTGCCCGGTCACGCCCGCCCGATCGACGCGCGTGGGCAGGCTGTCCGTCACCATAGACGGCAGCAGCACGGGCGAGTTCGCCGCCGACGGGCTGATCGTTGCCACGCCGACGGGTTCTACCGCGCATTCTCTCTCCGCGGGAGGGAGCATCCTCATGCCGGATTGCGCGACCTTTCTTCTCACGCCCGTCTGCGCCTTCTCTTTGAAGAGCAGGCCGATCGCCTGCCCCGACCGCAGCGTACTCCGCTTTGCGATCCCCGAGGGGGAAAGGCTGCTCGCCTACGGAGACGGCGATTTTCTCGGGGAAATTCAATCGGGAGACGATCTTTCCGTAACAAGATCTTCGCGCTCCGCCCTGTTTTTAACGAGGAACAAACACGAATTTTTCCGTAGGATCACGCAGAAGCTCAACTGAAAAATCAATTTGATAAGAGGATAAATTATGATGAGAAATGCAAGACATGCCAAAATCCTTGAAATCATCTCCGAAAAGGAAGTGGAAACGCAAGAGGAGCTTTGCGAGGAACTTGCCGCGTGCAATTTCAGCGTGACGCAGGCGACTGTGTCACGCGATATCAAGGAATTGCACCTGTTCAAGGTCCGCGGCACCAGAAAGCGGTTCCGCTATGCGACGATCACGGAAACGGAGGGCGGGATCTCCGAAAAAATGCGTACGCTCTTCCGCGACTGCGTGGAGGGCTTCCGCGTCGTCGGCAACCTGATCGTCGTCAAGACGCTCAACGGGAACGGCGGGAACGCGGGCGCCGTCGTCGATAAACTCAATTACCGCGAAGTTGCGGGCACGATCGCGGGCGTGGATACCATGCTCATCATCTGCGAGACGCCTGCCGACGCCAACGTCGTGCGCGGCAAGCTCGAAGCGATCGTAAAATCATGATATGCTGAAAAGGCTCACGATCCAAAATATTGCCTTGATCGAATCCGCGGAAATGGAATTCTCCGAGGGGCTGAATGTGCTCACGGGGGAGACGGGCGCGGGGAAGTCGGTCATTCTCGATTCCATCGATTTTGCGCTCGGCGCCAAAGCGGATAGGAGCATGGTGCGCTCGGGCGCACCTTTTTGCGCCGTTCGCGCCGAATTTTGCGTGGAAGACCCCGCTGTGGACGACGTCTTGCGCGATCTCGATATCGAACCCGAAGAGACGCTCGTCATTTCGCGGCGGCTCACGGAGGACGGGCGCGGCTCGCTCAAACTCAACGGAAATCCCGTCACCGCCGCCATGCTGCGGCGCGTCACTTCGCTCCTCGTGGACGTCCACGGGCAGAGCGAGCATTTCTTTTTGCTCAAAGAGAGCAACCAGCTGAAACTTCTCGATTCGCTCGCGGGCGAACCCGTCGCAAAGTGCAAGGAGGCCGTCCGCGCGCTTCTTGCGCGCCGCAAGGAAATTTTGCAGTCCCTTCGGCTGCTCGGCGGCGACGAGGGCGAAAGGAGCCGACGCCTCGATATCTTACAATACCAGATCGACGAGCTGGAACGCGCCCAACTTGCCGAGGGCGAGGAGGAAGAGCTTCTCGCTCTTCGGCGGCGTTTTCTCAATGCCGAGAAGATCTTGTCCTCCCTGAGCGAAGCGCGTCAATATTTGCTCGCGGACGGCGGAGGGGCGGACGCGGTGCGCGGCGCGATCCATGCGCTGAACGCGGTGAGCGGGTTAGACGATCGCTATGCGGCGATCTCGGAGCGCTTGGCGAACGCGGCGGAGGAGCTTTCGGATGTCGCGGAATGCGCGCAGAGCTATCTGGACGAGCTTGATTTCGACGAGGGCGAGGCGGAACGCGTCGAGGCGCGTCTCGACGAGATCAAATCGTTGAAGAAAAAGTACGGCGGCTCTGTCCCGGCGGCGCTCGCCTTCCTCGATTCCGCCAAAGAGGAGTATGCGCTTCTCTCGGGGAGCGCGGAACGCTGCGAAGAACTCAATCGCGAACTCGCCTCGACGGATTCGGCGCAGTACGAAGCCTGCGTCGCGCTCAGCAAGGCGCGGAAAAAAGCGGCGGATACCTTTACGAAGGCTGTCGTGGAGGAGCTTATCACGCTGAATATCCCTTCCGCGCGCTTTGAAGTCTCCTTCGGCGAATTCGGGAAAGAGGACGCTCCGAAGGCGACCTCGGAGGGCTTGGACGACGTTCGCTTCCTTTTCTCCGCCAATGCGGGCGAACCGCTCAAAGAGCTTGGCAAGATCATCAGCGGGGGAGAAATGAGCCGCTTCATGCTGGCGATCAAGGCGCAGCTCTCCGCCGCGGGCGGGATCGGAACGTACATCTTCGACGAGATCGATGCAGGGATCGGCGGAAGGACTGCCCGCGTCGTCGCCGAGAAGTTCTGCAAACTCTCCCGCTTCGTCCAGCTCATCGCCGTGACGCATTCCGCGCAGATCGCCGCCTTTGCGGACCGTGAGTTTTATATCGAAAAGTTTGAAGAACGCGGCGGAACGTTCACGCGAATCCGCGAAGTTGAGAGCGAGGAGCGCGTCGGGGAGATCGCGCGGCTGATCGGCGGGGGAAAGGACAGCGTGCATGTGACCGCCCACGCCCGTGAATTGCTCGAAGAAGCAAACGTTTACAAAAACTCCCTTCGCTGAGAGCGGATAGGAGAGAATAGAAATCATCGGCTTACGCAAAATACTTCCGTGTACGGAGGTTGGAATGCGTAAGCTGAAATTTTATATTGCCGCCGCGCTCGCGTCGGTCTGTCTCTTATTCGGGACGATCCCATATCGCGTCGAAGCGCAGGCGGTCACTTCGCGATATTATTTGGGAGGAATGACTGCGGGCTTCATGCTCTCGGCGGGCGGCACGGAGATCATAGGACTTTCCGAAGTTTCCGCCGAGGACGGTCTGCACCGTCCCGCAGAGGAAGCGGGGATCCGCGTCGGGGATACCATTGTCGCCGTAGACGGCATCCGCATCACGACCATAGCCGATCTCAACGCGGCTCTCGAACGGAGCGAGGGGAAAGAGATCGAGGTCACGGTGCGGCGCAAAGGGGATACCGCGCGCGTGTCCCTTACGCCGGTCAAGGATAAAAAGAGCGGGAATTACAAGATCGGCGTGCTGATCCGCGATACGTTGGCGGGGATCGGAACGGTCACCTACATCGACTGCAACAACTACCGCTTCGGCGCGTTGGGGCACGCCGTATGCGACGAAAGCAAAAATCCGCTCACGATCTCGGATCCGAAGGTCTATCTTTGCAGCGTGATCGGCGTCACGAAGGGAATGCGCGGGAAAGCGGGGGAACTCCGCGGACTGTTTATGAACGATACCGTTCTCGCAAAGGCGGATTCGGTGGACGAGACGGGGCTGTACGGAAAATTCGAGAAGGATTACGATTTTTCCCGATGCGAACTCGTGGAAACGGCGCCGCTCTCCGAGGCAACGATCGGAAAGGCTGTGATCTATTCGACGGTGGACGGCGTGTGTCCGCAGAAATACGAGATCAGTATCGTAAAGGTCGACGAGCGGAACCGCGACAATAAGAACTTCGTCATCAAAGTGACGGACGAACGCCTGATCGACGAGACGGGGGGGATCGTGCAGGGAATGAGCGGCAGTCCGATCGTGCAAAACGGAAAGCTGATCGGAGCCGTCACTCACGTCTTTTTGAACGACCCGACGCGGGGATACGGCATCGGCATCGAACATATGATAGGGAATTAAGTCGAATTTTAAGGAACGTCGGTTCATATCATGAGATATGAACCTTTTCTTTTTCAAGGATTGTTTTTCCCGCGTTTTGGAGCGAAAACGAACGCTCCTTGCGCTCGCGATCTTCTTTTTGGCGGGCTGGGTGCTCGGAATGTGTTTCGCCAAGACGCCGACGTTCTACGGGTTCCAAATCAATATCTGCGACCGCTTCCTCACCCGCGTCTGCTATTCCGAACGAAGTATTTTTCTCATCTTTTTGGAGCGGACGGCGGGGTGCGCCGTCCTTGCCGCCGTCGTGCTCGTCGGCGGGATCCATCTTGTCGGTCTTGCGCTTCCCGTCGCGTTGCTTCTCTACCGCTCGTATACCTTCGGGGGAAGTCTTGTCGTCCTGTTCGGCGTATACGGCGTTTCGGGCGCGATCGTCGCCGTCGTTCTGTATCTCCCCGTTCGGATTTTGACGGACGCCGCGCTTCTCTCCGCCGCGACCGTTTCCTTCGGGCGGGCAAAGCATTTTCGGTTCGCAAAACAAGATCTCATCGAGCTTGGGCTGGATTTTCTTGCCTTTCTCGCCGTGCTTGCGCTCATCTGCCTTTTGGAAGCCATTTTACTGCTTGCCATATTTCACCCGCTCGGAAATCTGTTCTGACGCGTTTATTTTTCTATGGAACGCGCAAACTGCGGGTATGAACAAATTATTTTATAACACGGTTGCCGCCGTTTCCTGTCTCTTGGCGGCATCTTTTGCGGGCAACGCATATCAAATTCCCGCCCATGCGGAGGGCGCGCTCTCGCCCGCATGCAAAGCTGCCTATCTTTGCGACTATGCGACGGGCACGAAGGTGTATGCGAAGGAGGAGACCAAACGGCTCCCCATCGCGAGCATGTGCAAGATCATGACGCTGCTTCTCTCTTTCGAGGCGGTGGAGAGCGGAAATCTTTCCTATGACGAAAAGATCACGGTCAGCGAGAATGCCGCGGGGATGGGGGGATCGCAGGTCTTTTTGGACAGCGGGCTTTCCTATACCGCCGAGGAGCTGATGAAGACCGTCGCCGTTTGCTCGGCAAACGATTCGTGCGTGGCGCTTGCGGAGCGGATCGCGGGCAGCGAAGCGGGTTTTGTCGCAAAGATGAACGAGCGCGCCGCCCGGCTCGGCGCGGAAAACACGCTCTTTTCCAACTGCACGGGGCTTCCGAAGGATCCGCAGTATTCCTGCGCGAAGGACGTCGCCCTCATGCTCCGCGCAATGATCTCCCACGAAAAATATTTTGAATTTTCCAAAATATGGCTGGAAGAGTTTTCGCACCCGGACGGAAGAACAACGACGATCACGAATACAAACAAGTTAATCAGAAGTTATAACGGCTGCGACGGAGGGAAAACGGGATTTACGAACGAAGCGGGATTTTGTCTCGCGGCGACAGCCAAGCGGGGAGAAACGAGGCTGATCTCCGTCGTGATCGGCGCGGAAAATTCCAAGCAGCGTTTTTCCGACGTTGCGGGAATGCTCGACTACTGCTTCAACACCTATGAAAATAAGATAATTCTTGCGGCAAACGAAGCGCTCGACGAGAGGGCGGAAGTGCGGGGAGGCAAGTGTAAGAGCGTTGCCGTCGCCGCAAAAAAGACGCTCGCGCCCTTCTGCAAACGGGGCGAAGAGGGGGAATATACCGTTTCCTTTGAACTGAACAAGTTGCGCGCGCCCGTCTCAAAGGGGCAGGAAGCGGGAATCGCCATTCTGTACAGGGACGGCGTGGAGATCGCGAAAACGCCGCTCGTCGCAATGGAGGACGTGGCGAAAAAGAATTGGTGGGACGCATTGCGCGAGACTGCACATGAGTGGCAATAACGCAAAATGCGATGTATTATGCGTGACATAATATATCGCAAATTGCCGCAAAAAGCTTACCGCAACGGCGCGCTTCGGCAAAAAAGCCTCATGGAGTGGGCGTGCGATCTTCAAAAAAGGGACGTTGCAAGCTCCTTGCCTTTCAGAGGAAAATATGAACATAAAAAGTGGAAATTTATCAAAGTTTCCGCTTTTTTCTTGCTTTTTTCGCGCGCATACGCTATAATAAAAAGGGTATGAATATTTCCGACTACCTTATACGGTTGCTGGCGGGGCTTTTATCGGTGACCGTTGTCCTTACATTGCATGAATTTGCCCATGCGTTTGTCGCGTACCGCTGCGGCGATCCCACGCCGAAATGGTACAAGCGGCTTTCGCTCAATCCGCTTCGGCATTTTGATCCGCTCGGACTCGTTTGTTTTGCCCTCGTGGGGTTCGGCTGGGCAAAACCCGTGCCGATCGATCCGAACAACTTCAAAAAGTATCGGCTGGGGCTGGGGCTTACGGCGAGCGCGGGCGTGGTTGTGAATTATCTTTCCGCCTTCCTCTTTTTCCCGCTCTTTCTCGTCGTCGTGCTCTACATGCCTAATATCGTGTTCCTCACCGACTTTTTGCTCTATCTCACGCTGTTTTTGTATGCGCGCAGCCTGAGTTTTTGCGTATTCAATCTGCTCCCGTTCTATCCGCTGGATGGATTTCGGTTGGTGGACGCGCTCGATCGCCGTCACGGGAAGGTCTATCGCTTCCTGCGCAATTACGGCTATTGGATCCTCCTTGCACTGATCGCGGAAAGTTTTCTTTGCGATCTTCTCTTCCGCGCGACGGGGGCGGCGCTCATTGAAAAGTTCGATATTCTCGGTTGGGTGATGCGCTTCGCGATGCGCTATTTCGGGTATCCCATTCTCGCACTGTGGGGGAAGGTATTCGGGCTGCCCATCCAATCTCTGTGGGGGTTATTTGCATGGTAGATCGCGAGAAATTTGAATCCAACGTCGATTATACCACCGTCCTTGCGAATTTCGAGGGGCCGCTCGATCTCTTGCTGTATCTCATCAACCGTGAGGAAATCGAGATCAAGGATATCTTCGTTTCGCAGGTCACCGAGCAATTCCTCGATTATATGAAGGGGCTTCCGTATCTGGATGTGGACAAGATCACGGAATACCTCAACATTGCGGCTTCCATCATCAAGATCAAGGCGCAGGCGCTTGTTCCCAATCTCGAAGAAGATCCCGAACTTGCCGAGGAGATCGAAGAGGATAAACAAGAGCTCATCCGCGCGCTCGAAGAGTACCGCCTCATCAAGGGCGAGATGGAGAAGCTCAAAGAACTCGAAACGGTGGGCTATTACTTCAAGGAACCCGATAAGGACGTGGGAGAGACGCGCACGGTGTTCTCGCTCGACAATCTCACCCTGCAAGGGCTTGTGAAGGCGTTTTCCTCGCTCCTCATCCGCCGCGCAGACGAGATCGAGGAGGAGAGTTTCCGCGAGATCCCGCGCGATGAATACACGGTAGCGCAGAAGATCACGTTCATTCTCGAAGTCTTTGAAAACGAGAGCGAAGTGCGGTTTGAACAGCTCTTTACCAAAGATTACACGCGTTCGGAGATCGTCACGACGTTTCAGGCGATCCTCGAACTTCTCAAACACCAATTCCTCCGCGTGAAGCAGGAGGAAGCGTTCGGGCAGATCTACATCACCTTCAATCCCGAAGCAAAGGAGGAGACACTTGGAGAAATTGACGAATATAATTGAGGCGATCCTGTTTGCCTCCGGGAAGAGCGTGCCGCTTGCCGACATTGCGGAAAAGCTCGGCGTGACCGAAAAAGAGGTGAAAGGGGCACTCAAAGAGCTGAAAGAGCGCTATGGCGAAGAATCGGGCATCCAGCTTCTCGAATTCAATAAAAAAGCGCAGTTTGCTTCCAATCCCGCCTATAAAGACGGGGTCGCCGCGGTGCTCAATCCCATCCGCGAAAAGGAGCTTACCCGCACGATTTTGGAGTGCGCGGCGATCGTCGCCTACAAACAGCCCATCACCCGCTCCGAGATCGAGATGCTGCGCGGCGTAAACAGCGACTATGGCGTAAACGCGCTCCTCGAACTCAACCTCATCTATCCCTGCGGCAGGAAGGACGCCATCGGGCACCCCGTTTTGTTCGCCACGACGGATGAATTCCTCAAACGCTTCAAGCTGAATTCTCTCGACCAACTGCCCGACTACGACACGCTGATGTCGAGCATCGCGCAGGCGGAAACGGAGCACGACACCTATCTCTATAACCGTGAGGAGTGGGAGGACATCGACGCCGACGAGGAAAGTACGCTCGGCTCCGACGACAGCCGTCCCGCGCGCAAAAAGGAGACGAAGGAGGAAGTCGTCGAGGGAGGCTATGAGATCCCCGATTTTCTCAAAGGGTTAGACGATACCGATATCGTCAAAATTTCATAGAAAGCCGCGGTTTGGAAATCGCATAAGAATCTTTCGTTCGTCCATATTAGAGGTATGGACGAATTTTTTGTTTACGGGACATTTTTCGGCGTACTCTTGTTCCTGTTTCCGATCTTCGTCTATATCGACTCGTATGCGGACATCGGCGGCAATAAAGTGTATTTTGCGGTCAGTCTCTATCGGGTCCTGCGCGTGTTCGGCGGGTACGGAGAACTTCGGCGGGAGGGGATCGCCATTCATTTGACGAAAAAATACGCCGTGTTTCTTCCCTATTCTAAACTCGCCGATACGCGAAAGAAGTTCGAGATCACCGAAGGATTTCAGCTCTGGCGGTTTCATCAAGTGGTGGAAACGGGGGGCGCGGGAAGCGTGTACTCCGTTCTGACGGCTGCGGCGATCCAATCGGCGAGCGGGGCGGCGTTTTCCCTGCTCCGCACGCGCCATCCCTTTCTGTCGCTCAAAAACAGCGCCGTGTTTTCGGAGAAGCCGTGTCTGAAACTCACGACGCAGACGGCGATCGTCTTCAACGGGCTGATCCTTCTCACGGCATTGATCAAAAAAGCATTGGAGGCACTGATAAATTGGATAAGAAAAAGAAAATCGACGGCATCATGGAAAAGACAGCCGAGCAACTGACGGCGCTCGTAGACGTCAATACCGTCATCGGCAAGCCCGTTGTTTCGGCGAGCGGGGCGCAGATCATCCCCTTCACCAAAGTGACGATGGGATATCTTTCGGGCGGGGGCGAATACGGCGAGATCAAGACCATCAAAGACGACGAATGCTTTCCCTTTGCGGGCGGCGCGGGGACGGTCGTCAACATAAAGCCCGCGGGCTTTCTCATCGACGACGGCAAGGAGTGCCGCGTCGTCAAGATCACGGACGACCCCATCGACGGGTTGATCGAGAAGGCGAGCGAGATCGTCTCGAAGATCGTCAAGAAAGAGGAAAATGCGTAAAAAACGGCCGATCTTGCTGCTTGCGGCAGCGCTTTTTCTGGCGCAGATATGCTTTGTCGGCACTCCCGTCGCGGCGGAAGCGGTATCTGCGGGCAAGGGGGAATGCGTCGTCGAGGCGACGTCGCGCCGCTTCCTGCACGAAGAAAACGCCGATCTCCGCCTTCCGATGGCGAGTACGACGAAGATCCTTACCGCGATCGTCATCATCGAGGATTGCGATCTCGACGCAACGGTGACGGTGCCCGCGGAAGCGGCGGGCGAGGAGGGTTCGAGCGTCTATCTTCGCGAGGGCGACCGCCTTACCGTGCGCGATCTTCTGTACGGGCTTATGCTGCGCTCGGGGAACGACTGCGCCGTCACGCTTGCGATCTATCACAGCGGAAGCGTGGAAAAGTTCGCGCGCACGATGACGCTGCGCGCCGCGCGCATGGGGGCGGAGCACAGTTCGCTGAAAAATCCGCACGGACTTCCGGACGACGGGCACTACACGACGGCGCGCGATCTTGCGCTCATCAGCGCCTACGCGCTCGGGAACGATATCTTCCGCGAGATCGTTTCCTGCACATACTACGCGCCGCGCGGTTGGAAAAACAAGAATAAGATGCTCTATGAGTACGAGGGGGCGAACGGCGTCAAGACGGGATATACCTTGAAGGCGGGCAGATGCCTTGTCACGAGCGCCCTGCGCGACGGCATGCAGCTCGTCTCGGTCGTATTGAATTGCCCCGATATGTACGGGCGCACGGCCGAACTTTTAGACGACGCGTTCGAGAACTATCGCATGATCCCGCTCTGCGACGTCTCTGCGGGGTGGGAAGGGTACGCGATCGAATATAGCTTTGCCTATCCGCTCAAAAAAACCGAGCTTCGCCTCTTGCGCTTTGCAACGGAGCTTTTCGACCCTCTTCCGACGCGTTCGGGAGAACTTGCGGGCGTGCTCAGAATTTCCCTCGAAAACAGCTTGATTTTTTCGCAGAATTTGTATATCATGTAAAAAAGGGGATCTGTTGGCAAGATCCCTTTCATTGGGGAGAACAGAGTACTCTGTGCGGCATATTACATGAGAATCAACAAATTTCTTGCAGAACAGGGCGTTGCGTCGCGCCGCGGCGCCGACACGATCATCGAGGAAGGGCGCGTTCGGATCAACGGCCGCGCGGCAAAAGCGGGCGACGACGTTGATCTTTCCGACGTCGTCGAACTTGACGGAAAGATCCTTTCCCATAAAGTCAAATATGAGTATTATCTGCTCAATAAGCCCAAAGGGTGCGTCTGTACCGTTCGCGACGAGAACGTCAAGGAAGCCCGCAAGACGGTGATGGATCTTCTTCCCAACGGCGTCGGAAGGGTCTTTCCCGTCGGGCGGCTCGACTACGACACCGAGGGAATGCTGCTTCTTACGAACGACGGCGACCTCGCCTATCGGCTCACCGCGCCGCAGAGCGAGATCCCCAAGACCTATCTCGTGCGGATCGGCGGCACGATCTCGCCCGCGGAACTCAACAGGCTGCGCGCGGGGGTGGAGATCGAAAAGGGCGTCGTGACGAAGAAGTGCAAGATCACCGTCGTGGAAACGGATAAAGCCTATACGAAACTGCACATTGTGCTCACCGAGGGAAAGAACCGCGAGATCAGAAAGATGTTCGAGGCGGTGGGCAAGGAAGTCAAGTTTCTCAAACGCATCAAGATCGGCGAACTCACGCTCTCGGGCCTCGATCGCGGCGAGGTGCGCCGCCTCTCTCCCGAAGAAGTCTTTTATCTGAAAAATCTATAAAAAGAAGCCGGCCGTATCGAGCGGTCGGCTTTCATTTTATCTCTGAAAAATGCGAGGACGTTATAACTTGCGCAAAAGTCCGACGACTTTCCCGATGATCATCGCCTCGCTCTCCGAATCGAGGATAAAATCGGAGAGGGCGGAGTTTTCGGGGTGCAGAACGATCTTGCCGTCGCGCCTGAAAAAGCGTTTTACCGTTGCGCCCTGCTCCGTTCCGTCGGGATCGAAGAGCGCGACGACGATATCGCCGTTTTCCGCGTTCTGCTGTTTTCTCACAATGATCTTATCGCCGTCGAAGATGCCGGCTTCGATCATACTCTCTCCCTGTACGCGGAGCATAAAGAGATCCTCGCCCCTGAATTCGGCGGTGGGAAGGGGATAGTAGCCCTCGAAATTCTCCGCGGCGAGAATGGGCTGACCCGCCGTGACCGTTCCCACGAGGGGGACGCGCACCGTCCCTTCGCTCCTCACGGTGACGGCGCGTTTTTTGTTTTCCGCTTTGGCGAGATAGCCCATATCGCGAAGGCGGTTGATATAGTCGTAAGCCGTTGCGGTGGATTTAATGCCGAGATCGCGGCACATATCGCGCACGGTGGGCGGGAAGCCGTTATCTTCGATATAGCGATTGATATAGCCGAGCGCGTCCATGAGCTTGTTCTTGTTCAGCATTTTTCACCTCCGATGTAAGTATAACATAAATTCTCAAACATTGCAAACATTTGTTTTAAGATTTTTGCAAATTTTTTTCGTTTTTCTTGCATTTCTTATGGGCGCGTGTTATAATTGTGGCATGGAAGTCAAGATGTGCGTTCTCGTCGACGGGAAGGAGTGCGACGGGTGTATGGAATGCGAGGTGTGCGATCTCGATCCGAGCAAGCCCTGCGATAATTGCGGCAAGTGCATTGCGCCGCAGAAGGATTTCGTCTCCATTCGTATCGACAAGGTGATCACCGATCCGAAGGAATATTCGGAGTAAGGGGATACAAAAGAAAAATACGCCGTGAAGGGTGATTTGCGCCTTTTGCGGCGTTTATTTTTGCGCGAATCGTTTGAAGCGGGCGGCGTAGATCGCGGGAATGGTGACTTCGATCTCGGCGCCGTCGTCCGTATATCTTACGGTGCGTTCCGCGAGCAAATTCCGCACCGCGCCGTATTCCGCCATTTGAGGGTAGGGGACGAAGAGGGTCGTCTCGACGAATTCGTCTTTGAGCGTCTCAAAGATGCGCCGTTTCAGTTCGTCCAGCCCCGCGTGCGTCTTGGCGGAGATGCGCACATATTCTTTGGGGAAGCGCACGTTCTCCGCTCTGTCGCATTTGTTCATGACGACAAGATAGGGGGAATCGAACCCGAGATCTTTGAGCGTCGAAAGGGTGGTTTCCATCTGCATGCGGTATTCTCCCGAAGCGTCGCACACGATGAGGGCGAGGTCGCAGTTCAAAGCGCTTTCGAGCGTAGACTTGAACGCCTCGATGAGGTGGTGGGGAAGATCCTGTAAAAAACCCACGGTATCCACTAAAAGGAAGGGAAGTCCTTCGATCTCGAACACGCGGGAAGTGGGATCGAGCGTCGCGAAAAGAGCGTCTTTCACAAAGACGTCCGCGCCCGTCAACGCGTTTTCGAGCGTGGATTTCCCCGTATTCGTATAGCCGACAAGAGCGATGGTTTTGACGCGCTCTTTTTTTCTGCGCACGGCGAGCAGCGTGCGGCGACGGCTGATCTCCTCCAACTTCTGTTCCAGCGCGTGGATACGGGCGCGGATGTGCCTTCTGTCCGTTTCCAATTTGCTTTCGCCCGGGCCGCGCGTCCCGATCCCTCCGCCCAGCCTCGAAAGCGCGCTTCCCTTGCCTCTCAAACGGGGATAGAGATATTTATACTGCGCAAGTTCCACTTGGATCTTCCCTTCGCTGCTCTCGGCGCGCAGGGCGAAGATATCGAGGATCAAAGTCGTCCTGTCGATGACCTTCCGATCTCCCAATGCTTTGGAGATGTTCAGCGTCTGGGAAGGGGAAAGCTCGCCGTTGAAGAGGACGGTGACGGTTTCGTCGAATGTTGAGAGGATTTCGGCGATCTCGGCGAGTTTTCCTTCGCCGATGAAGGTAGCGGGGTGGATCTCGCGGATATTTTGGAACGTCGCACCCAAATATTCGGCGCCCGCGCTCTGAATGAGCGCGACGGCTTCCTCATGCAAAACGCGCGCATTTTCGCCGAATACGGGCTGGATCACATAGACGGATTCCGTCATTCGTCGTCCTCCGACTTGTGCAATTTCACTTTCCCCGCGACGGCGCGCCGCTTATCCTCCGTGATGGCGGCATAGTGCTTCCGCGTCGTGTTGACGTCTTTGTGCCCCAAGACGTCGGCGACGATGTAGATATCTCCCGTCTCGCGATAGAGGGCGGTACCGTAAGTGGAGCGGAGCTTGTGCGGCGTGATTTTTTTGAGCGGGGTAGAGATGCTTGCGTATTTTTTGACAAGGTTCTCCACGGCGCGGACGGTGATGCGTTTATATTGCAGGGAGAGAAAGAGCGCGTGTTCGCTCTGCGGGACCTTCGGATCTTCTTCCTTTTGGGCGAGATAGGCTCCGAGCGCGTCGCCCACTTCTTCGGAAAAATATAAGATCGCCTGATTTCCGCCCTTGCGCGTGACGACGAAGGAATTTGTCTTGAAATCGATGCTCTCGTTGTTCAGCCCCACAAGCTCGGAGATACGGATGCCCGTGCCGAGAAAGAGGGTGAGAATGGCGGTGTCGCGGATCTTGGTGCGGGCGTGATATCCCTCCATATGGCGGGAAAGTCCGCGCCCCAATTCCGCGGTGTCGAGAAGATCGGAAATTTCGTCGCCTTCGAGACGGACGATCTCTTTTTCATGCAATTTGGGCGTCGAGACCTTCGCCGTATTGTTGACTTCGATCAGTCCCTTATTGAAAAAGTATTTGAAAAGGGAACGGACGGTGGAGAGCTTGCGCGCCTTTGCGCGCTCGTCGCAGGAGAGGCGGCGATCGCCGTAGCGATAGTTGGAGAGATAGGCGAGGAAAATTTCGATATCGGTATCCGTGATGCGTTCGAGATCTTCGAGGGTGAGCGTTTTGACTTCTTTGCCGCGGCAGACCTTGCGGCAGAGAAAATCGAAAAAAATGCGAAGATCGTAGCAGTAGTTGAGGCGGGTGAGGGTGCTCGTCCTGCCTTCGACGCCGCGAAAGAAATCTTCGCAGAAGGGAGGAAGTTCTTCGAGAAGGGAGTCGATTTTGTCGAGATTGCGCAGGTTTCTATCCTGATAGTAGTTGTCGGAAGTTTTCATGGCAAAAATGATTATAGCACGAAGGGAGGGAAATGTCAATTTTACGAAGAGTTATAGGGGAAAAATTTTATCGGGAACAGAAGTAAAGCGCAGAGGGCGGTAAAAAATCGCTCCCAAAAGATATAGTAAACTATTCGCAAAATGCTGCTTTTACGAATAGTAATGGGCAAAAAAGGCGAAAATAGGAGCAAAAAATCGACTTTTTCTACTTTTTTGCAAAAAAAAAATTTACGTATGAGCGGCGATCCTTCGCCCGACGCAAATTTTTATTTTTTTATCTCAAATCTTCACACGCATTTTATTTATTTTTTCGCCGCGGCATATGCGCGGCGAGCATTTTTTTGGTTTACATTTTCAGGCGCGATCGGTTTCGGGGCGTCGGTATTATGTCACGCATAGTATTTATGTCTGACATACTATTTTCTTGCGATGATCCCGTACGAATAAGGTTCCACCGAAAGATAGTCCTTAAACGTTTTCCCCGTGAGATATTCGGTATATTCCCCGCGCATGCGGATGGCGTACTCCGACGCCGAATTGTTGCAATAGACGTAGAGCGCTTTTTCGCCCTTTCTCCGCTCGAAAACGAGGCACGAAGGATCGGCAAAGACTTCGCGGTAGCTCCCGTCTTTGAAGATTTCGGGGAAATTTTTTGTGCGGATCGCTCCGAGGCGGGCGTAAAACGCGCCGAGCGCTTCGTCGATATCGTCCCACGGGAAGCAGCCTCTGCAAAACGGATCGACGTAGCCTTCCATACCCGTCTCGTCGCCGTAGTAGATGCAGGGCACGCCGGGGAGCGTGAATTGCAACAGAGCCGCCATCTTCAATTTCTTCTTCGCGCGCTCTTTTTCCTCGTCGCTGAGGAAGGTGACCGCCATTTGCTCCTTGTTGGAACAATACTTGTTGCCGAGAACGGTGAGGATGCGCGGCGTATCGTGGGTGCCGAGAACGTTCATCAACGCGTCGAGCGTTTCCTTCGGATAGTTGTCAATCAGCATTGCGATCGTCTCGCGCAGATGATCGTTGCTTCCCGTGAGCATGTAGCCGATGATGGCGTCTTTTAAGGGGTAGTTCATCACGCTGTCGAGTTCGTATCCTTGAAGATACTCTCTCCGCGCGCCGTATGCGATCTTATTGGAGGCGTCCTCCCAGACTTCGCCGATGATGACCGCTTCGGGATCCTGCTCCTTGACCGATTTGCGCAGAAGGCGCAGGAAAAAGTCGGGAAGTTCGTCGGCAACGTCGAGGCGGTAGCCGCCGATCCCGCGGGAAAGCCATGTTTTGAGCACGCCGCCCTCGCCCAAAATGTACGATTGGAAGGAGGGCGAGGATTCGTTGACGGCGGGAAGCGTCTCCATGCCCCACCAACTGTCGTACGTATCGGGGAATTGGTGGAATTGATACCAATCGCGGTACGGAGAATCGAGGCTCTGATATGCGCCGACGGAATCGTATCTTCCGTATTTATTGAAGTAGCGGCTGTCCACGCCCGTATGGTTGAAAACGCCGTCGAGGATAATACGGATGCCGTGCGCCTTTGCGTCTTGGACGAGCGCCTCAAAGTCTTCGAGCGTTCCGAGGAGCGGGTCGATCTTCATATAGTCGCCCGTGTCGTAGCGGTGGTTGGAATATGCTTCAAAGATCGGATTGAAGTAGATGACGCTGACGTTGAGACTTTTCAGGTAATCGAGTTTCGCGCGCACGCCGTTCAGATTTCCGCCGAAAAAGTCGTTGTTCAGCACCTTTCCGTACTCATTGGGGCGAAATGTCGGGCAGCCTCCCCAATCGTCGCGTTTGATCTTGTGCGGGACGATGGGATAATCCCCCTCTTTGCGAAACCGATCGGGGAAAATTTGATACATGACGCCCCCTTTGATCCAATCGGGCGTCTCATAATTTTCGTCGTAGACGGTGATCTGCCAGCTCGCGGGATGGTTGGTGACGACGGCGTTGCGATATTTCCCGCATCCGAGAAAGACGAATCCGGGGAAGGTAAAATAGTAGAAGTAAAGACCGACGCGGTGGAATTTCAAGGTGATCTCATACCCGTCTGCGGTGGAGCGCATGGGCAGGATGGTCTCTTTCTTGCCGTCTTGATAATAGACCAGATAGCAGAGATCGGCGGAGAAGTCGGCTTCGCCCTTGCCGTCGCGGAAGATGCGGAATGTGACTTCGCTCCCCCGCGCAAACGCGCCCGTCTTGGTCTTACAGCGAGGATCGTTGGGATTGTAGTAAAAGTTCATATGTATTGTCTCGTCTGAAAGTTGCGATTTGTTATTTTGCCGTGAGAGGTTTTAGATCCCAGATGCGCTGCGCATAATCGCGGACGCTCCTGTCGGCGGAGAAGTACCCCGCCGCGGCGATATTCATCAGCGATTTTCTGTTCCACGCGGTCTTATCGTCGCGGTAGAGCGCCGAGAGCGCGTCCTGCGTTTGGGCGTACGACGCGTAGTCCGCAAGGCACATATACGGATCGGCGACAGGCGATTGCCGCAAGAGATAGTTTGCGATATCGGCGAACGAGCAGCCGTTGAAGCCGATATTGAGCGATTCGATCACGCGCCCTATCGCGGGGTCGCGGTGATAGTAGGCGCTGGAATTGTAGCCCGCGTTCCAAAGCTCCTTCACCTCGTCCGCCTTTAAGCCGAAGATGAAGATGTTGTCGCTTCCGACGCGCTGCGCCATCTCCACGTTTGCCCCGTCGAGCGTGCCGATCGTGAGCGCGCCGTTCAGCATGAATTTCATGTTGCCCGTTCCGCTCGCCTCTTTTCCCGCGAGGGAGATCTGTTCGGAGATCTCGGAAGCGGGCATAAGCTTTTCGGACATCGTGACGTTGTAGTTTTCCAAATATACGACGTTGAGCTTTTCGTTGATCTTCGGGTGCTTTCGGATATCGGCGGCAAGATAGCAGATCAGCTTGATGATCTGTTTCGCCATATCATAGCCCGCTGCCGCCTTTGCGCCGAAGATATACGTCTTGGGCAGGATATCGAGGTCGGGATCTTCTTTCAGCCGATCGTAGACGTCGATGATGTGCAAAACGTTGAGGAGCTGGCGCTTGTATTCGTGCAGCCGCTTTGCCTGAACGTCGAACACCGTCTGCGGGTCGATCGCGATCCCCTGCTCTTTCAGCGCATATGCCGCGAGCTGTTCTTTTTTGATCTTTTTAATCTCGTCGAGCCGCGATAAAACGCCCGCGTCGTCGGCAAATTTCGCAAGCCCCGCGAGCTGTTCCGCGTGCTTGGCGTGGTCTGTGCCGATACATTCGTCGATGAGGGCGCAAAGCTCGGGGTTGGATTGGTGCAGCCATCTCCTGTGCGCGATCCCGTTCGTGACATTGGTGAATTTTGCGGGCGTATAGTCGTAGAAATCCTTGAAAATACTCTCTTTGATGATCTCGCTGTGCAGTTCGGAGACGCCGTTCACGCTGTGCGAGCCGATGACGCAGAGATTCGCCATGTGCACGAGGCCGTGGGAGAGCACGGACATGCGCGAGATCTTGTTCCAATCCCCGGGGAATGCATTCCAGAGATCTTCGCAGAAGCGGCGGTTGATCTCTTTGAGTAAGCTGTAAATGCGGGGAAGCCTACGCGCAACGAGATCTTCGTTCCACGTCTCCAACGCCTCGGAGAGCACGGTGTGGTTCGTGTATGCGCACGTCGCCGTCGTGATGTTCCACGCCTCCTCCCAGCGGAAGTCGTTCTCGTCGATGAGAATGCGCATAAGCTCGGGAATGGCGAGCGCGGGGTGCGTATCGTTGATATGGATCGCCGCCATTTCGGGAAGAAGATTGAGCGACCCGTAGCGGCGTTTATGGTCGGAAATGATACATTGGAGAGAGGCGGAGACAAGAAAATACTGCTGTTTGAGCCGCAGAGACTTGCCTTCGTAGTGGTTATCCGAGGGATAGAGCACTTTGGAGATGAGCTGCGCGTCGGAATCGTCGCGCATGGCGGCGTCGTAATCCCCCTGCGAAAAACGCTGCATATCGAACTTCTGCATGGCACGCGCGCGCCACAGGCGGAGCACGCTGACCGCTTCGCTGTTCGCGCCCGAGACCATCATATCGTAGGCGATCGCCTCCACTTCTTTGGCGTTGCGGTAGCGGATCTCCATTCCGTGATCAGTCCAACGCTCTTCGAGATCGCCGTCGAAACGGACGACAAACTGTTTATCGGTGCGCTGCGTGAGCCACGCCTCCCCGCCCGGGAGCCATACGTCGGGCAGTTCGATCTGCCAGCCGTCTACGATCTTTTGCTTGAAAAGTCCGTATTGATAACAGATGGAAAATCCCATCGCGGGGTAGTTTTGGGTCGCAAGTCCGTCTAAAAAGCATGCGGCAAGCCTTCCAAGCCCCCCGTTTCCAAGTCCCGCGTCCGGTTCTTCCTCATAGAGATCTTCGAGCGTGACGCCGTAAGGTTTGAGGGCGGAAGTGAGCGCGTCCCCTATCCCGAGATTGTACACGCTGTTTTTGAGCGATCTTCCCATGAGGAATTCCATGCAGAGATAGTAGACCCGCTTTGCGCGCGCCGCCTTCACTTTCAGATGAAATTTCTGCCGCTTTTCGAGCATGATATCCCTCACGCTCATCACGACGGCTTTATAGATCTGCTCCCGCGTCGCCTCCGCGGAAGATACGCCGAAGTAGCGGGAAAGTTTCCCGGCAATCAGTTTTTCTGCTTCCCGTCCGGTCAATTCGTTCATAGCTTTTCTCCTATTTTTCGAGCAGTTTAAGGTAAAGTCCTTCGTAATATTTTGCGGAAGTAGACCAGGAGAAGTCCGTCTCCATCGCCTTCTTCACGAGTTTTGCCCATTCGTCCTTTTTGCGATACACGCCGAGCGCTTCGTTGATGACGTAGAGCATATCGGAGGCGTTGTATTCGCGGAAGGTAAATCCGTTTCCGTCCGCGCCGTACGGCGTGATGCTGTCTTTCAGCCCGCCCGTCTCGCGTACGAGCGCGACGGCGCCGTAGCGCGAGGCGATCATCTGCGAGAGGCCGCACGGCTCGCTTTTCGACGGCATGAGGAAGAGATCGGCGCCCGCATAGATCTTGCGCGAGAGATCGGCGTTGAAGGAGATGACAGTGACGACCTTCCCCGGGTATCTTCTCGCGAGGTCGGTGAAATAGTTTTCGTACGTCGAGTCGCCCGTGCCGAGCAGAATGAACTGTACGTCCTGTTTGAGCACCTGTTCGATGACGTCCTTGACGAGATCCAGCCCTTTATGGGATACGAGGCGGGAGATCATCGCGATGACGGGCGCCTCGGGCTTTATGGGAAGCCCGAACATCTTTTGCAGTTCCGCCTTGCAGACGGCTTTCCCCGCCACATCGTCCGCGCTGTAATTCGCGAAGAGCGCGGGATCGGTCGCGGGGTCGTAGAGTTTGTTGTCGATCCCGTTGAGAATGCCGTGCAGTTTGCCCTCGTTGCGCAGAATGATGGGATCCAGCCCTTTGCCGTAGAACGGCCGCTTGATCTCTTCCGCATACGTCGGCGAGACGGTCGTCAGCGCCTCGGCGCATTCGATGGCGCCCTTCATGAGATTGATACAGCGATCGTATTCCAGAAGATTGGAAAAACGGAACGGGATCCCGAAGAGATCTTCGAGGATATCCAGCGAGTACTGCCCCTGATATTCGATGTTGTGGATCGTGAACACGGCGCGGATCGCCCTGTATTCGGGGCGGCTCTGATACACCGTTTTGAGATAGACGGCGGCAAGCGCCGACTGCCAATCGTGGCAGTGCAGGATATCGGGATAGAATCCGACAAACCCGAGGATCTCCATGACGGCGCGGCAGAAGAAGGCGAACCGTTCGCCGTCGTCGTAATAGCCGTAGCAGCTCGGACGCTTGAAGTAATATTCGTTATCGACGAAATAGTATGTGACGTTCCCCGCGCGGTACTCGAAGATGCCGCAATATTGGTTTCTCCACGAGAGCGCAACGTTGAGATTTCCGATGTAGCGGTAATCTTTGCGGAACTCCTTGCGGATATCCTGATACAGCGGAAGGATGACGCGCACGTCGAAGGACGCGTTTTCGGAGATCGCTTCCGAAAGCGATCCGATCACTTCCGCAAGCCCCCCCGTCGCGATGAAGGGAGACGCCTCCGAAGCGACGAATAAGATCTTCTTCTTCGCCTCCACCGAGATCTCTGCGGGCGGTTCTTTTTCGGCGCGCACCGCATGGTCTTTCACTTCCACCGCGGGAAGATCGTCGCAATTTGTCATGTTGTCGTCGTACATACGCACTCCTTTTTGTCCCATTCTCCTAAATTACAGCATTCTGCCCTTTGAGACGAAGTACGGCAATGCCTCGCAACCCGCAAGCCTTCGGTTATCGCGGATCACGACGTTCTTGTCCGTAATGACGCAGCCGAGATGCACGTTGGTGCCGATGACGGTATCCTGCATGATGATGGAATCCTTCACGACGCTCCCCTTTCCGACCCTTACGCCGCGGAAGAGGATGCTGTTTTCCACCCTTCCCTCGATGATACAGCCGTCGGAGATGAGAGAATTCACGACCGACGCGCCCGTGAGATATTTGGACGGCGCGGAATCGCGGATCTTCGTATAGATATCGCGCGCGCCGAAAAGCTCGTCGCGCACGCTCTTATCGAGCAGGCGCATGCTGTGGCTGTAATAATCCTGTATCGTGTTGACCGAGGCATGGTAGCCCTCGAATTTGTAGGCGTACAATTTCAGCGTATCCACATTTTTCGCAAGGATATCCCTGCCGAAACTCGAAAAGCCCCTCGTGACCGCGTCCTGAATGGTGTTGATGAGGAATTCGCGGCTCATGACCATGACGTTGACGTAGAGGTTGCAAGTCCCCTTTACGCGCGGGTTGATTTTGAGTTCGCGCACCCTTCCCGTTTCGTCGGGAGAGAGGATGATATAGTACGACGAATCGACGTGCGCTTCCTCATGGTAGACCATCGTGATATCCGCGCCCTTTTCCTCATGGAAACGCACGATGTCCGCGATGTCCATGCGCGCGATGCCGTCGCAATCGGAGATCACGACGTGATCTTCGCTTCTGTGGTTCAAGAATCCCGTGATGCCCATGAGCGCTTCGAGGCGGGTCGTATAGGGCGCGTCCGTCTCGTCAGAATAGGGCGGGAGCAGGATGATGCCGCCGTCCTTTCTCGCGAGATCCCAATCCTTCCCGCTCCCGAGGTGGTCGATGAGCGATTGATAGTTGTTCTTGGTGACAAGCCCCACCGTCGTGATCCCGGAGTTCACCATATTCGAGAGCGCAAAGTCGATGAGACGGTATCTTCCCCCGAAGGGTACCGAAGCCATCGTGCGGTGGCGGGAGAGTTCGGGCAGGTTCTCGTCGCCGATGTGAGAAAAGATCACGCCCACTGTGTTTGCCATACTACTCCCCTTTATAATCCTTGTCGATGATCTTTCCGCCCTCGATGCGCGCTCCCGCGCCGATGCGGATATTTCTTCCGAGAACGGCGATCGCGCTACCCGCGCCCTTCGCCGAACCCACGGTAGCGTTCTCTTCGATGACGACATTTTCGTCTACGATGGAATACGAGACGCGCGCCCCGCGCCCGATGACGGTGCCCGCCATGATGACGCTGTCCTCCACGACCGCACCCTCTTCCACGACGACGGAGGAGGCGAGGAGGGAATTTCTCACCGTGCCCTCGATCTCACAGCCGAGCGCGACCATCGAATTTTCGACGACCGCCCCCGTCCCGATATACTCGGGCGGCGCGAGAGGATTGCGTGAATGGATCTTCCAATCGGCGTCCCCCACGTCGAAGGCGGGATCTTCGCCGAGGAGATCCATGTTGGATTCCCACAGCGAGGGAATGGTGCCGACGTCCTTCCAATACCCCTTGAAGCGGTAGCAATAGAGTTTTTCGCCCGCCGCAAGCATGGCGGGAAGGATATCCTTCCCGAAATCCTTCGAGGAGTTGGGGTCTGCGTCGTCCTTTTCGAGATAGGTGAAGAGCTTGTTTGCCGTGAAGATATAGATCCCCATCGAGGCGAGATCGCTCTTCGGCGCCTTCGGTTTTTCCTCGAATTCGTAAATAGTGCCATCTGCCCTCGTGTTCAGGATGCCGAAGCGCGGCGCGTCCCGCAGGGGGACTTGGATCGCCGCCACGGTGCAATCCGCGCCCGTTTCCTTGTGGGCGCGGAGCATCTCCGCGTAATTCATTTTATAGATATGATCGCCCGAAAGGATGAGGATATAATCGGGGTCGTACTTCTTCATGAAATGAAGATTCTGGTAGATCGCGTTTGCCGTCCCCTCGAACCACGAGGATTTGCGCTTGGCTTGATAGGGCGAGAGAATGTGTACGCCGCCGAACGCGCGGTCGAGATCCCACGGCTGGCCGTTCCCGATGTATTCGTTGAGTTCGAGCGGTTCGTACTGCGTGAGCACCCCCACCGTATCGATCCCCGAATTGATGCAGTTGGAAAGCGGGAAGTCGATGATGCGATACTTGGCGCCGAACGCCACCGCAGGCTTCGCGATGTGATTGGTCAGTGCGTACAGACGGCTCCCCTGCCCTCCGGCAAGCAGCATCGCCACGCATTCCTTCTTTCTCAACATATCAGTTTTCCTCGTTATCTGGCACTCTTTCGAGATAGATCGTGGTGAACTTCGGCACGGTGAAGGTGAGCGAATACTGTCTGTTGTGCGCGGGTTTTTTCTCGGTGCGGAGCGATTTTCTCGTGATCCTGCCGTATCCGCCGTATTTCGCGTCGTCGGTGCAGAACACGATCTTATATCTGCCCTTTCTGTTCACGCCGAGGCGATAGTCGCAGTGATCGGCGCCCGAAAAGCTCGTGACGGCAATGACTTCGCCGCCCGTGCGGTCGCGGCGGATGAACGCCACGATGTTGCTGTCCGCGTCGTCGGGCGAGATCCATTCAAATCCGTCCCAGCTGTCCTCGATCTCATAGAACGGAGAATGGGATTTATAGAATTCGTTGAGTTCCTTTACGCAGACGGCGAGTTTGGCGTGAAGCTCATAGGCGTCCCGCAGGAAGAATTCCAACCCGGTATTATAGTTCCATTCGTCGAACTGCCCGTATTCGTAGCCCATGAAATTCAGCTTCTTTCCGGGGTGCGCCATCATGTAGCCGAGGAAGGAACGCACGCCCGCGAACTTCTCCTCGTAGTTTCCGGGCATCTTGTTGATGAGAGAACCCTTTCCGTACACCACTTCGTCGTGCGAAATGGGAAGCACGAAGTTCTCCGAGAAGGCATACATCATGGAGAAGGTGAGCTTGTTGTGGCTGTATCTGCGGTAGAGCGGATCCTCGTGGATATAGGAGAGGATATCGTTCATCCAGCCCATGTTCCATTTGAAATTGAACCCAAGCCCGCCCATAGAAGCGGGTTTCGTCACGCCGCCCCATGCCGTGGATTCCTCTGCGATCATGAGCGCGTAAGGGAAGCGTTTGAACACCGCCTCGTTCAATTTTCTGATGAAATTGATGGCTTCGAGGTTCTTGTTCTCCCCATAGATGTTGGGGACCCATTCGCCGAAGCCCTTGTCGTAGTCGAGATAGAGCATGGAAGCGACGGCGTCTACGCGCAGTCCGTCGATATGGAATTTATCGAAGAAGAGGCAGGCGCTCGATATGAGGAAGGAGACCACTTCGTTCCTGCCGAAGTCGAAACGGCGCGTCCCCCAGCTCTTGTGTTCCATTCTGTCCCATTGGCCGCTCTCATAGAGCGTGTGCCCGTCGAATTCAAAGAGACCGTGCGCGTCTTTGGGGAAGTGCGCGGGCACCCAGTCGAGAATGACGCCGATCCCCGCGCGGTGGAAGCAGTCTACGAGATACATGAAATCGTGCGGGGTGCCGAGACGGGAAGTAACGGCGTAGTACCCCGTCACCTGATAGCCCCACGAACCGTCGAAGGGGTATTCGGTGATCGGCATAAATTCCACATGCGTGTAGCCCATCTCCTTGACGTAATTCACAAGTTCCACGGCAAGTTCGCTGTACGTGAGGTACCCGCCCCCCTCTTTCTTTTTCCACGAGAGGAGATTGCACTCATAGATATTGATGGGCGCGCTGAACACATTCTGCTCCCCGCGCTTTTTCAGGAATTCCCCGTCTCCCCACGGATACCCGTCGAGGTCGTAGAGTTTGGAACCCGTCCACGGGGGCGTCTCGGTATGAAAAGCGACGGGATCCGCTTTCAGGAGCTGTCTCCCGTCGTCCGTTGTGATACAATATTTATAGATATCGAACTGCCCAAGCCCCGGAATAAACAGCTCGAACGTTTCGTTATCGATCATGCGGTGCATAAAATGACGGTTGGTATCCCACCCGTTGAAGTCGCCGACGACGGAAACGCTGCTCGCATGCGGCGCCCATACGCGGAACATGTACCCCTCTATGCCGTCGCGCGTTTCCCTGTGCGCGCCGAAGATTTCGTAGATCCGATCGTTCTGCCCGTGGTGATAGAGATACAGGGGAAAATCGGTCTCGTTGTGTTTCTGTTCGTCGTTCATGTTCACTCCTTTTTGCCGCGGAGCGGCGCCTTCTGTGTGCACGCGTTCTACACAGCATGCCAAGCATATTATACAATAGTTCGGCAGGAGTTTCAATAGTAAAAAGTAATTTTTTCCGTCCTTTCAAAAAAGTTTTTCAAAGTAGACCCCGCCGAAAGGCGGGGTCAATCCAGAATGCTTTTTGCGATATGATAGATATCGCCCGCGCCGAGCACGAGGATGAGATCGTCGGGGCGGAGCTGTTCGATGAGGCGGCGTTTCAGCTGCTGCGGGCTTTGAACGTATCTCGCTTCGGGGATCTTCGACGCAAGCGCCGCGGCACAGCCCGCATATTCGAATTTCTCCCTCGCGGAAAAGGTCTCGTAGATCAGCGGGCGTTCCGTTTTCTTGAAAACGGCGACGAATTCCGCCATAAAATCGCGCGTCCGCGTGAAGGTATGCGGCTGAAAGACGACGCGCACCGTGCCCCCGCAGAGCCGTTCCGCGGTATCGAGCGTCGCCTCGATCTCGCGCGGATGATGGGCGTAGTCGCATACGACGGGGACGTTGCAGAGCGCGCCGATCGTTTCGAACCTTCTTTTTACGCCGCGGAAGTTCTCCAATCCGCGCTTGATCTCCGCCGCGCTCAGACCGAGCAGCCGCGCCGCCGCATACGAGGCGAGCGCGTTGTAGATATGCACCTTCCCCACCGCGTTCAATTTGACTTTGACGACGGGAACGCCCTTCTCCGCGATCGTGAAGGCATACCGTTCCGCCTGCGGGCGAAGGCGTTCGGCGCGGATATCCCCCGAATACAGCCCGAAGGAGAGCGCGTGCGGAAGGGTGCGCGCCCGCACGTCGTCCGCGTTGACGACGACCTCTTTTGCCTGCCGCGCAAACGCGGCGTAGGCGGCGAACAGTTCGTTTTCATCCTTGTAGCAGTCGGTGTGATCGCGATCGCAGTTGAGAATGACCGCCACCGAACTTTGGAGCGAGAGAAAGCTGCGCTTGAATTCGCACGCCTCGGTGACGAAGATATCCTTTCCCGTGGAGAAGTAATTCCCGAGCGTGAGATCTTCCCCGCCGATATGACATGCAAAATGCGCGCCGTTTTCGCATAAAATATGCGCGAGCATACAGGTCGCGGTGGTTTTGCCGTGGCAACCCGCAACGGAGACGACGCACGGATATTTCTCCGCGATCATCCCGAGGAGCTGCGCGCGCGACAGCAGACGTTTTCCCGCCCTTTTCGCCGACGCGAGCTGCGGGTGCCCCTCCCCGATCGCGCCCGTATAGACGACAAGATCTTCAAATATTTCTTCGTTTTCGCCGATGGAAACGGGGATGCCCCGCCCTACGAGCATGCGGGTAAGATCGCTCTCCGCCGCGTCGCTCCCCCGCACGCTTGCGCCGTGATCCTGCAACATACAGGCGAGCGCGCTCATGCTGACGCCGCCGATCCCGATGAAATACCAGCTTCCGTGGAGATCACAATCTTCCAAGCGCATATTTCATGGTATGAACCGCCCGCAAAAAGCGTGAAAAAATTTTTTTATAAATTTATCAAAAAATGTATTAAAAGTATTGTAATTTTTTGAAAAGTATGATAATATAGTGAGTGAGAAAAGCACACTTCGGAGGAATCAAGATGGAAATCGGTGATGTGCGGATTCGTCTCGTTCAACGTGCAGAAGGCATTCTTCGCGCCGTTGCATCTATCACGATCGACGGTTGCTTCGTCGTTCACGACATCAAAATTTTCGAGCGCGACGGGGAATGCTTCATCGCCATGCCCAGCCGCAAGACGCCCGACGGCGAGTATAAAGATATCGCGCACCCTATCAATACCGAAACGAGGGAGCGCATCCGCGATCTGATCTTGCGGCAGTACGAGACCGTCAAGGCAGAGCAAGCGGAGTAAACAACTGAATTTCCCATTGTATGGGAAGCGTGCAGACGCTTGATTTTCGTTGCATACAAAAAAACACGCCTTTTGGCGTGCTTTTTTTGCTTGCACTCGTCCTTTAAGAAACGGGCACGACGTTGATGGCGCGGAGCTTGCCGCTGTCTTTGGGATCGGGTTCGGTCTCAAAAGTGACCTTTTGCCCTTCCTTCAACGTACGGAATACGCCGGGTTCCGCCTGAATTGCAGAGAAATGCACGAAAATGTCGTCCCCGCCTTCATCATTGGAAATAAAGCCGTAGCCCTTTCCGTCATTGAACCATTTTACAGTTCCGTTCACAGTAATACCTCCTCTCGTGTGAATCCGGATTTCATTCCGAAAGTTCAGCACTATCTTCAATTATATCAGCGGGCGGCTGCGATGTCAAGATTCCTTTGGAAAAAATTCAGTTTTTCTTCAAATAATTTTCCACGAACCGCGCGCTTGCCGCCGTGAACGCCGCGAGTTCTTCGGGCGTCAACGGGCGATAGTTCATGAGCGCGAGCAGATAAATGTATTCCGCCGTCTCGCGCTGCGCCTCTTTTTCCGCGTTCTTGATGGCGGCGACCGCCTCGCACGCGGTGTTGACCACGAGCGTGACGTCGAGCGGCGCGTCCCCCATTCCGTAGAAGCTGTTCATCTCCGTCATGCGGCGCATGAATTCGGAAACGTTCACGACGGCGGGCACGGAGGCGTCCTTGAATTTTTCCGTCTTCACGGTCACCTTTCTGTCTTTGAGCGCTTCCGTGAAGATCTCCGCGATCGCCTTGTCCTCGCCGTCCGCCTCCTTCAAAGCCCCCGCGACGTCGGCGTCTATGCGCATAAATTTTACCCTTGTGGGATTTTTATATTCGATGTAGCTGATGAAGTGCGGGTCGATGTAGGTGTCGCAGACGAGCGCGTCCAACGCCGCCTGCTTGAACATGGCGATGTACTGCGCCTGCTTGTTCTCGTCGGAAACGTAGTAGACCGTCTGCGGTTCCTTCCCCTCCTTCGCCTCCTCTTCGGGAACGGGTTCGCCGAAGAAGCTCTCCAACGGGCGGTACTTCCCTTCCAGATCCTTATAGATGATGATATCCCTGACTTTCTGATAGAAATCGTCGTCCTTGATACAGCCGAATTTCACGAAGGTCGCCAGATCGTTCCAGCACGTCTCGTATCTCTCCCTGTCGTTTTTGTACAGCTCTATGAGCTTGTCCGCGACCTTTTTCGTGATATGTTTGGCGATCTTCTGCACCTGCTTGTCGTTTTGCAGGAAGGAACGGGAGACGTTCAAAGGAATGTCGGGGCAGTCGATGACTCCGTTCAAGAGCATCAGAAATTCTGGAATGACTTCCTTGATGTTGTCCGCGATGTACACCTGGTTGCAGTAAAGTTTGACCTGACCGCGTTCGAGTTCCACCTGCTTTCTGACTTTGGGGAAGTACAGAATGCCTTTGAGACGGAACGGGTATTCCATATTCAGATGGATCCAGAAGAGCGGTTCGTTATAGTCGGCAAACGTTTCGCGGTAGAAATTCTTATACTCTTCTTCCGTGCACTCTTTCGGCTGTTTCGCATAGAGCGGAAGCGGCGTATTGACGGGCTTCGCGTCCTCTTTGGGATCGAGATAGATATTATAGGGCATAAACGAGCAGAATTTGCGGAGCAGCTCGCGGATGCGGATCTCTTTGAGGTATTCTTTTTCCTCCGCGGAGATGTGCATCACGATCTTGGTGCCGCGCGTTTCCTTCTCGCATTCTTCGATCGTATAGGTGCTCTCGCCGTCGGACTCCCAATGGACGCCCTTTGCGTCGGGCAGGTAGGACTTTGTGAAGATCTCGATATTGTCCGAGACCATGTATGCGGAATAAAATCCGAGGCCGAAGTGCCCGATAATGCCGTCGCCGCCCGCCTTTTCGTACTTTTCGAGGAAGTCCGCTGCGCCCGAGAAGGCGATCTGCGTGATATACGTTTCGACCTCCTCTTCCGTCATGCCGATGCCGTTGTCCTCGACGGTGAGCGTCCCCGCCTTTTCGTCGGTCGTAACGACGATCTTGTATTCTCCCTCCGCCTGCGCCTCGCCGAGCGAGACGAGCTTGGCAAGTTTTGTGATCGCGTCGGAGGCGTTCGCGACGATCTCGCGTAAAAAGATATCCTTTTCGGAATAAAGCCATTTTTTGATAATGGGCATCATGTTCTCGCTGGAAATCTTGATGTTTCCCTGCTTTGCCATAGTTCACCTTCCAAAAGTTTATTTCCTTTGTTTATATAAACAAAAAAATCCGCCGTTAAGCGGATTTCTTGATTTTTTACGAAAATTATTTCTCGTCGTCGCTGCCGATGAGTTCGGAGATGGAAGCGCCGAAGTTGTTGCCTTCCTTCCACTCTCTGTATTCTTCCTCATCCTCGGAAGCGTTGGGATTCTTGCGGCTGACCTTCTTCACCTTCTGCGGCTTGCCCTCGTCGCGCTCGGTGTGTTCGTATTCGGGACGGGGTTGAAGCGCCTTGATGGAGAGCGTGATCTTCTTCTCCGCGGGATTGAAGGCGAGGATCTTTGCGTCCACTTCTTCGCCGATCTTCAAAATATCGGTGGGATTCTCCAACCATTCGTGCGTGATCTGGGAGACGTGAACGAGGCCGTCGATGCCCTTATCGAGTTCGACGAACGCGCCGAAAGGAACGATCCTCACGACCTTGCCGTGGACGATGTCGCCCTCGGCGTATTTCTCCGCAGCAAGCTCCCACGGCTGGGGTTGAAGCTGTTTGTAGCCGATGGAGACCTTCTTGCTGTCGCGGTCGACCTTCAAGACTTTGAACTCGTAACGCTTGCCGATTTCGAGGACTTCGGTGACGTCTTTGATCCCCGTCCAGCTCAGATCGGAGATGTGCGCAAGGCAATCGAATCCGTTTACGGAGACGAACGCGCCGAAGTTGGTCACACGCTCCACCTTGCCCTCGACGACGTCGCCGACTTCGATCGAAGAGAAGAAGTTCTCCTCTTTCGCGGCCTTTGCAGCCTCTCTCGCCGCTTTCTCGGCTTCGAGGACGACGCGCTGGGAAGCGATGATCTCCTTTCTGCGCTCGTTGCGGATCTCGATGAGCTTCAAGCGAAGCGTCTTATCCTTATATTTTTCAAGATCTGCCACATAGCCCATGCGGATCTCGCGGCGGGGCACAAACACGAGATAGGTGCCAAGCTCTGCCGTGAGGCCGCCCTTATTAGTGCCTGTGCAGACGACGGAGAACTCCTTGCCCGCTTTGATATCTTCGAGCAAAGCCTCCTCTTCCCTGATCTTCTTGACCATCTTCTGGGAAAGAACGGTGGGCTTCACGGCGGTGACCATCACCTCGATCTCCGCGTTCTCCTTCGCAAGTCCCTCATATACCTTACGGTCGTACTCCTCGCAGTCGAGTTCCGTCTTGGGAATACGGATTTCGAGCTTTCCCGAACCGGAAACGAAAATTTCCTCGTCGGTTGCCGAGACGATGTGCACTTTGATGATCTGCCCTTTGCGATATCTCTCTTCCTTGTCGATATCGTCGAGGACTTGCTTCATCGCCGAGGCGGGAGCCGCAGGCGCGGCATTTTCCGCCGTCTCTGTCTCGTGCGCTTCGTCGGCTGCGGGTGCAGCTTCCTCTGCTTTGACCTCTTCCACAGGCGTTTCGACCGTTTCGACGGGAGCCGTCTCTACGGGCGCCGCTGTTTCTGCGGTATCTTCGGTCTTAAGTACTTCCGCGTTGTTTTCCACCATTTTGAAAAGAACCTCCCGGGTTTGCCAATCGGGAGTGCTCGCTCCCGCAATGACGCCGACCCTACAAAATTTTTTCACAACTTGATAGTCGAGATCCGAAGCCCGTTCGACGCGAAGAACGCTCTTTTGTTCCGCTTCGACGATCTCGCAGAGCCGCTCTGTGTTGCCGCTCTTTGTTCCTCCTACCACAACGACGGCGTCGCACATGCGCGCAAGCCGCCGCGCTTCGGATTGCCTACAAGCAGTAGTATAACAAATCGTGGGAAAAATCTCAACTGTTTTCGCACTTACTTTTTTAAGATTTTCACAGATTTTACAAAATCTTTTTTCGGAAAACGTGGTTTGAGCCACCAAAACGACTTCTTTTCCCGCCAATTGACGAAGATCCGTCTCCTCGTCCGCGACGAGCGCGTTCCCGCCGCACCAGCCGATTAGCCCCTGCACCTCGGGGTGTTTTTCGTCCCCTGCGATGACGACGGTTTTCCCCGCGAGCGCGCTGTCCCGCACGATCCGCTGCGTCTTCGCGACAAAGGGGCAGGTGCAATCCACGACGCGGACGCCCCGCTTTTCGCAGTCCTCATAGACCGCTTGGGGCGCGCCGTGCGAGCGGATGATGAGCGTCGCGCCGCACGGGACTTCTTCGGGCGAATGCACGGTCGCGATCCCGCGTGCCGCGAGACGGGAGACGACCTCGTCGTTGTGGATCAGTTCGCCGAGCACGAAGGTATTTTCGGGAGGGACGGAGAGCGCAGTCTCCACCGCGCGCTTCACGCCTGCGCAAAAGCCCGTATGCGGGGAGACGTAGACCTTCACTTCTTCCCCTCTTTCCGCTTGCGGCTCGCCCTGAATTCTTCTCTCAGCTCGTAGAGCCGTGCAAGAAGGCGCGCCTCCGCCCGATCGTAATCTTCGCTCGTCGGCTTTTTATCGTAGAATTCCGTAAATTCCATCGGTTCGCCGAATACGACGTGCGTACGGCGGAAGAGGCGGGGACGGTTCACGATGACGAAGGGAACGATGGGCGTTTTCGTCTTGACGGACAGAAGCGCCGCGCCGCCACGGAAGGGCAAAAATTCATCTCCCTCGGTGCGGTTGCGCGTCCCTTCGGGGAACATGCAGATCTTTTCGTCCGCTTTGAGAATGCGCACCGACTCCATCACGGTGCGGACGTCGGAGCCGTCTCTCGCCGCCCCGATCGCCCCGATCCAAATCCCCCATTTCCACAGGACGGGAGCTTCGAGAATGGACTGTTTACAGATGTAGTGGATGCCCTCCCACGTTGTACGGAGCGGATAGAATACGTCAAACATGCTGTAATGGTTGCCGACGTAGATACACGCGCCGTCCTTCACCTTCTTGTGCCCGTGCAGTTTATAGGGAAAGAGCAAAAAATGAAGCGGCATCGCGAGAACATGGAACAAATTCAAAAAAGGCATCACGTGCTTTCCCCGCTTGTTGGCGGGGAAGAGCCGCGGCTTTTTATTCGCCTCCAACCGTTTCTTCTTGATCTCGGCTTTTTTCTGCGCTTTTTTCTCCGCGCGCGTTAAGGTTTGCTGTTCTTCCGCCATCAGATCCTCTCCTGAATCTTACTTTTGAGGAAGGAAACGACCTCTTCTACCGTCATGTTGGAAGTATCCACGAGCGTCGCGTCCTCGGCGAGTTTCAATGGCGCGACCGCGCGGTTCATATCCTGTTCGTCGCGCCGCACGAGTTCCGTCTTCAAGTCGTCGAAATCCACGATGCGCCCCTTTGCGACGAGTTCGTCGTAGCGGCGCCTTGCGCGCACTTCGGGCGTTGCCGTGAGGTAGAACTTAAAGTCCGCCCCGGGCAGAACGAACGTCCCGATGTCCCGCCCGTCGAGCACGCACGACATTTTGTGGGCGATCTCGCGCTGTTTTTCCGCCATATACATGCGCACGGAGGGATGTTTTGAAACGACGGAAGCCGCCATAGAGATCTTCGGCTCGCGGATGCGCTCGGAGACGTCCGCTCCGTCGAGGATAGTCTTCTGCGCACCGTTGTCGTAGACGATATCCAATTTGATATCTCTCACGATATCGAAGACGGCGCGTTCGTCGTCTACGGGAACGCCCGCTTCGAGCGCTTTGAGCGCGCAAGCGCGGTACATCGCCCCCGTATCGAGGTAAAGAATGCCGTATTCCTCGGCAAGCCGTTTGGCGACGGTGGATTTTCCGCTCCCCGCGGGGCCGTCGATCGCCACGTTGAAGATGGAAGTGATATCTTTTCTGAGCGTCTTCGCGTCGCGAAGATAAATATGGCGCGGAAGGATGTTTTTTTCGACGAATACCATCACGCGGATGCAAAGTTTCAGCCCGCCCTCGATATCCGGCTCCATCGCCGAAAAGAGCGAACAGCCCTCGAAGCCCGCTTCCCTCGCCGCTTTCGCGGGATAGAAGGAATGGATATCCGAGGTGCTCGAAAAGACGATGCTGACGATCTCGTCCTTTCGCAGCTGATTGCAGCTGACGATCTGCTCCAAAAGTTCCTTTACGGCGAGCTTGATCTCCTCCTTGCTGTCCTCGGCGATCGTTGTAGCTCCGCGAATCACAACCATAAACAATTCTCCCGATAATGTATTTCCGAATCAATGATATCCGTTTGCGCGATTTCAGTCAAAGATTTCCGTTTGATCGTAAAATCTCCCCGAAACGCGGTATTATGTCACGCAAAATACTATACTAATATTCCCCTATTCCCGCGGCATAACCCGTCGAAAAGGCGATTTGCAGATTGAATCCGCCCGTGAAGGCGTCTACGTCGAGAACTTCTCCGCAAAAATACAGCCCGCGCACCTTCTTGCTCTGCATCGTGCGGGGATCGATCTCCGCGAGCGATACGCCCCCCGACGTTACGACGGCTTCGTTGAATCCGCGAAGGCCGCGCATCGCGATCGGGAAGGATTTGAGCGCTCCCAAAAGCGCTTTTCTCTCCTCGCGCGTGAGCGAATTTGCCACTTTTCCCGCAGGGATGTTCGCAGCTGCAAGCACGATCTGAACGACGCCTGCGGGGAGAAGTCCGCGCAGTACGCTCTTCATCTGCTCCTTTGAGCGCGCCGCAAGGTCGCGCACAAGGCGTTCGTCGAGCATTTTTTCGCTCAATGCAGGCTTCAAGTCGAGGGTAAGGGCGATCTCTCTCGCGGGGATACGGTTGACGAGCGCGGAGAGCGAGAGCGCCAACGGGCCAGAAATGCCGTAATGCGTGAACAACAGTTCCCCCATTTGCGAAAAAATGACCTTCCCGCCCCGCTTCGCCGTCAGAACGACGTTTTTTAGAGTAACGCCGACCGCGGGCAGAGTGCCGTCGGCTTCGATCCCCGTAAGCGAAGGGACGCGATCGATCACGGTGTGCCCCGCTTCCGAAGCGAAACGGTAGCCGTCGCCCGTCGATCCCGTCGAAGGATAGGAAAGCCCTCCCGTCGCGACGATCACCGCGTCGGCGGAAATTTCCCCGTCGGCGGTCGTTACGCCACGCACAGTACCTTCTTCCATGTTGATTTTCAAAACTTCGGTATGAAGGCGTATCTCAACGCCGCAGCCGATGCACGCGCGCTCCAACATTTTCGTTACATCGCTCGCGCGGTCGGAAACGGGAAACACCCTCGCGCCGCGCTCCACTTTCAGCGGGAGCCTATTCTCTTCGGCAAATTTCATCATATCGTCGGGAGAAAACCGATAGATCGCTCCCGTGAGAAATTTTCCGCCTCGAACAACGTTTTGCAGGAACTCGTCGGGCGCACAGTCGTTTGTCAGGTTGCACCGCCCCTTTCCCGTGATATAGATCTTTTTGCCCAATTTTTCATTCTTTTCGAGAAGAATGACTTCGTGCCCGCTCTTCGCGGCGGCATAGGACGCCATGAGACCGGAGGCGCCCCCGCCGATCACGATCTTACGCATCTCTTCCTCCTCTGCGGAAAAGTGCGGCTGCCGCCGCTCGATATGCGAAAGCAAGGGCCGTAAGACCCTCGCCCCCCATTTTCCCGCAATTTTTCGGAAGCGGCTTCATCGGACTTTCTCCGTCACACGGGATAGACGCCCGTCTTGGCAAGATCGCTATCGATCCCTTCGTTCTTCGCCTTGCGCCATTTGAAGAAATTCTCGGCGACTTCGGGGAAGGAAGCATAGGAGAGAACGTCCTCTTCCTGCGTATAATAACCCTTTTCCACGACCTCCGCTTTGAGTTTTTCATACTCGGGTTCGAGGTCGTCCGCGGGGCGATGGTCGATCCGTTTTTCCCCTTTGAGCACCTTTTCGGCGACTTCCTCGTCGATCGGCATGGGTACACGCCCGTATTTGCCCGCAAAGAGATCGCGCGTTTCTTTTGTGACCATTTTATAACGTTCGCCCGTAATGACGTTCATAACGGCCTGCGTGCCGACAATCTGCGAGCTGGGCGTGACGAGGGGCGGATAGCCGCAATCCTTCCTGACGTTCGGGACTTCGGCGAGCACTTCGGGGAGAAGATCTTCCTTTCCCGCCTTCTTCAATTGGTTCATGAGGTTGGAAAGCATGCCGCCCGGGACCTGATAGATGAGCGTATTGACGTCAACTTGGCGCACCTTCGGGTTGAGGGAGCCTTCTTTTTCAAGCTCCGCGGCGACCTTTTTGAAATGGTTGGCGATGGGAATGAGTTTTTCAAGCTCGATCCCCGTATCGTATTTCGTTCCCTTCAACGTGGCGACGAGCGCCTCCGTCGCGGGCTGCGACGTTCCGTTCCCGAGAGGAGAGAGCGCGGTATCCACGATGTCCACGCCCGCCTCGATCGCCATTAAATTCACCATGTCGCCCGTGCCCGTCGTGTTGTGGGTGTGCATATGGATCTTCGTCGTGGGCAGAAGCGCCTTTTTCAGCGCGCTCACAAGCTCGAACGCGTCGAAGGGCAAAAGCAGGTTCGCCATATCTTTGATGCAGATATTGTCCGCCCCCATGTCCTCGTACGTTTTCGCAAGTTTTACAAAGTAATCGAGATCGTAAGCGGGACCCGTCGTATACGAGATCGCCGCCTCGCATATGCCGCGCGCAGGATCGGTGGCGCGGAGCTGACCGCCGTATTTCTTGATCGCCTTCATCGAAGCCTCGATGTTTCTCGGATCGTTGAGCGCGTCGAAAACGCGGATCACGCCGATGCCGTTCTCAAAGCATTTTTCGACGAGCTTATCCACAAGATCGTCGGCATAATTGCGGTAGCCGAGGAGATTCTGCCCGCGCAGAAGCATTTGTATGGGCGTCTTTTTGAGGTATTTGCGCAGGGTGCGAAGGCGCTCCCACGGGTCCTCGTTCAGAAAGCGCATGCACGTATCGAACGTCGCGCCGCCCCACCCTTCGAGGGAATAATATCCGATCTCGTCGAGCGCGGGGAGCGCGGGGATCATCTGCTCCGTGCGCATGCGCGTCGCCGCCTGCGACTGGTGCGCGTCGCGCAGAATGGTATCCATGATCATTACTTTTTTAGGCATAATTCACACCTCTTGTTTACCAGGGAATAGAAAGCAGCATACCTGCCGCGAGCGCAGAACCGATGACCCCCGCGACATTCGGCCCCATCGCGTGCATCAGAAGGTGGTTGGAAGGATCGGTCTCCCTTCCGACGTCCTCGGAGATGCGCGCCGCCATAGGCACAGCCGAAACGCCCGCGGATCCGATGAGCGGATTGATCTTTCCCTTCGTGATCTTGCACATGAGTTTTGCCGTCAGAAGTCCGCCGATCGTGCCGCAGTAGAAGGCAAAGATACCGATCGCAAGAATGCCGAGCGTCTGCGTCGTGAGGAACACGCCGCCCTTCGCCTTACAGCCGACGGCGATGCCGAGGAAGATCGTAATGGTATTGATAAGCCCGTTCTGCGCCTGCGAAGAGAGACGTTCGACGACGCCCGATTCGCGGAAGAGATTGCCGAGCATGAGCATACCGAGCAGCGGGATCGCGTCGGGAAGCAAAAGCCCTACGACCAAAGTGACGATGATCGGGAACAGGATCTTCTCCACTTTGGAGACCTGACGGAGGGGCTTCATGCGGATCATGCGCTCTTTCTTCGTCGTGAGAAGCCGCATGATCGGCTTTTGAATGGCGGGTATGAGCGCCATATAAGAATATGCCGCGATCGCAATGGTGGGAATGAGATTTTCGGCGAGCATCTTGGAGACGTAGATGGCGGTGGGACCGTCCGCCCCGCCGATGATGGCGATCGCCGCCGCTTCGGAGCCTGTAAAGCCGATGAGAATGGCGCCGAAGAGCGCGATGAAGATGCCGAGCTGTGCGCCCGCGCCGATGAGCATGCTCTTGGGATTGGCGATGAGCGGCCCGAAGTCCGTCATGGCGCCGATGCCGAGGAAGATGAGCGGCGGGTAGATGACCTTATCCACGCCGTAGTAGAGGTACCATAAAAGTCCCCTCTCCGTCACCGCTTCGTAAGCTTCGCTCAAAATGACGGAACTGCTTGTAAACGTCGTGACGCCGTTTGCGACCGTCCCTTGAATGTAGCCGTAGAGGGTGTAAAACTCGGTGAACTGCGCATACGGCATCTGCGAGACGACGCCGTTTTGCAGATCCGCAAAACTCGCATAGTAGTTCACCATGCTCGTGATGATAGGTTTTCCTTCAACCATCGTCTCGATGTTCTGCAAAAATCCCTCGCGCAGGAAAATCTCTCCCTGCGCGCTCACATATTTCGCGACGGTTTCCGTCCCATCCTTTATGCCGACGGAGTAGTTGAGGTCGGGCGAATATTTTCCCCAGAGAATTGCCTCCGCCCCGGGAAGATTGATGAGGAACATGCCGAACGCGATGGGAAGAAGGAGCATCGGCTCATACTTCTTTACGACGGCAAGGAAAAAGAGCACGAAGGAGATTGCCAGCATGACATAGTTCTGCCAGCCCCCCTGCGAAAGCCCCATCGACTTCCATAGATTGGAGAAGATATCCCCGATGTTGAGTGCGATCAAACTGCTTTGCATAGCACGCTCCGATCATCCGATGACGGCGAGGACGGCGTCCGATTCCACGTTCGCGCCCTTCGCAACGTTGAACGTCACCACGCCGTCGCACGGGGCGGTGATGTCGTTATCCATCTTCATTGCTTCGAGCACAAGAATGGGCTGATCCTTTTTGACGGAAGCCCCGTTCGCCACGAGCAAATTCTTGATCAGCCCGGGGAAGGGCGAAAGGACTTTTGTCCCCTTCCCGATCGCTTTGGGAGCCGCCGCGGGCGCGGCGGGCCGTACGGGAGCGGAAACGGGCGCGTCTGCCCCTCCGATCTCCTCCACACCGACCTCGTATTGTTTTCCGTCTACCGTGATAATAAAATTACGCATTTTCTTTCCTTCCTATATTTTCCTGATCCTTCTTACAACAAAATCGCATTTGGAACGTTCGCCCTCCGTGTAAACGGCGATCGCCGCCGTGATCGCCGCGACGACCTCGGGCGGAATCCCCTCGTCGATACGGATCGCGGGCTGCGGCGGGTTCGCCGCATGCGCCTTGCTCCGTCCGTTGACTTTCTTCATCAAAAACCCGATGAGCGTGAAGATGGCGATGAGAAGGACGATGCCCAGAAAGACGAAAAGCAGCCCGAACACCGCATAAAACGCCCCTTCCCCGGGATCGAGTTTGAACCAACTCAAAAGATAATTTTCCATATCCGCCTCACGATTTGAGCATTTGCAGCGCGGCGATCAGATACTGTTTGAGGAATTGCGGTTCCACGATATCGTCGAGATACCCGCCCTTCGAGGCGTGGATGGGATCCGCCTTCTCCTCCGCATAGAACGCCGCGATCTTTGCGGGATCGCCGTGAAATTCGATCTGCGCGCCCTCGGGGGAGTCGAAGAGCGCAGTCTCCGCCGTGGCGAGCGCGACCGTATAGTCGAACCCCGCCGATTTCGCCGCGAAAAGGGAATATCCCAGCCCCACGGCCTTTCCCGTTACGGCGGCAAGTTTCACGTCCACGGCGTCAAGCGCCGCAAGATAATCTGCGATCCTCGCATAGATCGCGCTGTCGGCGACTTCGCGCGCCGCCTCGATCCCCGTGCAGTCCGCAAAGCAGACGAAGGGAAGATCGAAACAGGACGCAAAGCGAAGGAAAGCGGTGAGCTTTGTAAGGTTGCCCTCGTTGAGCTTTGCCCCGTCGAACACCGCCGCGGCGACGGCAATGCCGCCCAATCTCCCGAGGATCGTTCTGATCTCCGGGTAGGAATTCGCGCCGAGTTCCACCCCGCCCTCTATGAGTTTTGCAAGCGCGGAAGCGCTGACGGCAGTATTGAGCGCGGGCGCGGGATCGTTCAGCTCCGCTTCGAGCACGTCCTGACGGAGCAGGTCGGAAACGGCAAGGATCGCGGAAGCCGCCTCGCGCATGTTTCCCACATGCAGTGCGGGCAGCGCCGCGTGAGAGAGCGCGCGGTATCCCCCCACTTCCTCCGCTTTGAGATTCTTCCCCGCACGCGCGGAGAGCACGAAGGGAGAATTCGGGCACATCGCCGCCCCTTCCGCAAAGAGAACGACGTCGCAGAGCGCGGCAAGCGCCGAAACGGAGCCGTATGCCTCGCCGCAGACGACGGCAAATTGCGGAACGACCCCTTTCAGCCGCGACGCGGTAAGGAGCAGTTCGGAGATGCCTTCGAGCACATGCACGCCTTCCCCGACGCGCACGCCGTAAGAATGGAGCAGATAGACCACTGCCGTCCCGCTCTTTTCCGCCGCGTGCAGCGCCTTTACGATCTTTTCGCAGTTCGTCTTGGAAAGCCCGCCGAAGGAGACGTCGAAATTCTGCGCAATAATATAATAAGGATACCCGCCGATCGTCGCAAATCCCGTGATCACGCCGTCGCCGGGCGCCTCTTCCTCAAAAAAATCGCTCTTTGCATAGCTGAAAGCGGCAAGCTCGACGAAGCTCTCGTCGTCGCAGAGCGCGGCGATATCCGAGCGGATATTTTTTCCCGCATTTTTCAGCGCTTCTCTGCGCGTTTTCAGCAGTTGGATCCTATCCATATACACCTCGCAATGTATCGAAAAAACCTAATTTCTACCAAATATCATTATACGCGTTCCCCCGCAAAAAAGCAAGGGAATTCAGCATATTTTTTCGCGTCCGATTTCTCCTTTCCGCGCCGGAAAAAAACCGCCGTGCTTTCTTGCGCGGCGGAAGTTTGTCATGGCTCGGGGTCGATCCGCTCCGTAGGAGCGTCCCCCTCTTTTTTTACCCCCTTTTTCACGAGACAGCCGTCGGGGTCTACGACTTCGATGGTGAATTCATCCTTCTTCTTTGCATGTTCTACGCGCGTCGCGCGGTGGAATTTTTTCTCGAACCAACCGAGGATCGCGTCCGACTTCTTATAAAGGAACACGAACAGCACGATGACGAAGAGAAAGATGACCGCCCACGTCAAAATTCCCCACCATGTGTTGAAGGGAATGAGGGTGATGGAATAGCTCGTCGTAAAGATCGCGAGCACGCGCGAGATGAGGATCACCGCAAGGAAATACCAGATCGACATCGACGACATCCCCGCAACAAAGCAGAGCACGTCGTCGGGGAACACGGGCAGAAGGAACATCGCGGTGAGGAGCAGTTTATCCTTGCCCTTGATTTTTTTGAGCCATTTATCCAGCGTTTCGCTTCCCACGAGCCACGCCACCACGCGCGAACCCGCATACCGCCCGATGAGGAATGCGACGAGCGAGCCGATCACGATCCCGAGCAAGCTCAAAAGACTGCCCGTGAGCGGCCCGAAGAGCGCCGCGCCCGCCACAACGGTCACCGTGCTCGGAATGGGGAGCGCCACGACTTGCAGGAATTGAAGAAGGGTGAATACGACGCTCATCCAACTTCCCGCGCGTTCGAGATAGCGTTTGAGGCTCTCTTCGTCCCCCACGACGTCGAAAAATCCCGTTTCGAGGAGCGCATAGCCTGTGACGGCAAAAAAGACCGCCATGACATAGAGCGTGATACAGAATTTATATGCGACTTGCTTTTTCAGAAAATAGCAGACGTAATCGGTGACGAGAAGCGCGCAATTTACGAGCGTAGCGCCGATGGCGGCGAGGAGCCAATAAACTTCCTTCCAATCCCCGCGGAAATTTTCGAGGATCAATATGAGAAAAACTTCCGTCGCGATCGCGGCGAAGGCAATTCCGAGAATATGCAATACGCGCCACAGCGTGCGGCGGTCGGTTTTCTTGGGTCGATCCATAGATACCCTTATAGTATATACGCCCGAAGGGGAAATTATAAGTCGCTCTTGGGGATGGCGGCGCGGGCAAGCTCGTCGCAGCGGTTGTTGAGTTCGTCGTCCGCGTGCCCCTTCACCTTTTGGAATGTGACGCGGTGCACCCTCGTAAGAGAAAGAAGCCTTTTCCAGAGATCGTCGTTCAAGACGGGCTTTTTATCCGCCTTTTTCCAACCCGCGCGCTCCCACTCCGCGACCCAACCGTTGTTGAACGCGTTCACGGTATAAGCGGAATCGCTGTAAACGGTCACCTCGCACGGATATTTGAGGCGTTCAAGCCCCGCGATGACCGCCGTCAGCTCCATGCGGTTGTTGGTCGTCTCCTTTTCGCCGCCCGAAAGTTCCAACCTGTGCTCGCCGTAGAGGAGCACGCACCCCCATCCGCCCGCGCCCGGATTGCCCGAGCACGCGCCGTCGGTGTAGAGCACGACGCCCCGTTTTTCCTCCGCGTCACTCTCTTTGGAAGCGGATTTTCTCGCAAAATATTCCTCGCGCAGAATGCCGCGCTGAGCGATATCGACGCGCTCGCCCGTGGAGAGAAGGCGGAAATACTTTCTCCGCGTGCCCTCATAGGTCAAGCCGCACTTTTCCATGACGCGGGAAGAGCCGATATTGTCCGCCGCATGCGTTCCGTCGATGCGGTAGAACCCCACTTCCTCGAAACAGTAGCGCAAAACTTCGGAAAGCGCCTCCGTCATGACGCCCTTCCCCCACCAAGCCTTGCCCATGCAGTAGCCGAGATTGCCGCTCTCCTGATAGTCGTCGGCGTGCATGACGCAGATATCTCCGATGAGAACATCGCCCTCTTTTAAGACGATCGCCCAATGATAGACTGCGGGAGACGCGTACTCTTCCTCCCACGTTTTGAGAAGTTGGCGCGTGACGGAAATATCGCCGTGCGGCGTCCAAGTGAGGAATTTGGTGACTTCGGGGTCGTTCATCCAATGCGCGAACGCTTCTTTTGCGTCGCTCTCCTTCCACGGCCGCAGGATAAGGCGCGCCGTTTCCAATGTTTTGGTACCTCTGTGTTCCATACTTCCCTCACCTTTGCATAAAAGCCGTCACAAGTTTGCGACGGCTTTTTCGCGCCCGCCTATGCGAGCTACATTTTGGCAGGGGAGACGCGACTTTCTCCCCAAAAAAATCATAAGCCCGCTGTTCGCTCTATTTAATCCGATTGCTTTTTTTGGGGGCCCCAAATCCTTTCGATTCGCGCCTGCCCCCTATCGAAAAGACCTGCTTACGCAGGTCTTTTGGCAGGGGAGACGCGACTCGAACACGCAACAGACGGTTTTGGAGACCGTTGCTCTACCATTGAACTACTCCCCTATTTCCGATATAATTATAACGCATTTGCGCCCGCACGTCAAGACTTTTGTGTGAGTTTTCGCAAAATATCTTTCTGCGTTATATCCCCAATCGCCGAACGATCCGCAGCGCGCTCTCTTCAAGATCTTCGAGCGTTCCGTTGTTCTCGGCAACGATATATTTCTCTCCGCAAATGGAAGAAAGGTCTTTTTGCGCGCCCATTCTCGCCGCGATCTCGCTCTCGCTCAGCCCATCGCGGGAGGCGATGCTTTTCGCACGCGCCTCTCTGTTTCTCGACACGATGACGACCTCGTCGAAAAGCCCCTCGAAGCCGCCCTCAAAGAGCAGGGGGACCTCCGCGATGGCAACGCGGCAATTGCGCATTCTTTTTAGTAGCAGCTCCATAATGCGCGGGTGCGCATAGGAATTGAGCTTTTCAAGGGCGGAGCGATCGGAGAACACGAGGCGGGCAAGCAGTTTTTTTTGCGGCTTTCCGTCCTCTACGCATGCGGGGAACAGACGGGCAAGACCTTCGAGATAGTCCGCATTTTCCCAAAGCTCGTTTGAAATTTCGTCGCAGGAAAAGACGGGGTAGCCCATTTCCCGCAAAATGTTGCAAAATGCCGTTTTTCCGCTTCCGATTGCCCCCGTCACGGCGATCTTTTTATTTTGCGTCATACCAACTCCTGCCGATATGCACGTCCGCAATGAGCGGAACGCGGAGCGAGATCGCCTGCTCCATCTCCTCTTTCAGCATCGCGGCGGCGCGTTCGGCTTCGTCCTCGGGGGCGTCGAGAACAAGCTCGTCGTGCACTTGCAAAACAAGCCTTGCGCGGAAACAGTCTTTTTTCAGCCGCTCCGCCACGCGCAGCATCGCGAGCTTGATGATATCCGCCGCGCTCCCTTGCAGGGGCATGTTCATGGCGGCGCGCTCGCCGAACGAGCGCAGGTTGAAATTCGACGATTTGATCTCGGGAATGATGCGTTTGCGCCCGAGAACGGTCGTCACAAATCCGTCCTCTTTGGCGCGCTGCACGTTCTCATCCATATACGTCTTGACTTCGGGATGCGTCTCGAAGTATTTTTTGATGAAATTCTGCGCCTCGGTGCCCGAGCAGTTCAGATCCTTCGCAAGCCCAAAGGCGCTCATGCCGTAGATGATGCCGAAGTTCACCGTCTTTGCCCTTCTGCGCATTGCAGGCGTCACGTCCGAGAGCGGAACGCCGAAGATACGGGCCGCGGTCGCGGCGTGGATATCTTCTCCCGCGCGGTACGATTCGAGCAGCGTACGGCACTCCGAAAAGTGCGCGAGCAACCTAAGCTCGATCTGCGAATAGTCCGCGTCGACAAGCACATTCCCCTCGCGGGCGATGAAAATTTTTCTGAGTTCCTTCCCCTCTTCCGTACGGACGGGGATATTTTGCAAATTGGGATTGGCGCTCGAAAGCCTTCCCGTGGTCGTCATCGTCTGATTGTAGGTCGTATGAACGACGTCGCCCACGACGAGCGGTCTGATGCCGTCGATATAGGTGGATTGCAGTTTTTGTAGTTCGCGGTAGCGCAAAATGAGCCGGACGATCTCGTGCTCCTCCGCAAGTTTTTCCAGCACGTCCGCGTTGGTGGAGTAGCCACCCCGCACGTTCTTTTTCGCCCCCCGCGGATCCAAGCCCAATCTGTCGAACAGGATCTCGGAGAGCTGGAAAGGAGAATTCAGATTGAAATGGTCGACGTCCGCAAGCGCGAAAATGCGCTTGGAGAGCGCGTTCAGCTCGGAGCGGAAGCGTTCGGAGAATTCGGGGAATTTATCCGTATCGACGCGCACCCCGTAGCGTTCCATGTCCAAAAGAACGTAGACGAGGGGCAATTCGAGATCGCGGTAGAGCTGCGCTTCCGCCGTATTTTCCGTCTGCTCTTTCGCCTCTCGAAAGGCGCGTTCGATCGCCGCGGCGCAGTGATCTTCGCCCAGCCGATAATACTTTGCAAGCTCCCTCCCGCTTTCGGGGCGAAGGTTGGAATCGCCGAGATAGCGAAGAAGTGTAACGTCCTCGGCGTCGCATGCAAAGGGTACGCCGATGTCGTCGAGCATATGCGCGGTCGCCTTGATATCCGCGACGACGGCCCTCTTCCCTTTGGAAAAGAGCGCAAGAAAGAGCGGTTTCAGCTCGCCGAGGAAGAACCCCGGGGAGAGAAAATTATCGCGTAGTGGCAGTTTATATTCCGTGCCGCCGACGCCGAGAAAGACGGCGTCCTTCTCGCGGCAGAATACGAATTCTTCGGCGCTTTCCGCAAGGCGGAGAAGCGCGGCGAGGTCGGTGCACTCCTCGACCTCGCCGCACGAAGGCTGTTCTTCGGGGAAAAATCCGCTGTCCAGAAGAGAACGGAATTCCAAACGCGAAAAGAATTCGCGCGCCTCCTCGGGGAAGGGCAATCCGAGCGCGCACTGCGCAAGGGTAAGCTCCACGGGCACGTTGCAGTCTATGGTCGCAAGCTTTTTGGAAAAATACGCGTCGTCGTGCCCGACCATGAGCTTGTGATGCAACCCCGCCTCTACCTCATCGAGATGGGCGTATATCCCGTCGAGATCGTTGTATTTGTGCAGAAGGTTGAGCGCGCCCTTCGGTCCGATCCCCTTCACCCCGGGGATATTGTCGGAAGCGTCGCCCATCAGCGCCTTCTCGTCGATGATTTGCGCGGGAGAAAGCCCCACTTTTTCGTAGAAGTTCTCCTCCGTCAGGCGGTCGAGGTCGCTCACGCCCTTTTTTGTAAAACAGACGTCAACGTTCCTTTTGACAAGTTGATAGGAATCGCGGTCGCCCGTATAGATCAACACATGCGTATCGTCGAAGCGACGCGAGAGCGTGCCGATGATGTCGTCCGCCTCATACCCTTCCAATTCGACCGTCCTGATCTTCATCGCATGAAGCAATTCTTTGAGAACGGGCACCTGCCTGACAAGTTCTTCGGGCATGGGTTTGCGCGTCGCCTTGTAGCCTTCGTACATTTTATGGCGGAAGGTCGGCGCATGCACGTCGAACACGACCGCAAAATACTGCGGCTTTTCGTCGTCTATGATCTTGAAGAGCAGTTTTACAAAGCCGAATATCCCGTTGGTGGGAAGTCCGTCGCGCGTCGTAAACAATTTCATCGCATAAAATGCGCGGTTGAGAAGGCTGTTGCCGTCGATGAGAATCAGCTTGTCCATACCCCTATTTTACCACAGGCGCGCCGTTTTTGCAAGGGACTTGCGCAGTTCGCGCCCATTAAATTCCAAAAAATTGATATCGCCCTTCGGCTTCCGCAGGCGGCTTTTCGCCTCGGAGGAGATCACGTGATTGCAATTCACAAAATAAGAAATAATTTTACAAAAGTACTTGCAAAATTTCCGACGTCGATGTATAATGTGGTACTAACCAAATTTTTAGAGTAAGTAGGTATAGGTATGATAAGGGTACATTTCAACGGGAAAGAAGTCTCCGTCAAGGAGGGAACGCGGGTCTTGGAACTCGTGGAAAAGAGCGAAAGGAAGAATCTCGTCGTCTGTCAGGTGGGCGCGCAGGTCAAGGAACTTCACTATATCCTTTCCGAAAAAAACGACGGCATGACGATCAAACTTCTCAATCTCAGCAACGCCGAGGCGGGCAGAGCGTACAGCGCAAGCCTCCGCTACATCGTCGCGATGGCGTTCTATAACATCTATCCCGATGTAAAGATCAGGTTTTCCTATAACGTCTCGCGCTCCATCTCCTGTCAGGCGCTTACGAAGAGCTTCAATATGGCGCGGGCGGTCGACGCCATTACGCGGGAAGTTCAGCGCATCGTGGATGAAGATCTTCCCATCGAGCGCGTCACGGTGACCATCGAAGAGGCGACGGAGATCTATAAGAAATTCCACCTCGACGACAAGATCGAGATCCTCAAATACCGCCCCGACAACACCGTCCACCTCTATAAGTGCGGCGGTTACTATAACTATCTGCATAGTTATATGGTTCCCTCGACGGGCTGTATCCGCAACTACACCATCACGCCGTACAGCCCCGGGCTTATCATCCAATATCCCCGCCACGATTTAGACGCGAACATTCCCGAATTCCGTGAAGAATCCACCTACTGCAAAACATTGCAGCGGGCTTACGCATGGGCGGAGAAGGCGTCGATCCAGACGGTCTGCGATATCAACCGCAAGATCGACCGCGGCGAAACGCTCGACTTCGTGCAGCTCTGCGAAGCGCACCACAACAAGCAGCTCGCCGAACTCGGCGACATGATCGAGAAGGAGATCGAAAACGTCAGGCTCGTCGCCATTGCGGGTCCAAGTTCGAGCGGAAAGACGACGTTCTGCAACAGGCTCAGGATCGAACTCCTCTCCCGCGGGATAAATCCTGTCACCATTTCGCTCGACGATTACTACTTCGAGAAGGCGAAGATCTGCGAAATTCAAGGGGAAAATGCCGATGAACTCGATCTCGAACACATCAACTGCCTCGATATCGAGCTGTTCAACAAGGATCTCTTCGACCTCATCAACGGAGAGGAAGTCACGCTTCCCCGCTTCAACTTTATGATCGGAAAGCGGGAAGCGGGCAAGACGATCCGCGTCGAACAGAACGTGCCCATTATCATCGAAGGCATCCACGCTCTGAACGAGAAACTTACGCGCTCCATTCCCAAACACCAGAAGTTCAAGATCTATATCGCCCCGCACGCCCAGCTCAACATCGACAATCACTCCCCGCTCTCCATCACGAGCGCAAGGCTGATCCGCCGCATCGTGCGCGATATGAATTTCAGGAATTGCCCCGCCGCAAACACCATCGACATGTGGCAGTCGGTAAGAAACGGCGAATTCAAATGGATCTACCCCAACCAGGAGAACGCGGACTATGTATTCAATTCCAGCCTCGGCTACGAGCTTTGCGTGCTCAAAAAACAGGCGATGGCGGCGCTCACGAAGATCACCACGTCCGATCCGCAGTATCTCGTCGCGAACAGGCTCATCAAGATCTTGAAGTACTTCCGCGAGATCGAAGATGAATCGCTCATCCCCTGCAACTCCCTTCTTCGGGAATTTATCGGGGGAAGCTGCTTCAAGGTTTGAAGATACAAAGTACTATGCGTGACATAATACGGTGAAAATGCCCTTTTCAAGGGCATTTTCTTTCGCTTCTATCCTGAATTGCGCGTATGGTAAACGTAAATCAACATCGTATTTACGCCAAAATAGCAAATAATCCACGGGAATAACGCCCCGCGGCTATGAGGGGTTCCGCCTTTACACATCCACCCTTTCAAACCTTTTCATCGAGAGAAAGCCGGCAAGCACGGTCATCGCACAATACAAGCCAAGTCCCCCAAGCAGGACGGCGAGCTTTATTCCGAAATATGTCGGATCGGGCAGTGCGATCGGTGTATAGAACTGAAGATGCCTGACAGCCACCAAGATCGCAATGAGAAGAAATTGCACCGCCGAGGAAATGACGAACGGAACGCCGACTTTCTTCGGTTCGCGATAATGCAGCGGGAAAAAGGTAAGGTTGAATGCGCCCAAAAGCAGTGCGCCGAACCCGCAAAAGGCGAGATTCGCACTGTTTCCCGCAAGATTCACGCGCATTGCTTCGGGAAAAGTCGCCTCTTTTATGACGATACAAATCGCCGTTAAAGCCAAGAGCGCACATTGAAACACCGCGGCGACCAATATGCGGGCAAGCGGAACAGTAGATTTTTTGACGGGGAGCGTGCATGTAAATGCCACGTCCCCGTTTTCCCGCGCCGTCATGACGATAAAGAACACCGACAGCCCCGAAAAGAAGAAAATCACTTCATAGGGATAGTTCGGTACGAAAACGAGCGCCGCAAACGCCAGAAAAACAAAAGCCGTCGGATGCAGGCAGAGGGAAAATTCTTTTTTAATGAGCGCTTTCATTTTGCCTCCCCCTTTCCCATTCGAGGTGGATCATGATTTCGTCGAGCGTGGCTTCCCGCCCTTCGGACGGTTCCGTTATCAATCCCGCAAAACCGTCCTTTCCTTCCTTCACGCCGATTGCTCCTGCCGCGCCCGCCTCCGAAAGCGTGGCAAAGAGTTGGAGCCGATACCGCTTTGCAAGTGTTTCGAGCGGTTCGTCTAATAGGATCGCCCCGTCCGATAAATAGAGAATTTGATCGGCAACGCGCATGAGATCGGAAGTAATATGCGTGGAAAATAAGACAGTAACGCCCTGCTTTTTCAGAGTAAGGAGCGTATCGCAAAAATCCTCGCGGGAAAGCGGATCGAGACCGCTCGTCGGCTCGTCCAAGAGGAGCAATTTTGCGCCGTGAGAGAGCGCGAGCGCAAGGGAAAATTTGATTTTCATGCCATCGGAAAGCTCTCGCACCTTCTTGGAAAGAACGAGCGCAAAGTCTTTGCAATAACATTGAAAGACGCGTTCGTCCCAATGCGGATAAAATCGCGCTACCGCTTTTGCGACGGCGGAGAGAGTTTTATTCGGATAGAAACGAAACCCACCGCCGACGTAGCCGATCAGTTCTTTGACAGCGCCTTCATCCTCCGAAAAGTCTTTGCCGAACACTTTGACCGTCCCTTCGGAAGAAATCAGCCGCATGATCGATTTGAGCGTCGTGCTCTTTCCCGCGCCGTTCCGACCGATCAGTCCCGCAATTTTCCCCTCCTCCACCGCAAAGGAAACGCTGTCGAGCGTAAAATTCGGATAGACCTTTTTTAAGTTTTCAACTTCGAGCGCGCGCAAAGTCATTTCTCCTCATCTTTGACTTGCTTCACCGCGTTCCAAAAAGACTCTGCATACGAAAAGGGTTGCAGAGCAATACCTTGATTTTTATCCGCCATGAGAAGGAGCGCGTCGCCCGCGTTCAGAGCGAACATATCGCGCACCTCCTTGTGGATCACGATCTGTCCTTTCGGCCCGATTTTAACGGTCGCAAGATATTTGCCTTCGGGAAAGTTTTCCATAATACAGTGCTCCTAAAAGTAATACTTTTCTTACATTATAAACTTTTCTTTCTGCCTTGTCAAGAATTTTTCATAGAAAAAGAGAGCATTTCGCTCTCTTGCTATGTGAATTTGAATGGGCGCTTACAATTCCTTGCGCATAAAAAATGTTTTCAGTTTTGCTTAAAGATCATGAGACAAAGGTAAATCCTATCTTTTTATCGTCTTCCGAGCCGCAAATTTTGTAATTGTTGTTTGTATATTTTTCAACAACGTTTTTCCTGAACTTACTTGCGGGGAGATTGTTCCGCAAATAGCAAATTTCCCATGCGCCCCGATGTTTCTCGAAAAGCTGCGTTGCGGCCGCGGCACCGACGCCCTTTCTGCGATATTTCAGCATGACGAAAAATTCTCCGATACACCGCGCGCCTGCCTCTTTCAGATAGTCGCAATGCGGACAGATGAGAGCGAATCCCGCGATCTTGCCGTCAACGCGTATCAAATAGGGAAAGCGCCCCTCTTCGTTCCAATAATCGTCGATGTGATCGTATCCGTAGCACCCGTACTCATTGATATCATCGCCGGTATAGGCGGAAAATTCATAACTATATAACTCCATGAACCGCGCGAGCAGTACTTTCTCGTCAACGCGCATGAGATGCAATGTGACGTCCACTTCCCTTCTCCTTCAAATTGAAATTCACCCTTCGATGTTCTTACAGCCGATCGTGATATGCCCTATGCCAAAAGCTCGGATTCACCGTATTTTATCCAAACAGGCGTAAAGGTGCATCGTATGATGACAGGTGATGGGCGTCAGGATCATTCCGCCGACGGTAAGCCGCCCCCAGAAGACCAACAGCCAAACGGAGCGAAGATCGGCAGTGACCCCTCCCTCTTCAAAAATGCGCATGACCCACTCTTCGGGCACCATAGAATGGATTTGATCGAACGTAAGGGAACCGATGATCTCCCTTGTGTTTTTACCCACGGCGATCATATAGCGATATAATTCCTCTGCGTCAATGGCTTTGCCGAATTTTATCGCCTCGTCAAATTCCAAAGCATTGCCCGTATCTTTGATCGGCGCGCCTATTCTCTTTTGCCACTCGGAATTGAAGATTTGCTCTCTGTTCCCCATCAAAATATTGGAGATCAGATCTTCTATACGGTATGTATGCCAAAATTGCCACACGAGCGGCACGGTAGCCGTTCCGTCATAATGCAGATCGGAATCAAAATTCTTTCTGGGAACCAATTCGTTTTGATTGCCGTCCGTCATGTGCTCCCAAACGAAGTCGGCGAGCGTTTTTTCTTTTCTGCCCGAAATGATGGCGGGATGCACCAAAGCGTGCATTTCCAATGTGCGCGCTTTTATCTTGTTGAGATCTGTCACGCAGAGCGCCGACTTTAATTCTTCATATTTGGAATCGATCTCGGCGCGCAGCTTCCCGATGTTCATAACCTCCCCTCCCCGGAATGAAAATCCAACGATATCGCTTAAATTGCCTCGCCATGAAGTTTACAATGCCTTCGTGGGACAGTTCTTGACGCACTCCATGCAAAGGATGCACTCTGTACCGTTCTTGCGTTTTCTGGAATTATCGGTGACGTCTACATCCATCGGGCAGACTTGTTTGCACTTGCCGCAAGAAACGCACTTGCTTTTGTCGCATTTTATCCGCAGCAAAGAAAAGTAACTCATAGGTTTTAAGAAAACCGTAACGGGGCAGAAGTATTTGCAAAAGGCGCGGTTATCCCGCATACAAAAGGCAAGAACGATCCCGACGGCATAGTAAAGCAGGTTTCCGATGATAAACGACCAAAACATGATCCTTTCCCAATTTCCCACATGAGCAAGGAAGAGGGCGGCGACAAAGGCGAGCGACAGAAAGAACACGACAAGTCGGATCCATCCCCATTTCTTTCGCGGCTTTTGGGGACGTTTATAGGGAAGAAAGTCCAAAACCATTGCAGTCCAACAAGCATAACCGCACCAACCTCTTCCGAAGATCAGCGGACCGAAGATCTTTGCCACTGCATAATGTATCGTTGCCGCTTCAAAAACGCCTGTAAATAAATAATACCAGAATCCCTCTATCTGCATGTTCTCATTGCAGACCAATCCAAGATAGACCAACATGTATAAGCCGACCAGAGTTGGGTCACGCGGCGGGCATATTGATATTTCCTTATGAAGAGAAAAAGACCCAAAGAAAGTGAAAGTCCGATGTATCCGAAATTAAATAAATAAAAAAGATTGTCTTTCGTTAGCCAAAGCGTGACTGCCAAACCCATGAAAATCGTAAGGATCGCTAACGGCAGGATATATTTCTTCATGACGTCCTTTCCGCCAAATTCATGCTTTTCGATGTGATTATACCACACATCTTCGTAAAAATCAAGCGTGCAATATTATAATGTAACGAGCGTCGAGACTACCAGCCCGATGAGAAACAGCAGCAGAAGTACGTACGATATTGCATAGGGAAGCGCCGCCTTTTTCGAGGGAGCGCGCCGAAAGCGCGGTTTTGAAAGCAAACCGAAAACGATATACAGTACGGCGAAAATCAGTGCGCCGATGTAGAAATAGGGCTGTTCCAAAAAGTATGCAAGCAGCGCAAAGAGCGCCGCCAAAACGACAGAGCAGATCGCAATGCCATACATGACTTTCGCTTTATTTTCATCGCGCGACCTCTTTGTTTCGATATCGCTTTCCGAGATCAAATTCGCCGCCCTTGCCGGAAAGCATAGCGGACAGACAACGATAAAACCGCCAATGCGTTTTCGTTTAGGATCGCCCGCGCCGAAAGGCAAAAAATCTATTTTATAAGGAGTTATGAATTATGAACACAGCAGTTATCTATGCCCGATACAGTTCGGACAGCCAATCGGAGCAGTCCATTGAGGGACAGTTGAGAGTGTGCGAAGATTACGCCAAAGCGCACGACATTCTCATTCTCGACACCTACATAGACCGCGCCATGACAGGAACAAACGACAACCGCCCCGACTTCCAGCGTATGATTAAGGACAGCGCAAGGCGGGAATGGACGTATATCCTCGTTTACAAATTAGACCGCTTCTCCCGTAACAAGTATGAAACGGCTATCCACAAGAAAACTTTGCGCGACAACGG